>WGER01000056.1 GCA_015492645.1 Nitrospirota bacterium
ACACTCAGCACCTGGCCAATCTATGTCTCCCCCCTCGGTTACGAGACCATAGAGGGGACCTCAATGGCATCCCCCCATGTGGCAGGACTTGCGGCACTGCTGATGGACTACTACAGAAACTTTGATATCCAACAGATAAAGGCGACGATTGAGACCTTCGTGGACAGACTCCCCCAGTTCCAGGAGTATGTGGCCACATCAGGGAGGGTGAATGCCTATAAGGCGGTCTCGAGCCTCCTGACTCCCACATCCTTGGTGGCGGTTGCCCCAGATCATACCATAGTTGACCTCTCCTGGCAGGACAACGCCACAGGGGAGGACGGCTACAGGGTCGAAAGAAGGGCAGAGGGAGAGGCGTCCTTTTCTCTGCTCGTTAACCTGCCTGCCGACACCCAGACCTACAGTGACACCTCTGTGGAGCCCCAGAAGACCTACACCTACAGGGTGATAGCATTTAACTCCATCGGTGAGTCCCCCTCCTACTCCAACGAGGCGACAGTGACGGTGCCGGCACCATCAACAAACGGTGGTGGGGGCTGTTCAGTGGTCTCAAGGAAGGAGGGTGGAGACATCGGGCTCCTCCTTGTCCCCGCTGTCCTGTTCCTCCTGAAAGGGGTGTCCAGGAGGAGGAACTGAAGATCCGACATCTGGTCCGGCAGTCATGGGACCTGTGAGAGGGGTGAGGTCTCCTCTTTTCATACTGTGCATTCTCATCCTGTGGGCTGCACTGCTCGGTACTCCTCTGTACTCTTCAGGGATAACAGGGGAGGAGGTGGCGGTTGACCAACTCGGCAGGCCCTACAAGAAGGGCGAGGTGATAGTGAGGTTTAAAGGTGCCCCTCAGGTCCCTGAGGGCCTTAAGGGTATCTCTGTCAGGAGACTCGCAGGGGATATCTATCTGGTCAGGGGTGGTGGCGAGGTTGTCACTGTCCAGGGTCTTGCTGATGCCCTGAAAGGGGAGGTCCTCTATGCAGAGCCAAACTACCTGAGGAGGGTGCAGGCCGTCCCGAATGACCCGCTCTTTACAGAACAGTGGGCCATGGAGTTCATCTCCGCCCCCTCTGCATGGGACCTGACCAGATGCCAGAGGGAGGTGGTGGTGGCGGTTATTGATACAGGCATTCAGATGGACCACCCGGAACTCGCGGAGAATATATGGAGGAACCCGGCGGAGGTGGCTGATGGCCTGGACAATGACCAGAACGGGTATATTGACGACACAGTGGGGTGGGACTTCGTGAACCGTGACAACTCCCCTCAGGACGACCATGGCCACGGCACCCATGTGGCAGGACTGATAGGTGCGGCGGGCAACAACGGCCTCGGTATAGCAGGGGTCTGCTGGCAGGTAAGCCTGATGCCCCTGAAGGTGCTTGATGCGGAAGGCTGGGGCACAGTGGCCGACGAGATAGAGGCGATCGGATATGCCGTTGAGGAGGGCGCAGATGTGATAAACGCCAGTTTTGGCGGTTACTCCTTCATAAATGCAGAGCGGGATGCGATAGAGATGGCGAGGTCTGAGGGGGTGGTTGTGATAACCGCAGCAGGAAATGGCGGAAAAGACGGCATTGGAGACGATATAGACATCACACCCTTCTACCCCGCCTCATACGGCCTTGACAACATCATCGCGGTTACGGCAGTTGACCACTCAGGGATGCTCCCTGTCTTTGCGAACCACGGTGCAACGACTGTGGATATCGGATCCCCGGGGGTCTATCTGCTGAGCACGGTCCCCTACAACAGTTACAGCCTCGGCATCGGCACCTCAATGGCGACAGCGGTCGTCACCGGTGTCTATGCGATGGTGAAGGGGTATTATCAGGGTCTGAACTATCTGCAGGTCAAGGAACTGATGAAGAGGGGCGTAAACCAGTACAGTGGTCTTCAGGGGAGGGTCTCCTCAGGTGGTGTGGTGGATGCCTGGGGGGCGGTTTCTGCCCTGCTTCCACCCACCTCACTGGTGGTAGAGGCGGTCACCACTGACACAGTGCAGATCAGTTGGTCAGAGAGGGCGACCCTGGAGGACGGGTACACAGTTGAGAGGGACAGCGGGGAAGGCTTTCAGGTGCTGACGACCCTTCCCGCGGATGCGACCTCATTCACGGATACGGGCCTGCTGGATGGGAGGGGATACTCCTACAGGTTAAGGGCCTACCTGGACGGGGTTGCAGAGGGGCCCTATTCAGGGACCCTCCATGTGGTGACACCCCTTGCCCCTCCAACTGCCCTCACAGGGTCTGCTACTACCACTGAGGTGGTCCTCCAGTGGGTGGACAACTCCTCCTCTGAGGAGTCCTACATCCTTGAGAGGGGACTGCCAGGGGGTGAGTATACGACCCTTGCCACACTCCCCCCTGACACCACCGTGTATACTGATACCGCTGTCTCGGGGGGAACAACCTACTCCTACCGGCTGATGGCCTACAACTCAGTGGCAGGGTATTCTGAGGCAGTAGAGGTCCTGGTCACTGTCCCCTCAGTGGGTGCAGTCTCAGGGGGAGGGGGTGGTGGCTGTAGTGTCAGGGGCGGAGGAGACCCATCAGACCTGTTGCCCCTGATTGCGGGTGTATCTCTCTTCTGGTACCTCAGGAGAAGGAGACCTCCCTCTCAGGGCCTTCCTTAAAGACCTGTAGAGGGCCTCGTATCTCCTAAAGAGGTCTTCATCCCTGCGTGGACTGAAGCGGAGGCGGTGATAGAGGAGGACAAACTCCCTTAGTTCACCGAAGAGGGGATGAGAGGGAGGCAACTGCTGGAGTAATTCCGTACCTGTAATGGAGGGCTCACCACCAAGGGACCTTCTTATTTCGAAAAAGAATCGACTTACAGGTGGAAGGCGGTGTCTCCTCATCAGATAGATGAGCAGTACTGCAGTGAACAGGACAGGCACCGGATAGACAACCCACCGGAGATCAGGTCTGCCCGCCGGGGCCTTAAAGCCGAACCTGATCGGCCTTGCCAGAAGACCTGCGATCCTCCTTTGGTCATAGGAACTGAACCCGACCACATACCTCTGCCACTTCATCTTCAGGAAGTCAAGAAAGAGGAGAAGGTCTGACCTGCTGATCTCTTCAGCGGTGGAGGGTGTTGGATCAAAGGTGAGCCAGAGGCCATCCACTGCTGCCTCCACCCAGGTGTGGGCGTCCCTCTGCCTCACGATGTAATAGTTTCCGTACTGGTTGTACTCCACTGCAAGGTACCCGGTGACCAGACGGGCCGGTATCCCCAGGGTCCTCAACATCAGGACCATCGCGGTTGCGTAGTACTCGCAGTACCCCCTCCTGGTGTTAAACAGGAAGTCCTCCACAGGGCTCACCGATCTGTCCACCCGGGATGGGTTCAGGGAGTAGGTATAGTTCTGCCTGAGATATGCCTCGACTGAGTGGGCCTTCTGCATCGGCTCAGAAGTGCCCCCTGCAACCTCCTCGGCAAGGGCCTTCACCCTCCTGAGACCCCCGGGCAACTGGAGATACTCCATCAGCGGGCCCTTCACAGGCCGGGGGTCAGTTGTGGTGTAGATGATGTACCTGAACCTCTTGGAACGCTTCCTGGGCAGTGAGAGTGCACCGTCTTCTGTGAGGTATACCTCCCCTGCCTCTGACTGGAGCATCACAGGTGTGCCGGTATAAAAGAGGAGTTCTGAGTCGAGGGGCTCAAGCACCACCTCCTGGTAGAGATCCCTTCTGGCATCACTGAATACTATGCCCCCCGGGCCTGCCCTGTACTTTCTGCTGGAGGTCTGAAAGGCCCTGTCAAGGTCGATCCAGGTGTCTTCCCTGTAGAGTTCAAAGGTTGACCCCCTCAGGTAGAGGGGGTTGCCCTGAATGAAGGGCCTCCCCATCGGTTTTACTGTAACCCTCATCACCACAGTGGGGTCGAGTTTCACCTCTTCCAGCCCCCCGAGTTTGATGCTCTCTGAGAAGCCCGACCTGATCCCCCTGCTGAGGCCAACGCCAATAAGGGACCCTCTGAGCCTCGGGGTGGAGACAAAGAAGATCGCGGTGAGTAAGACCACAATCCCCATTATGCTGAACAGCGGCCTCAGGAACGGTCTTACGGTGGGCACACCCTCTTTCATGAGGTGGGAGTAGAAGATGGCAAATACAATCAGGACGATAAACAGTAGAAAGACCGCACCAAAGGCGAGTGAACGGGTCAGTTCAGAGGCGAGTAGTAACTGTATCAGGGACATGAAGAAGACCTGCAGGGGGTCCCAGGGGTCCTTTATATCAAAACTCTTGAGTGTATGGAAGAGGATACTCATGTGGGAGACACCCACTATGATGTCCCTTGAAAGATAGAAGGCGTCAAAGAAGAAGAGGAGGAGCACCACTGTGGAAAGGGTGCCTGTGAGGTAGCGGTGGGCCTGAGGCAGTCCCTTAATTGCCCTGTAGTACCCTACAAACATCAGACTGCCAGGTATGTAGATGAGGGGGTTGAGTTCACCGGTGGTGATCAGACTCAGGTCTCCAACCAATGCGACCAGACATGTTATCAGTTTATATATCGGAGGCATAAAATACCCTCTCTGCCCTGGGGATGAGGTGTCCCAGAAAGGTCTTCTCATCGGGTAATACCAGAAAGAGGATCTCCCTTTCCTCCATCGGAGGCACTGCCTCAAAGGGCCTGGGGCTTCTCAAGACGGCAAGACAGTCAAGCATCCTCCAGAGGTGCTCCATCCCGGAACCGAAGGGGAAGGCCTTTGAAGAGGTGATGAGACGGACTGAATAACCCCTCTGGACCGCCTCGTAGAGCAGTGATGCAGAAAGGGAGACCGCCTTCTCAAAGGCCTCCTCCTCTTTACAGAGGGAGTTATCAAGGACCACCGTCACCCTCTCCGGTTCATCAACTACAAACTCCTTCACCATGAGGTCGCCCCTCTTGGCGGTGCTCTTCCAGTGAATAGCCCTCCAGTGGTCTCCTGGCCTGTACTGCCTCAAACTGTGGACCTCCTCGCCTTCTGTCTGGAGGAGTCTGCCCCTCTGCTCTTCCGTCAGGATGGCTGTCCCGAAGACTCTCTCTATATCCAGGAGTCTTGGGTAGACCACCACCCTAAGGGTTGTCCCCCTGGTACCTGCTGACAGGGGTGCCTTCTGCCTGAACCGGAAGAAGATGAAGGGGAAGGATGTCTGGACGATGGCATACCGCATCTCATAGACACCCCTCTTCTGAAAAAGGACCCTCTGATTTATCCTGGTCACATTGCCAGGGGGGACCTTTGCTATGTAAAGTCCCTCTCTGGTGATCCCCTCTAAAAGGAACCTGATGCTGTAGGAGGTGAACCATTTACGATTCTTGACACTCAGGAGTATCTCCTTAGACTGACCCGCAAATATCGGTTCATCCACCTGGAGGGCTGTCTGCAGGGACTTCAGGTTTAAAAAACCTGCTACCAAGGAGATAACAAAGAGTGCGGCCATCATCGAGAAGGTCAGATACATGAGATTGTTCCCCGTGTTCAGGGATGTAAAGCCGACCACCAGAAGGGCCAGCAGGAATCTCTTGCCCTCTCTCGTTGGCTCTATCCTCAAAGGGGGACCTCGGTCTCCTTCAGGAGGTTCACTATCACTTCCTCTGCGTCCCGGATAAAGGTCCTCCCCTTCAGGAGGACCCTGTGGGCGAGGACCCAGGGGGCAACCCTCTTTACATCCTCTGGCAGGAGGAAGTCCCTGCCCTGTATGAGTGCATGGGCCTTGGCCGCCCTGAGCAGGTGCTGTGCACCCCTTGTGCTCACTCCGAGCCTTATCTCTGGATGTCCTCTGGTGGCGACCACGATCCCCATCAGGTAGTCTGCCACGGAATCCTCTACATGGACATCCCTCAGTAACTGCTGGGCCTCAAGGATCTGGTCCCTTGTCACCACGGGAGTGAGTCTCATGAGATGGTCAAAGTCTCTCATCTCAAGGACCACTGCCTTCTCCTCCTGGTAGGAGGGATAACCTATCCTGAGGTGGAGCATAAACCTGTCCAGTTGACTCTCAGGCAGGGGAAAGGTCCCGTGATACTCCATCGGGTTCTGTGTTGCGATCACCATAAAGGGCTCTGGCAGTTGATAGACCTCTCTGTCGATGGACACCTTCCTCTCATTCATCGCCTCCAGCAGTGCTGACTGGGTCTTCGGGTTTGTACGGTTTATCTCATCGGCAAGCACAATATTGGCGAATACAGGCCCCTCCTTAAACTCGAACTCCCTTGTCTCTGGATTGTAGATATGTACACCCAGGATATCTGAGGGTAGGAGGTCACTGGTGAACTGTATCCTCTGGAATGTGCAATCCGTCACCCTGGCGAGGGCAAGGGCGAGGGTGGTCTTGCCCACCCCGGGGATGTCTTCAATAAGAAGGTGTCCCCTCGCTATAAGACAGACCAGGGCGAGTTCTATAACATCTTTCTTCCCTCTCAGTACGGATGAGAGGGTCTTTCTCACCTCTTTTATCCAGTCAATCACAGGCCCTTAAGAAGTGCCCTTATATCGAGGTTCTCCTTCACCACCTTCTTTATGAGCGGGAGCCTGCCCGGGTCCCTGATCTTGGATTTCCCCATAACAGACTCGATCCTTTCCACCGTACTAAAGGTGTCGTCATTGACCAGGAGGATGGGGACACCTCTCTCCTCTGCCTTTGCAATGATTGTCTCGTCAGGCATGAGGCCACCTGTCAGTATGATACACCTTGTTGAGGTCTCCAGGGCAGCCATCTGGATGTCACTCCGGTGGGCACCTGTAATCACCGCCTTGTTCGGTGTCGCCCTGAAGTACCTGAGGGCATTATGGACATCCATCGCACCTATGGAGAAATTCTCCACCAGTTCATCCAGGCCCCTTACTGCACAGAGGACCCTTGCACCGAGCAGTTCAGCCAGACTCCTCACTGTCACTGCAGAGAGCATCGTGTTGTCAGGGATCAGACCGAGCACCTTCACACCCCTCCTTCTCAGGAACCCCCTCACCTTGGTCCTCAGGAACTCCATCTCCTGTGGTCTGACCCTGTTGATAACCACACCTGCCAGCCTCTGTCCGATGAAATCGGAGGCAGCAATTATGTCGTCTATGCTCTCCTCTCCCCTCCATGCCTCCACTATGACCGCCCTGGTCTGGGGCATCCTTGACAGGGTCATCCCGCTTATCTGAAACATGGAACCCTCAAAGATATCCGTGGTACCCGCTATCAACAGTATATCCACATCCTTTATCTCTTCAATGGCACCCAGCACTCTTTGCCTCACATCCCTGAGTCTGCCTGACAGGGCCTTTGAGACCGTCTCAATGGTGTAGATGAAGGGTGAAAGGGTGTGGAAGGGCTGGTCCAGGCCAAGGGCCTCCTGGAAGAAGAGTGCATCTGCATCCACCAACTTACCATTACGAAGGACAGGCTCCTTACCGAGTGGCTTTGTGTATCCAACCCTGAGCCCCCTGTCTTTGAGGTTCAACCCCAGGCCGAGTGTGAGGAAACTCTTTCCTGAGGCACTATTTATTGAGCCTATGTAGAGTCTCTTCATCTCATCCTCCTGTTTTTATGATCAGCCTTGCATCAAGGGCGACCGCCCCCCTTTCTCTTAAGACGAGAGGATTTATGTCGATCTCCTGTATCTCGGGGAACTCGATCACCAGTTGATTCACCCTGAGTATCGTCTCTGTCAGGGCCTCTATGTCAGCAGGTCTCTCACCCCTCACACCCCTCAGGATTGGATAGCCCCTCACCTCCTTTATCATCTCCCGGGCCTCTGCCTCTGTGATCGGTACAATCCTGAAACTCACATCCTTCAACACCTCCACATATATACCTCCAAGGCCGAACATGAGCATGTGACCAAAGGTCCTGTCATAGGTGACACCCACTATCACCTCTTTTCCACCGGTCACCATCTCGTATATGTTCACACCCTGAAGCCTTGCCTGGGGCATCCTCCTCTTCACCGTCGAGATGATCTCAATAAATGCCTTCTCCGCCTCCTTCCGGTTTCTTATGTTCAGTTTCACCCCTCCGAGATCGGTCTTGTGGAGTATATCGGGTGAGGAGACCTTCATCACCACAGGGAACCCTATCCTCTTTGCCTCCTTGGATGCGGCCTCTGCAGTGGTAACCAGGGATGACCTGGGGAAGGCGATACCGTATGCCTCAAGGCACCTCCTCGCATTCTCCTCGGTAAGGTGGGTAATCCCGTGGGTCTTTGCCCAACTGAGGGTCTCACTGACGGCACCCCTGTCCACATCCCTGAAACGCTTCGGTCTGCCAGGCGGTCTCTTCCTCCACTCAGCAAACCTCACCACCCTTGAGATCGCCCTTACCGCCTCTTCAGGGTACTCATAGTTTGGCACCGAACCCTCTTTCAGAATCTCCACCGCCTTTGCCACTGTCTCTCCTCCCATAAAGGCCGTAACAAAGACCTTCTCAGAGGCCCTGAAGGCATCAACCACCACCTCTGCCACCGCCTCTGTGTCCGTCATCGCCTGTGGGGTGAGAATCACCATGATGGTGTCCATATCCTTTGATTTGACCATCTCTTTAAGGACCGCCCTGTATCGTTCGGAGGTGGCATCTCCAATCAGGTCGATCGGATTGTAGAGGGAGGCGTTTGAAGGTAGTATCCTTCGGAGTCTCTCAACGACCCTTCTGGGTGGAACAGGCAACTTGAGATCCTGCCTTTCAGATTCATCGGCAGCCACAATGGCGGGTCCCCCTGCGTTTGTCACTATCAGGACCCTGTCGCCCTTCGGCAGACGGCCCTGGACGAATGCCTTTGCGATCTCAAAGAGTTCCTTCACCCCGGTTGCCCTTATCACGCCTGTCTGCCTGAAGGCGGCATCAAAGGCCCTATCAGAGCCTGCCAGGGCACCGGTGTGTGAGGAGGCGGCCCTTGAGCCAGCCCCTGTGCCTCCTGCCTTTATCAGTATCAGCGGTTTTGTTGCGGTGCACCTCCTCGCCACCTCCATAAACCTCCTGCCGTCCACCACGTCCTCTATGTAGCCTATTATCACCTCGGTGGATGGGTCCTGAGTGAAGTACTCCACAAAGTCTGACTCATTAAGGTCGGCCTTGTTACCCAGGCTCACAAACTTTGAAAAGCCCACATTGTTCATCACTGCCCAGTCGAGGACGGCCACTCCAAGTGCACCTGACTGGGAAAAGAAAGAGACCTTCCCCTTGGGAGGCATACCCCTGGCAAAGGTCGCATTCAGTGATGCCCCTGTGTTAATAACCCCCAGACAGTTGGGACCAAGGACCCTGATTCCCTCCTGTTCTGCTATCTCTCTCACCTCCCTCTCTAAAGCAAGCCCCTGTTTTCCTGTTTCCCTGAATCCTGCGGAGATGACTATCGCAACCTTCACCCCCTTTTCTGCACACCCCCTGAGTGCCTCTGGTACTGCCGGTGCAGGGATGCTGAGGAGGGCGAGATCGATGTCATCAGGAATCTCATTTACAGAGGGGTAACTCTTCAGCGAGAGTATCTCTGAGGCCGAGGGGTTTACAGGATATACTCTGCCCCTGTAGCCATGGGTGAGGAGGTTCTGGACAATGGAGTGACCGACCTTCTGGGGGTTCCTTGAAGCCCCTATTACAGCAATAGACGATGGTTCAAAGAGTGCACTTAACACAATACTATATTAACAAAAAACCAGAGTCCGGAGTTGCAGCCCTGCATCAGGTTTGTTATACTGTCACTGCTGTCCAAAATAATCTGCGATAGTGTACACAGGCGGTATGCCGAAGAAACAGAATTCAGGACACCTTTGAAAATAAACTCTTTCATGTTGCCTTACTCATGGACTGACACTCTGAACCTGAGTGTACTGAACAGGTCAGTCTACTTGAAAATTTGTCCGTTAATTGTGTTTCTGAGGCATACCGCCTGTGCCTCAATCCTATTTTGGACAGATGTGTTATACTGTATAATCTCAAAATTTATGTGATCAGGAGGTCTCTATGGATGACACAAAGGTGATCCTTACAGAAAGGGAGATACCGAGGCAGTGGTATAACATTGCTGCGGACATGCCGAAGTTGCCTGACCCGCCACTGCATCCTGCAACCAAACAGCCAGTTGGGCCTGATGACCTGAAGGTTATCTTCCCGATGCCCTTAATAGAACAGGAGGTATCCACCCAGAGATGGGTTGAGATACCAGAGGAGGTGTTACAGGTCTATACCCTCTGGCGTCCCACGCCCCTGCACAGGGCGAGGAGGCTGGAAGAGGCACTCAACACCCCGGCCCGGATATACTACAAGTATGAAGGGGTGAGCCCTGCAGGCAGTCATAAACCAAATACATCCGTACCTCAGGCGTATTACAACAAGGTCTCTGGGATCAGGAGGATCGCCACCGAGACAGGTGCTGGCCAGTGGGGCTCGGCAATGGCGCTGGCAGGGAGCCTCTTCGGGGTGGAGGTGACGGTCTACATGGTGAAGGTGAGTTACAACCAGAAGCCCTACAGGAGGATAGCGATGGAGACATGGGGGGCCAGGGTGTATGCGAGCCCCTCGGAAAATACAGAGGCGGGAAGGAGGATCCTTGCAGATGACCCTGAAAACCCCGGTTCCTTGGGTATAGCCATCTCAGAGGCGGTAGAGGATGCCGCAACCCATGAGGATACAAACTATGCCCTCGGTTCTGTGCTCAACCATGTCCTGCTGCATCAGACCATCATCGGGCTTGAGGCGAAGAGGCAGTTTGAACTGATAGGAGAGTACCCGGATGTTATATTCGGCTGTTGTGGTGGGGGAAGTAACCTCGCAGGCGTGAGTTTCCCCTTCCTTTACGACAAGATTCACGGCAGGCAGTTAAGGGTTGTTGCGGTAGAGCCTGCCTCCTGTCCAACCCTCACCAAGGGTGAGTTCAGGTATGACTTCGGAGACACAGCGGGTCTCACCCCGCTGATAAAGATGTACACCCTCGGGCATGACTTTGTTCCACCCGGTATCCATGCCGGTGGTCTGAGGTATCATGGAGATGCCCCCCTCATATGCCAACTCTACAATGATGGATTGATAGAGGCAAAGGCATACCATCAGAGGGCGGTGTTTGAAGCGGCAGTGACATTTGCGAGGGCCGAAGGGATCATCCCTGCTCCAGAGAGTGCCCATGCAGTGAGGGCAGCAATAGATGAGGCCCTCCTCTGTAAGGAAGAAGGCAGAGAGAAGGTGATATTCTTTAACCTCAGTGGACACGGTTATCTTGATCTGCAGGCCTATGCAGATTACCTCGAGGGCAAACTTGAGGACTACGAATATCCAGAGGAGAAGATAAAGGAGGCACTTGCCAAATTGCCTGTGATTTGAATATACTGTTCAGAGGCCTTCAGGTGCCCTTGGGGGCTTAAAAGGGAATCCCGTGAGAATCGGGAGCGGACCCGCCGCTGTGACCCTGCATTCTGGAGGCCCTCTGCCATGATGCCACTTTCAGGTATGCCTGATGAGGGCGCCTGATGGGAAGGCGGCAGAGGGACGCAGGGGAGCCAGAAGACCTGCCTGAAGGCGTGAGGACACCGCTCTTCGGGGCTTGGGAGTGGTGTTGCCCGGGATGAGAAGAGGGTTAAGTCCCCAGGGTTTTCAAAAGCCCTGGGGATTTTTTTTGGAGAGAGAGATGGAGAGTTCTTACAGATTTTTCTTCAACAGTGGGTGTGAGTTTTTCCCCTGTCATCAGACAGATATAGAGGAGTTTAACTGTCTGTTCTGTTTCTGCCCTCTCTATTACCTCTCCTGTCCAGGAGAGGCGGTTTACATACCCTACAACGGCCATATGCTGAAGGACTGTTCCCCTTGTGACCTGCCTCACAGGCCAGAGAACTATGATGCGATAATCCAGATACTGATGGAGGTTAACAGGAGTGGACAGGGTGTCTGAATTTGTCCTGATAACCGGAGGGGCAAGGAGTGGAAAGAGTGACCTGGCCCTCAAACTCGCCTCTGCGCAGGGCCGTCGTCTGGCCTTTGTCGCCACTGCTGAGGTGAAGGATGAAGAGATGGCAGAGAGGGTGGCGATCCACAGGGCAAAAAGGGGGCCTGGATGGCACACCTTTGAGGAGCCTCTCCATCTGGGGACCCTCCTTTCCGAGATCTACGAGAGGTACGACTCTATAGTGGTGGACTGTCTCACCCTGTGGCTCTCAAACCTCCTGTTGAGTCTTCAGGATCCAGAGGAAGTGAGAAGGGAGATACAAGAGACATTTCAGAGACTGAGGAGTCTCAGGGGAGCACGGATCTACTTTGTGACGAATGAAGTGGGCATGGGGATTGTCCCTGAGCACCCACTGGCGAGGATGTTCAGGGACCTGGCAGGGTGGATGAATCAGCAGTTCGCCTCCCTCTGCAGGGAGGTCTACCTGGTTGTGGCAGGACAACCACTCAGAATCAAATAAAGGAGGTATGGAATGCTTGAAGAGACCCTCAACAGAATCATGCCTGTTGACAGTCGTCTCTATGAGGTTGCACAGAGGAGACTCGATAGCCTCACAAAGCCTCAGGGGAGTCTGGGCAGACTGGAGGAATTTGCGAGGCGGCTGGTAGCAATATACGATGAACAGATGCCTGAACTGCCCAAGAAGGTGGTCTTCACCTTTGCTGCTGACCATGGGGTGGCTGAGGAAGGCGTGTCTGCCTTTCCCCAGGAGGTGACCAGGCAGATGGTCTACAACTTTATCCGTGGTGGTGCCGGGATCAACGTCCTGGCAAGACATGCAGGCGCTGATGTGGTTGTGGTGGATATAGGAGTGAAGGCGGATTTTGACCCTGTCGAGGGACTTGAGATAAGAAAGGTACTCTACGGTACTGGGAACATAACAGAGGGACCTGCCATGAGCCGTCAGGAGGCGATCAGATGTATAGAGGTGGGTATTACCCTTGCCGGGGAGTATGTGAAGAGGGGATACAGGATGTTTGGTACAGGGGAGATGGGTATAGGCAACACCACACCCTCCTCTGCCATATGTGCAGTGATCACCGGCAGGGATGTAGAGGAGGTGACGGGTCGGGGTACAGGTATAGATGACGAGAGGTTGAGACATAAGATAGGGGTTATAAAGAAGGCCATAGAGAGGAATCAACCCGATCCGAGGGACCCGATAGATGTCCTTGCAAAGGTTGGAGGTCCTGAGATAGGGGGGATTGCCGGTCTGTGTATTGGAGCATCTGCCCTGAGGGTCCCTGTAGTGGTTGACGGTTTCATCTCCACCGCAGGTGCCCTTATAGCATACGAACTTAATAACAATGTAGCGGATTACCTCTTCTTTGCCCATCTGTCCCAGGAGCAGGGACACAGGGCGATGATAGAGCATATGAGGGCACGTCCTGTACTTGACCTGGATCTCCGTCTGGGTGAGGGAACAGGAGCAGCCCTTGCCATGACACTGGTTGACGCCGGGCTGAAGATATACCTCGAGATGGCCACCTTTCAGGAGGCAGGTGTGTCAGACAGACAGGACAGATGATAAGAGGCATCCTTATGGCCCTCAGTTTTCTGACTGTCCTGCCTATACCCTTGAAGGGAGGCCCTCAGGGTGTTGCCAGGACCACCCCGTTTTTCCCTCTTGCCGGATTACTCAAGGGTCTCATCCTCATCGGGCTGGCCTCTGTCGTTAGCCCCTTTGTGCCTGTAAAGGTGCTGGCAGGAGGTATTCTCCTGTTACATACCGGTCTTTCTGGTGGTCTGCATCTTGACGGCCTTGCAGACACAATTGATGCAGTTGCTGCAAGGACGGACAGACAGAGGAGGCTCAGAATAATGAAGGATCCATCAGTAGGACCCCTTGGTGCTACTGCCCTGTTTCTGGTACTGCTATTGAAGTTCCTCTGCATCGAGGAACTCCTGTCAGAGGGGCTCTGGGCGGAGTTACTCCTGTTCCCTGTAGCAGGCACAACCGCAATGGCCGGGGCATGCTACTTCGGCAGTCCTGCGAGAACAGAAGGGCTGGGCAGCCTCTTTATAAGGGAGACAGGAACAAGGGAGGTCCTGACGGCCCTGCTGTTGGCCACCTTCTCGGTAATTGCTATTGGCCTCCTGTTCAGCAGGACAACCAGGGTGATGATTGTAATGATAACCACTGTCGGTATTGCCCTTGTATTGACCCGATGCCTTCAGAGAATGTTTCACGGCCTTACTGGAGACAACATAGGGGCGGTTGGTGAATCCTCCGAATTGGTCTTTCTTGTGCTTAGTTTGGTAAGATTTTAAGATAATAAAGGGGGACTCTGGGGCAAGACAATAATAACAGGGAGGTCAAGATGACGAAGATACTGGATGGAAGGTCTCTGGCTGAAAAGATCAAGAGTGATGTGAGAGGTGAGGTTGAAGAACTGAAGAGGTTCGGAATAGACGTCGGACTCGGGCTCTTACTGGTGGGAGACAACCCTGCATCAAAGCAATACTTCCTTGCGACTCTCAGGGCCTGCAGACAGACAGGCATCAGACCCTATGAGTTCAGACTTCCCTCGGATGCGTCCATAAATGAGATACTCAATGTTGTCCACAGGCTAAATGCAGACGAGAGGATAAACGGGATACTTGTGCTCTTCCCCCTACCCAGAAGAATAAACGCACGGAGGGTGGTGAACGAAATACTGCCCGAGAAGGATGTGGATGGCCTGGGTGCGATATCCATAGGCAGGCTCGCGGCCGATGAGTCCACCTTCCAGATATTCGATGAGGGCCTGTACAAGAATCTTAACAGGACAGGGTTTTTCCCTGCTGTATCAGGATTCCTTCCCTGTACACCCTTTGGTGTGATAAGACTCCTGGAACACTACCAGATCCCGATCAAGGGCAGACATGCGGTTGTTGTGGGTAAGAGCCTTGCTGTGGGCAAGCCCCTCAGCCTCATGCTTCTGGCAAAGGAGGCGACCGTGACAGTCTGTCATAAGGCAACAGGTGATCTTGGGTACTTCACCCGGCAGGCAGACATCCTCTGTTCTGCAACAGGTGTCTCCCATCTCATAAAGGCGGATATGGTGAAGGAAGGTGCGGTTGTGGTGGACATAGGGATAAATGTCCTCCAGGACGGACGGATAGTGGGGGATGTGGACTTTGAGAATGTGAAGGAGAAGGTCTCTGCCATAACACCTGTGCCAGGAGGGGTTGGTCCGGTTACCATAGCAATGTTGATGGAGAATACAGTAAGGTCAGCCAGAAGGACTGAGGCGATGAAGAGCCCCCTCATGATGGGCTGAGGCGCATCGCGGTCTCTAACCCAGTTTCTCTATATCACTGTTCGCCCCGAGTAATACCAGTATGTCTCCTTTATGGATGACATCATCTGGAGATGGGTTGATATTCCAGGTATCCTGCCGTTTTATCTCACCATCCCCTCAAAGGTATCGATATTGAATGACTCCTTTATCATTGCCCTCTCGAAGATGCCTATCTTTCTGCCCGCCAGAAGTGCCACTATAGTTGAGAGGCTCATGTAGCCAAGCCCTCCTGTCTGTATCAGGATGAGTATAACCAGTTGACCAAAGGGGGTAAAGTCTGTTCCTGTGTTCTTCACAATGAGACCTGTAACACATACCGCAGAGGTGGCAGTAAACAGGGCATCAATGAGGCTGATGCCCTGGACAGTGGAATAGGGCAGCATCAGAAACACCGTTCCCATTAGTATTATTACCAGAAACCCGACGAGCAGGACCTGTGACGGTGAGGCCGATGTGAGGGTTGTCTTCATTGTGGAGTTTAGTATAACAAAAAGGGTTAGATATCTGGTCTGAACAGGCCTAAGAAGGGACCAGCCCCTTGTGCGAGGGCCGGCCCTTTTTCAGTTCTTTTTCTGCCTGTTCTTATAGTCCTCTATGGCCTTTCTGAGGGCATCCGCCCCAAGATTGGAGCAATGCATCTTCTGGGGTGGCAACCCTCCCAGCGCCTCAGCAACCTTCTCCTTGGATATCTGGAGTGCCTCATCCAGGGTCTTCCCTTTGACCATCTCTGTAATCATGCTACTGACCGCGATCGCAGCACCACAACCAAAGGTCATGAACTTCGCATCCACTATCCGGTCATCCTTAACCTTGATAAAGAGTTTCATCACATCCCCACATACGGGATTGCCCTCTACACCGACCCCATCTGCATCAGGCATCTCACCAACGTTTCGTGGGTTCATAAAGTGGTCCATCACTTCTTTGGAGTACATCTTCCTTCCTCCTCTACTCCCTCCCACCCCTTTGCGAAGGGTGAGAGTTCTCTTAGTCTCCTGACGACCTGAGGAAATTCCTCAAGGGTGTATTCTATCTGCTCCATGGTGTTGTCCATTCCAAAACTGAACACGATGGAACCATGGGCGATATGGGCCGGGATCCCCATAGAAAGCAGTACTGGAGACGCCTTCAGTGCCTTAGATGTACAGGCTGATCCACTGGCAGCATATATGCCCTTTGAGGCAAGCATCAGGAGCATCGCCTCACCCTCTATGTATTCAACGCAGAAACTGGCATGTCCAGGCAGTCTCCTGTCCGGATGGCCTGTATAATGTATCGCCTCTATCTTATTCATTACACCTTCCACAAGTTTGTCTCTCAGACCTCTCACATGCTCCACTCTCTGGGGCAGTTCCTCCTTTGCCAGTTCTGCAGCCCTTCCCATGCCCACAATAGCTGGTACGTTCTCTGTGCCTGCCCTTCTGCCACCCTCCTGTATGCCACCAAATATCAGGGGTATTATCCTGGTTCCCTGCCTGATGTAAAGGGCACCTGCTCCCTTTGGACCGTAGAACTGATGGGCTGCCATGCTGAGGAGGTCAACTCCAAGGTCCTCCACATCAACCGGTATGTTGCCCACTGCTGCAACTGCATCGGTGTGGAAGGTTATACCTCTCTCCCTTGCAATCTGGGCGATCTCCTTGATGGGCTCTATGGTGCCCACCTCAGGACTTGCGTATATGACAGAGATTAGGATCGTCTCGTCTGTAATCGCCTTTTTTATGTCGTCAGGACTGATGAGGCCCTGACGGTCAGGATTCACATAGGTGACGGCAAAGCCGAGTTTCTCGAGAAACCTTGCAGGGTTCAGAACAGAGTGGTGTTCCATTCTGGTCACAATGATGTGCTTCCCCTCGTACTGCCTTGCCATGGCTATTCCTCTGAGTGCAAAGTTATTAGCCTCGGCACCGCTGGAGGTGAAGACTATCTCGGATGGCCTGGCGTTTACAAGGGAAGCCACCTGCTCTCTCGCCTTCTCCACCGCCTCCCTTGCCCTCACACCGAGAGGATATACACTGAGGGGGTTACCAAACTCCTCTTTGAGATATGGCATCATCGCCTCGAGCACCTCGGGCCTCAATGGATTGGTTGCGACATGATCAAAGTAGCACTCCATCTTTTCACCTCTCTGGTTTTTTATTGTCTCTGTCCACTGGGGCCACTTCAGCGGTGGTTCCCAGTGACTCTTCTTCCACCGCCTGTGGCACCGGGCAGTAGAGTTTGTCCGTCTTTTTCCTTATGTAGAATTTATAATAATCCTCTGCCTCCTCAACACCGAGAAACTCATTACCTGTCTTCTCACACCACTCAGGTATATCCTCGAGGGCCCCGTCGTAGTCTGTCAGGAGTTCCAGAATCTGCCCCTTCTCAAGTTCCCTCATCATCTCATCGAGTTTCAACAGGTGCATAGGGCACATCATATATACAATGTCTGTGGTCACATCTGGCTTTATTCCTGATACGAATTTTATTTTACTCATACTCTGGCCCTCTTCAGCAGTGTTTGATAGTCCAAAGGTTTAAATCCCTTCAGGAGGTCATCAAGCGTTACAGTCCTCAGAAATGACTCTATCTGCCAGCCCAGGGACTTCCATAACAGATGGGTCACACACCTGTCCACCCTCACACAGCCCTCTTCAGGATTGAGACAGGAGGTGAGGGCAAAGGGGCCTTCAAGTTCCTCAAGTATCTCTGCTATGGAGATCTCCTCAGGTGGTCGTGTGAGGAGATAACCTCCCCCGGGCCCCTTAACACTTTTTATAAGCCCGGCCCTCCTGAGCCGATTCAGTATCTGCTCAAGGTAGTGGATCGAGACATCCTGCCTCCGGGAGATACTCTTTATGTTTACAGGCTCGTCAGGATATCCCCTTGCTATCTCATACATGGCCCTCACACCGTATTGTCCCTTTGTCGAAAGCCTGAGCATAATCAAATTATAAAATACTTAACTATTTTTGTCAAGTATTTTCTGTTCCCCAAAATTGCCGTTAGACTTTAGTCAAAAGACATTAGAGGTGGTGGGGCAGGGAGGGGGCTGTCGCATTAATTCAGTTTTCTGCCGGAAATCAAAGATTTCCGGGACCCTCCATTTGGAGGCAACCCGCCAACTTTTAACAGAGATCAGCCCTCAAACTCGAATCTCAGGGCCTTGCCATCATGGTCTACCCTCACTGTCCCTCCCTTCTTCAGTCTGCCGAAAAGTATCTCATCAGAAAGGGGGTCCTTCAGTTCAGTCTGGATCACCCTTGCCATCGGTCTTGCACCAAATTTCTTGTCAAATCCCTTCTCTGCGAGATAGGCCCTTGCAGCCTCCGTAACAGTGAGGGTCACCTGTTTCTGGGCAAGTTGTTCCTGTAGTTGTCTAATAAACTTGTCAACAACCATCAGGATGGTGTCTCTCTCAAGGGGCTTGAATGTGATGATCGCATCAAGCCTGTTCCTGAACTCAGGGCTGAAGAGCCTGTTTACAGCCTCCCGGCTCTTCGCCTGTGCATCAGAGGTTCGGTCTCCAAATCCTATCACACCCCTGTCAACCTCTCTTGCCCCCACATTGGAAGTCATGATGAGGATCACATTCCTGAAGTCGGCCCTCCTGCCATTGTTGTCCGTGAGTGTGGCATAATCCATTATCTGAAGAAGTATATTGAATATATCAGGATGGGCCTTCTCGATCTCATCAAGCAGGAGCACAGAATAAGGATTCTTTCTTATCTCGTCAGTTAAGAGTCCACCCTGTTCAAAACCTACGTAACCAGGAGGTGCACCTATAAGTCGTGACACAGCATGTTTCTCCATATACTCGCTCATATCAAACCTTATGAACTTCACACCGAGGACACTGGCCAACTGTCGTGAGACCTCTGTCTTCCCCACACCTGTAGGGCCTATAAAGAGGAAGCACCCGATCGGTCTATCAGGAGAACCGAGCCCTGCCTTTGCCCTCTTTATGGCTGATACAAGGGTCTGGATCGCCTCATCCTGTCCATACACCACCCTCTTCAACTCTGACTCTAAGTCCTTGAGTCTCTGAACATCAGAGGCGGATATGTTCCTTGAGGGTATCCTGGCAATCCTGGCCACCACCTCCTCGATGTCCCTAACTGTCACCGTCCTCTTCGAAGCGGACAGTTTCACCAGCGCACCCACCTCGTCTATCACATCTATGGCCTTGTCAGGGAGGTATCTATCATTTATGTACTTGGCAGACAGTTCTGCCGCCGCCCGGAGGGCCTTGTCAGTGTATCTCACACCATGGTAATCCTCATAGTAACTCCTGAGCCCCTTCAGTATCTTTATTGTCTCATCAACAGAGGGCTCATTTATCTCAACCTTCTGGAACCTCCTTGAAAGGGCCCTGTCCTTCTCAAAATGGTTCTTATACTCTTCATAGGTGGTTGCACCTATGCAACGCAACCTGCCTGAGGTGAGCACCGGCTTGAGTATATTGGAGGCATCTAAGGTTGCACCACTGGCTGCACCAGCACCAACCACAGTATGGATCTCGTCTATGAAGAGGATGGCATCCTCTATCTTTTCCAGCGCCTTTATGGTGGCCTTTAACCTCTCCTCAAAGTCTCCCCTGTAGCGGGTTCCGGCGAGCAGTGCTCCCATGTCAAGGGCAAATATCTGGGCCCTTTTCAGGGTATCAGGCACCTCACCTCGGGCGATCTTCAGGGCAAGTCCTTCCACAATAGCGGTCTTACCCACGCCGGGATCACCCACAAAGACAACATTGTTTTTTCGTCTCCTCGCAAGGATCTGGATCGTCCTCTTCAATTCCTCCTGCCTGCCCACAAGGGGGTCTATCTCCCCCCTCTTGGCCTTCTCCACAAGGTTCACTGTGTATCTCTTGAGCGGGTCCCTCTTCCTCCTGAATTGGCGTTCCTCTTCGTCTTCTTCCTCTTCTATTTCCTCCTTCGGAGTTCCATGAGATATATAATTCAGAACATCAAGCCTCGTTATCCCCTCCTGTTGTAGGAAATAGACAGCAAAGGAATCATCCTCAAGGAAGAGGGATGCCAGCAGGTCACCTGCATCTGCGAAGGGTTTTTCAGCCGCCCTCACATGCTCAACAGCCCTGTCAATCACCCTCTGAAAGGCAACAGTTGGTTGGGGATAGGCATCCATTGGGGCCGGCACTTTCGGAATGTAATCTGCAAAGAACCTCTCCAGATTTCCCTGGAGCCTCTTCACATCACCACCGCAGTTGACAATAATCTCACGACCCCAATCATCCAGCAGTATCGCATAGAGTATGTGTTCCACCGTGAGATATTCATGCCTCTTCTGTCTGGCCTTCTGGAACGTCCTGTCAAGCGTCTTCTCTAACTGTCTGTCAAGCATATCTACTCCCTTTCCATTACACACCTTAGTGGGAAGTTATTCTTTCTTGCAAGGTCATGTACCATCTTCACCTTGGTCTCGGCTATCTCCTTAGTATATACACCACAGAGGCCACTGCCGTTATGATGGACATGGAGCATTATCCTCACAGCCTCATCATGGGGCTTATGAAACACCGTCTTTAAGATATGGACCACAAAGTCCATTGTCGTATAATCATCATTTAACAGAATAACCTTGTAGAGATGAGGTCGTTCTGTCTTCTTCTTTGGCCTGGTCCTTACCGAACCCTCGGGCTGATAGGGCCTTGCCATATCTGATCACCCCTTTTTTAATTTTACCAGAACAGACCGATGGATTGACTACCCCTCCTGTTGCATAAAGAGCCAGTGGCGGTAGAGGTGTGGATGTTCTTCCTGAGAGAGTTCGTTCTCAAAGAGGATACCCATCATGTATATATCCTCTCTCCTGAGGTTCCATACCACTGTGCCATGGAGGGTGTCTGATTTCTCATCTCCTTCTGCGGAGATGAATCTGATCTCGACCTCCACCCTGGCGCCCAGTTCAATTGGTTTCAGGCAGTAGACACCGAGCCCTTGAAGAGAGATATTGTCCACCATTGCGGTAATAGAGTCTTCTTTGTGTCTCAACTCGGCAATGGCAAAAAGCGGGTATCTCTTGTGCCTTCTCTTTGGTTGCATTACTGTCCCTCCTCTGCTATCCTTTTTACTACACCTCTTCTGAGGAGTTTCACCCCTTCCTGAACTATCTCAACAATGGTTGAAGGCTCTTCAGAGAGGCTCTTACCACCGTCCACAATGAGGTCCAGTTCCACTGTAAAGTACTTCAAGACCTCCTGGGCAGTGGTGGCTGGTGGTGCCCCAGAGGGGTTTGCACTTGTGGCAGTGATTGGAAAACCTGCCGCCCTTACGAGTTCCAGCGCAAAGGACTCTCCTGGTACCCTCACAGCCACCTTGCCTGTACCGGCAGTCAGCAGTGGACTCACCTCTGGCCTTGCCCTGAGCACAATAGTGAGTGGTCCAGGCCAGTATCTCTCCATCAATTGGCGTGCCAGGGGTGGAATCTCCTCAACAATGGTCTCCACCTGATGTATGTCCTTAACAAGCAGGGGGATGGCCTTCTCCATAGGCCTTTTCTTTACTTCATAGAGCCTTCTGAGGGCATCCTCATTGTCATATCTGACACCAAGCCCATAGAATGTCTCCGTGGGAAAGGCAACCACACCGCCCCTCTGAAGGACATCTATCGCCTTCCTGAGGACCTCCTCCATATTGTCCCTTGAGACCTTTACAACCTCCATTTCTCTACTCCTTGATCTCTTAGATCGTCTTCAGTCCTGCCAGGGTATGAGAAGAGACAAGCACCCTCTCGCCCTTCTTTATAGATGAATACCTGGATACCACATCACACTTGACCTGAAACAGGAAAAACAGATCATTTTCTTTCTCCCGGATGTTCTCTGAAAAGAGCGTTTCGAAGTTCCCCTGTCCTTTGCTGATCACCACGGGTGTCTCATAAAAGAGCCTTCTAAACTCATCTGAACACCACTCGAGAATCGTTCCAACTCCGTCCGAACCATTATCGACCACCCTGCATATCTCTGTCAACCCCACCTGCACCGCATCCTCCATAGTGGCATCATTTATTATTGGGCCTGCCTTCACAGCAGCCGTGACAGTGTTGCCCCGGGCCTGTAGTAACTCGATCAAGACCCTGTCGAATACTATCTCTCCTGAATTGTCAAGTAGATACAACACCTCTTCAGATCTTTCAAGTGCATTCTTCAGTTCTTCGTATTCCTCATAAGGCATCTCCATTGATAGTGCCCTCTGCAGTTCTGCCTCTACATCTATCTCGGTGTATATACCGAGGTCAATCACATTACCTGCTATGGCGACCCTGAATGCTGCCCTCAGGGGGTCATCTGCCCCCTCCACCATCTCCTTCAGGTGAGGATACAATCTCATCGCCAATTCATTGTAATGTCTCTTTCTCTCTGCAAATGGATCGAACCCGAGCAGTTCTCTCACCCTCCTGTGCAGAAAGGTTGTGGCATGGGCAGGTGTCCTGCCAAGGTCTAAGGTTGCAGTATAACTCAGGCAGTCCCTCATCACCTGGAGTCTTTCATGCTCAGTCAGGGGCAAGCCCTGCAGGGCTATCACTACCTGCCTGAAGAAACAGGGAATACACTCCGGGTGAACCTTGATCTCCTCCATCTCTGCTGTCCTCCCTAAATGCTATGAGTCAAGCAGTACAGGGGGTCCCCTATAGATTGCTCAGTACAGGGACGTTACTTATTATAAAGTTCATCATACCACCCACAAAAAATGCAATAAAGAAGACAACGGCAGTAACAATAAGGGCCACCTTCAGCCCCCGCTCTTTTATTATCATAAAGAAGTTGGCCAGACAAGGAACGAAGAGGGTGATGGTTATTATGCTTACAAGGGTCTGTTGAGGAGTCAGCAGGCCCTTTTCAGCCATGCTGAAAAGCCCTGCTGCCCCGTAGTCCCTTCTGAGGAAACCCATGAGGAAGAAGCCTGCTGTCTCCTGTGGAAGCCCCAGCACGCCATGCACTATTGGATACATCGTCTTTTCTATCAAACCGAGAAGCATCATCTTGTCAAGGAGAAAGAGTACAAGGGTGCCAAGAATGAAGAGGGGGACGGCCTCCTTCAGGTACCACTCTATCCTGCCGAGTGTCTTCAGCAGGACATTGCCTGTCCTTGGGACCCTGAGCGGGGGTATCTCGAGAAAGAGTTCTGATCTGGAGCCTGGTACCACCCTGGAGGCGAGATAACCTGATACCATCAGGACACCAATTACTGTTCCAAACCATATGAGTGTTGCCTTACCTGATAGGGACCCCACCATCCCGAGTATTACACCAAGCTGGGCTGAGCAGGGTATTGCAAGGGCGAGCAGGAAGGTGGCTATTATCCTGTCTCTTCTGGTCTCCAGTATCCTTGTGGTCATGACAGCCATGGTACCACATCCGAGCCCGAGCACCATCGGGAGGATCGCCTTCCCATTCAGTCCTATGAGGTTGAACGCCCTGTTACTCAGGATCGCCAGTCTCGGCAGATAACCGCTGTCTTCAAGAAGGGAGAAGGCAATAAAGAAGGTGGTTGTTATGGGAAGGATAATCGCTATAGCATAGGTTAATGCCATGGTCACAATGCCATACTGCCCAACAAAGAGGTCGTGAATAAACCCGGAAGGGAAGAGGAGTTCCACGGTCTTGATTGTCATCGGGTTTATATATCTCTCAAAGACCACCCCTTCAAGGAGGTCAACCAGCGTGCCCGCACCAAAGACCCCCACAAACTGATAAAGGCCGTAAAGCACAACAAGCAGTACTGGTATTCCACCCAAGGGATGCATACTCATCGCCTCAAGGGTCTGCCTGATTGTGCCACCTTTCACCTCTGTCCGTCTGAGGACCTCCCTCACAATCCCTTCCACCACCTCCACCCGTGCATTGTTTATTATTACTGAAAGGGGTAGCGGGAAGAGTCGCTGACACTCCTCAACAAGGACTTCCAGTTCTTCCACCTTCTGCTTGGATAGGTTCCTGTTGAGCCATCCCTTCAGGCTTTCATCTCCAGCCAGCACCATCACCGCCAGTGATCTCTTTGACACAGGGGCCTCCGGCAGTATCTCTTCTATCCTCTTTATATATCCCTCTAATGGTTCAGGATACCTCACCAGTAATTTGGGCACCTTGGGTTCTTTTAGGGCATCCCTGAGTTTCCTCAGGCCCTTTCTCCTGGGGGCAACAGTGCCGACCACATCTATTCCAAGCATTTCTGAAAGTCCTGCCTTATCAATCTCGATGCCCTTGTCTCTGGCCTCATCCTCCATGTTCAGGTCAAGTACAACCGGGATCTGCATCTCTGCAAGTTGTGTCAGCAACATCAGGGTCCTCTTCAGGTTCTTCGAATCAGCCACCTGAATCACAGCATAGGGTCTCTCAGACAGGAGTATATCCCTGGTCACCCTCTCGTCTTCACTCATTGGGATCAGACTGTTCACACCAGGGGTATCAATCACCAGGAACCGCTCCTGGGAGAGTTTCATATTACCCTGAGAGACCTCTACAGTGGTGCCAGGATAGTTTGAGACAGTCACATATCTGCCCGTCAGCAGTCCAAAGATGACACTCTTACCCACATTCGGGTTGCCCACTAATACAACCCTTTTTATACCTGTGGCTATCCTTTCCTGTTTGTGGCAGTGCAAGGGAGGCACCTTTATTGAAAATTATTATCAATATCAATTTTATTATAACACTTTCGTCTCTGTCAAGAAGACCGTAAGAGGCAGGGACTCCCCACAAGATCAGAGATTTTGGGTTCTTCTCCAATTTAGTTGGTTCAGGAAAGGTATTTTTGATCACCCTCATCCCTGCCCTCTCCCTTTGAGGGAGAGGGAGTTTCACAGGAGCAGGAGGTCCAATCTCTCCTTCTTACTCAACTCTCTGTATGATGTACTGGGCAATTGAAACAAGAGGGGTTGCACTCTCTCCAAAGACCCTGAGTGCCCCGACCGCCTCCCTGACGAGTTCTTCAGCAGCAGCCCGTGATCTGTCAATCCCATACAGTGACGGATAGGTCATCTTCCCCTTTCTCTGGTCAGAGCCCTTCTTCTTTCCCATCCTCTCCTCCTCACCTGTCACATCCAGTATATCGTCTGCTATCTGGAAGGCGAGCCCGATCTTGTCTCCAAAGACACCAAGGGCATCCCTGAGGTGCACAGGGACATCGGCAAGTATAGCACCTATCCTGACCGAGGCACTGATAAGGGCCCCTGTCTTGTGGGTATGGATGAAAAAGAGCGTGTCAGGCTCCGGTGGTCTGCCCTCAGAGAGGATATCCTCTGCCTGGCCTCCGACCATACCCCTCGGCCCTGCAGCATCTGCCAGATGTCGGCAGGCCTCGATCAGCCTCTCCGGGGGGAAGTGCTCACTGTTGAGAAAGATATAAAATGCCTCTGTGAGGAGGGCGTCACCTGCCAGGATGGCCATCGCCTCTCCAAAGACCCTGTGATTTGTGGGCTTACCCCTCCTGATATCGTCGTTATCCATTGCAGGAAGGTCATCATGGATGAGGGAGTAGGTGTGGATCAACTCCAGTGCTGCTGCCTGTGGCAGTATCTGTCTATACTCCCCTCCACAGGTCTCATATGAGGCGATCGCGAGGATGGGTCTCAATCTCTTGCCACCAGCGAAAAGTGAGTATGTCATGGATTCATAGAGTATCTCTGGTTGAAATCTCACACTGAAGTGCTGCCGGAGAAACTCATCGACCGCGTCTCTTCTCTCCTTGATGTATGTCTTGAGATCAAACACCTCTCATTCCCACTCAATGGTGCTCGGAGGCTTTGAACTTATATCATACACAACCCTGTTAATCCCCTCCACCTCATTTATTATCCGGTTTGATATCCTCGTCAGCAACTCTTCAGGCAATCTGGCCCAGTCTGCTGTCATACCATCCAGACTGGTCACGGCCCTCACAGCAAGGGCGTATTCATATGTCCTGAGGTCTCCCATTACACCCACTGTCCTTACCGGTAGAAGCACGGCAAAGGCCTGCCAGAGTTTTCTGTAATAGCCAGCCCTCTTCACCTCTTCCAGGACAATCGCATCAGCCTCTCTGAGGATATGGAGTTTCTCTCTTGTCACCTCTCCTATACACCTTATAGCAAGGCCAGGCCCTGGGAAGGGATGTCTCCAGCAGATCTCCTCTGGCAGCCCAAGTTCCTCTCCAAGGACTCTCACCTCGTCCTTGAACAACTCCCTGAGGGGTTCTATTAACTCGAGGTCCATCACCTCTGGCAGCCCACCCACATTGTGATGAGACTTGATGGTAGCTGATGGACCCTTGAATGAGACACTCTCTATCACATCAGGATAAAGTGTTCCCTGGGCAAGGAACCTTACACCCTCTATCTTTCTCGCCTCTTCTTCGAACACACTAATAAACTCCCTGCCGATCCTCTTCCTCTTCTCCTCAGGATCCACAACACCCTCCAGCAACTTCAGAAATCTCTCCCGAGCATCCACAAAGTGCAGTTTTATCTGGAAGTGCCTCTGAAAGGTGTCCTTCACCTTCTCAGCCTCCCCCTTTCTCAGGAGCCCGTTGTCCACAAATATACAGGTGAGGTTATCACCTACAGCCCTGTGCACAAGAAGGGCGGTTACAGAGGAGTCTACACCGCCACTGAGGGCACATATCACCTTCCCATCACCCACCTTCTGTCTGATCTGCTCGGTTGCCCACTGAATAAAGGATGACATCTCCCATTCAGGCCTACAGCCACAGATGTCAATAACAAAATTCTGGATGATTCTCTTGCCTTCCTCAGTATGGACGACCTCAGGATGGAACTGGAGTGCATATAACCTCCTTTCATGATCCGCCATTGCAGCAATCGGAGAGTTCTCGGTATGGGCTATTGGCTGGAACCCCCTTGGACACTTGTCAATCCTGTCGGCATGACTCATCCATACCACAGAATGGTCAGTAATACCCCATAGCAGGTCCCTGTCATCATCAACAATGATCTCTGCCCTTCCGTATTCCCTCTTCTGTGCCTTTGCCACTTCACCACCAAGCATATATGCCATAACCTGCATACCGTAACATATACCGAGTACAGGTACACCCAGTTCGAATATTCCGGGCTCTGGCAGTGGAGCATCAGGCTCATAGACACTGGATGGACCACCAGACAGGATTATCCCCTTTGGTTTAAACTCCCTTATCTTCTCAAGGGGGGTGTCGTAGGGATAAATCTCAGAGTATACCTTACATTCCCGCACCCTTCTCGCAATTAACTGGGTATACTGGGAACCAAAATCGAGTACCAGGATCCTGTCTTCAATCATGCACTACCACTCTGTACGATAGTTTGGGGCCTCCTTTGTGATTATCACATCATGGACATGACTCTCCCTGAGCCCCGCATTTGTAATCCTTATAAAACGGGCCTTGCTCCGAAGTTCCTCCAGGGTCCTGCATCCGCAATAACCCATTCCTGACTTCAGCCCCCCTACCAGTTGATGCACACTCTGGGCAAGAGGGCCTTTGTAAGGCACACGCCCTTCAACCCCTTCTGGCACTAACTTCGATAACTCAACCCCTTCCTGTCCATATCTGTCCCTTGCACCCTGCATCATCGCTCCCAGGGACCCCATACCACGGTAGACCTTATAACTCCTGCCCTGGTATAGGATCACTTCACCAGGTGCCTCGTCTGTACCGGCAAAAAGGCTTCCAATCATTACAGAATGGGCGCCTGCTGCCAGGGCCTTAGTTATATCCCCTGAAAACTTTATCCCACCATCTGCTATTATGGGGACCTCGTATCTGTTTGCGACTGAATAGCATTCCTTAATCGCTGTTAACTGAGGCACACCAGCACCTGCCACAACCCTGGTAGTACATATGGAGCCGGGACCAATGCCCACCTTTATGGCATCAGCACCTGCCTCTATGAGGTCTTCAGCACCCTCACGGGTTGCCACATTACCTGCGACAATATCTATGTCGTATCTCTTTTTGAGTTCTTTTACGGTCTTTATAACTGCCTCACTATGGCCATGGGCAGTGTCTATCACAATCACGTCTACCCCCTTTTGTACCAGGAGTTCCGCCCGTTCAAGGGCATCCCTCCCCACACCCACAGCAGCCCCAACCCTCAATCTACCCACCTCATCCTTACAGGCATTGGGATACTTTCTCCGTTTTTCTATATCCTTAATCGTGATGAGTCCTTTCAGGTTCCCGCTGTCGTCCACGATGGGCAGTTTCTCGATCTTGTACCTGTGCAGGATCTCCTTTGCCTCCTCCAGGGTTATGTTCTCCTTGGCAGTTATAAGGTTTTCCCTTGTCATCACCTCATCAACCCTCTTGGACAGATCTGTCTCAAATCTGAGGTCCCTGTTGGTGAGGATACCCACCAGTTTGCCATTCACGGTGACAGGTACTCCCGAAATCTTGTATCTTGCCATTATCTCCGTCGCCTCTCTTATCGGTGCATCAGGGGAGATGGTGATAGGATCGAGGATCATACCGCTCTCTGACTTCTTCACCTTATCCACCTCCAGGGCCTGTCTGTCAGGAGACATCGCCCTGTGGATAATACCTATGCCACCCTCCCGTGCCAAGGCGATAGCAAGATTCGCCTCTGTCACTGTATCCATCGCAGCACTCACAATGGGTATATTCAGCCTGATATTTCTCGACAGCAGGGTGCTCACATCCACCTCCTTAGGCACCACATCACTTTTGGCAGGCAGGAGCAGGACGTCATCAAAGGTAAGCCCCAAGGGAACATTGTCCTGTAACATATTTCACTCCCTTTATTCTGGAGTTGAAGGTCAAGGGATAACCCCCTCAACTCCCTGACTTAGTTTAGTCTGAGGTCTCTATCATCAGCCTTTGATTTTTAAGGTCTGTAATTAGTTAAAATAGATTTTATCACTTTTCAGGATGTTAAATCAAAGGGGCGGCAATGTCCTGATTTGCCAGTTACCTTTGGTGAGAAAACAATAAGGTGGCAGTGCTGGTTTCGGACCAAATTTATGCGATGAAAAAATCATTTCTATGGACAAATTTGTACAATGATACTCTATCTTGATTGTTCTTCAGGGATAAGTGGAGACATGTTCCTTGCGGCCCTGATTGACCTCGGGGTCTCAACCGGATGGTTAGAGGAGACACTCCGAAGTTGTATCCCGGAGAGGTTCTCTATAAGGCAGAAGCGGCTGTTGAGAGGAGGGATCAATGCCAATAGCATTACCGTAAAGGTGCAAAAGGAGAAATCTTCAAGGAAACTGAAGGATATCAGAAGGCTGATAGAGGGGGCGCCTCTGTCTGAGTGGGTGCAGAAGAAGGCCCTTGAGGTCTTCACCTCCCTGTTTGAAGTAGAGGCAGGGATACATGGGGTATCCATCGAGGAGGCCCACCTTCATGAACTGGCAGCAACAGACTGTCTGGTCGATGTCATCGGTGTACTGCTGAGTCTGGAACACCTTGGAGTGAAGGAGGTGTATGCCTCTTCTGTGAATCTGGGAGGTGGCAGGGTCCAATCAAGCCACGGTATGCTTCCTGTTCCTGCACCTGCAACTGCAGAATTACTGAAGGGGATACCCGTCTACTCCAGTACAGAAGAGGCCGAACTAACCACCCCTACAGGGGCTGCACTCTTGAGGGCCCTTGTCATCTCCTTTGGCCCTCTGCCACCTGTTGTGATAGACAGAATCGGATATGGCGCTGGCACCAGAGAACTCTCAGGGCAGCCAAATATCCTGAGGGCCTTCCTTGGTACACCTGCAGACAGCAGACCCTCAGAAGGGGAGGAAGAACTGCTGACTGTCTTAGAAACGAATATAGACGATATGAATCCGCAGGTCTATGAGTATCTGATGGAACGACTCCTTGCAGCAGGTGCCCTTGATGTCTATTTCACCCCAGTGGTTATGAAGAAGTCCCGCCCAGGAGTGCTCATCACTGTCCTGTCACGTGATGAAGATACACCTGTCTTAAAGGATATACTGTTTAAAGAGACAACCACACTCGGGGTGAGGTTCCACCAGGTAAGGAGGACCTGTCTCAAAAGGGAGGTGGTGAGGAGGGACACCATCTTTGGGCCTGTACGGTTTAAGGTCTTCAAGAAAGATGGAAAGACGATCTTTCAGCCTGAATACGAGGATATAAAGACAATAGCCCGGAGGGAAGACCTCCCACTGCTTGAGGTTATCAGGAGACTCCGGAGACAGGAATCAGAGGAGTGAGACCTCTTACGGGATCACCTTGTTCAATTTATACTCAACAATACCTGTGGCCCCTGCCTTCTTTAACCTGGGTATGAGGTCCCTGACCAAGGACTCGTCTATCACCACATCTATATCATACCAGCCCTGCTCCGTCAGCATGGATATGGTTGGGGAGTGCATAGCAGGTAACAGGGAGAGGACCCTCTTGAGGGCCTCTTCAGGCACATTCATCTTCAACCCAACCTTTAATTCTGCCTCAAGGGCACCTTTCAGGAGCATCACTATGTTCTCCATCTTCTGCCTTTTCCAGGAGTCCTTCCAGGCCTTTCTGTTGGAGATGAACCTGGTGGTAGAAACAAGCACCGTCTCGATCACCCTCAGTTTATTGGCCCTCAGTGAGGTCCCTGTCTCGGTGAGTTCCACAATTGCATCGGCGAGATGGGGCGGTTTAACCTCCGTCGCACCCCAGGAAAAATCCACAATCGCCTTGATCCCCTTGGACCTGAGGAATCGCTTGGTGAATCTCACCAGTTCTGTGGCGATCCTCTTCCCCTCCAGGTCTCTCAGACTCTTAATCTCAGAGTCCTCAGGCACTGCAACCACCCACCTCACGGGCCTCAACCCCTCCTTTGCATAATTCAGTTGCGCCACCTCCTTCACATTTGCATTCTGTTCCACAATCCAGTCGTATCCGGTGATCCCGCAGTCAAGGACACCGTTCTCCACATATCTGGGCATCTCCTGGGCCCTGACAAGCATCGCCTTGATCTCCTGATCATCCACTGTGGGGTAGTAACTCCTGTGAGAGATGTGGAAGTTATATCCTGCCTTTCTGAAGAGATTGAGCGTGGATTCCTGCAGACTTCCCTTCGGGATACCCAATTTCAACACCCTCTCCTTCATCACGCCTCCTTAACCACCTTTCTTTATCTCAAGAAGCCTTCTGTATGCCTCTGAAAGTTTGATAAACTCATCTTTACATCCACCCTTATCAGGGTGGCATCTCTGGGCGAGTCTCCTGTATCTCCTCTTCAGCCCCTTGAGGGTGATCCTCTGAAACTCCTCATTTGTGAGATTAAGTGTCTTCAGTGCATCAGAAAAGGAGATACCCACCTTTGCAGGAGGTCTTTCAAAATGATAGAAAAAGGGCCTCCTGCCCCTGGGGAATTCATTGTCAAAATACATTATCACATACTTTTTCAGATAGTTGTTCAGCCTCCCATTTGTATAGTATTCACCCCAGAGTGTGGTATCCTCGTTCAGGCGGCAGACCTCTTCAATAAATGCCTGATCCACCCTATCCTCCGGTAGCAGAGAGGGATCTCTCAGTGCCTCCCTGAGCCCGGGGAAGTGGCGGCTTAACTGGAAGATGGTGTAGACATAGGTCTTCAGTTCCGACCGCCTCAGTTTCTTCTCTGATTCATCTATCATGCACTCAATCTCATCCCTTGATTTGTCAAGCAGCCTGTTAAAGAACCTGTAGGGATACCTGAGGATGTCCTCCTGATTTATTGAGCCAAACCTGATGAAGTGTAGCCGCCTCTTGTCAAAGGGGTGGATTCTCTGCTGCATCCTGAACAGTTCCTCCCTTGAGTATCTCTTTGTGGATACCTTTCTGTTAGGGGACCTCAGGACCCTCTTCAGTCTCGGATCAACATAGGGCCAGAATAGTGCCTCGAGTTCAAAGGTGTCAACTGAATGGCCATTGGCCAGGATCGTCAGTTCCACTTCTTCACTTATATAGAAACTGTTCCCACCTGGATAGACAATGTACTTGCTCGGGTCAGGTCCTAATTCGAAAAGGACCCTGTTCTTCAATGAACCATGATCATTGTAGGTCTCACAGATATAATAAAGGGTCAGACCCTCTTCTTCCCTCTTTGAGATATACATTACACCACCTTTCTGAGGAGAAACCCCCTGAACTCCCTGTACACCCTCGGCAGACTCCTCTTTTTATGAGTAATGAGATAGAATCTCCTCTGAATACTGAATCCCTCTATCCTGATCTCCTTCAATTCACCTCTGGTGAGTTCATCCCTGACGGCAACCCTGGAGATGTATCCCACACCGAGGCCCGCCTTTAGGGCCTCACGCACTGCATCAGTACTGCCAAGGGTTGCCACTGTGTTCAGGTCATCAATGTTTATACCCTTAGATTGTAGATATTTCTCGAATGCCTCCCTTGTGCCTGAGCCCACCTCCCTCATGATAAAGGGAAGGGTCTTCAGGTCTTCCACCCCGAGGTCCGTTATTGCAGGGTCCCTTAAAACCTCTGGTCGACAGACGAGAATCACTTCATCTTCTGCCACCTCCTCGTAGTTCAGATCGGCAGGTGTCAGTTTTGCCCCCACCACCCCCATAAGAATCTGATGGGTCCGGACCATCTCTGTCACCTTGGCAGTATCTTCGATCACTATCTCAAAGGAGACCCCCTCGTGATGGGCCTTAAACTCTGCTGCAACCGAGGGTAGCAGATAGGCACCCGGAATGGTACTCGCACCAAGTACAATCTCTCCCCTGATCTGTCTTTCACTGCTCAGGACCTCCTCTTTTAATGCCTCTATCTCATCCAGCAGTCTGACCGCACCAGTGTATAACCGTTCACCCTCCTCGGTGGGTATCACCGTCCTGCCTATTCTGTCAAAGAGCCGGCAACGGAGTTCTCTTTCTAAACTCTTGATATGCTCACTGACGGTAGGCTGGCTTAGCCCTACTGCCTCTGCAGCCCTCGAGAAACTCCTCTCCTTATAAACATTCACAAATACCCTTAACTGATGAATATCCATAAATTTATTATAAAACACTCCTGTCCAAAAAGACCTACTTCATACCCCATTCAATCAGGCCCTCAGATGCCGCTGGTACCAATTGGCGATTCGGACCATACTTCGATTTTCCCTGTCTCTTTCAGGTATAATCTTTTAAATAAATGTAGGGACTTGATCCTTGAAGCAGTGTGACCAGGGGTTGGAGATTTGAAGATTAAGGTACCTTTTAGTGAGGGGTTTACACTCCTGGAGGTGCTCATAGCAGTGGCAATCCTTGCAGGGGCGGTGGTCACCATCCTCTTCAGCCTGAACTACCACCTCGACCTTCTGCAGCGGCAGGCCTTTTTGACCGAGGCCACAGAGTTTGCAAAGGAACTCTTTGAGGAGATCTCAGAGGGGACTATCCCGCCAGATGGGGAGGTCCCTGACAGCAACCTCCACTACAGGGTCCTGCTTCAGGAAGGGCCTTTGACAGGGATTTACATGGTGGTCTTAGAGGTGGAGAAAGGGTCAGACACCATTATTATGAAGAGGCTCATAGGAAGAAAGCAGGCAGAGAGACTGATGAAGATCAAGGACACTGGACCCCCTCAATGAGGCGCCTGACTGAAAGGGGGTTGACCCTTATAGAACTCCTCATAGCCCTTGGGCTGATGAGTCTCGTCCTCGGAGCGGTTTACACCGCCTTTTTTGCCTCAGAGAGAGCCATCAGAGCATATAAAGATTACGGGGTCGGTCTTCATGAGGCAAGGATGCTCCTGAGTACCCTTTCAAGGGAACTGAAGGGTGCCCTTTACAACAGTAAAGACCCCTGGACCGAATTCATCTTAAAAGACAGGGACCTCTATGGAAAGAGGACATCAGAAATTGAGTTTACCACCTTGTCATCCACGGTCGGCACCTGCAGGGTGAGATACTCTGTAGAGGAGTCCATGCCATCTGGAGGTGAGGAGACGACCGTGGTGCCCTTCTTACTCAAAAAGGTGGTAGAGACACCAGGAGGCAGAAGGACAGAAATGTCAGTAGGAAATGTAGAGGAGTTCCTGGTAAGGGCGATAGCGGGTAAAGAGGCCTATACCCAATGGCGGTCAGAAAAGAAAAAGGCCCTTCCCGAGAAGTTTGAGATAATGATCTCTGTGAGGGCCGGCGAGTCAATCATAAGATTGAAAGAGACCGTAAGGCCAAGGATGAAAGGTCTTTAATATATGACACTGGAGGAAAATAGGATGAGAGAGGAGATTATCCACACGCTGAAGGCCTTCAATCGTCCCTTAGGGTTCAGGGAGATACTGACAAGGATGGGGTTGAAGGGGCCGCAGAAGAAGACACTCAAACGGGCCCTCAAGGAACTCGTGAAAGAAGGTAAAGTGATAAGGACAAGAAAGGGCAGATATGGGTTGCCTGAAGAAATGAGGCTCCTGAAAGGATTCTTTGAGGCCCATGAAGAGGGCTACGGTTTCGTCATACCTGAGGGGACACATAGCAGAGACATCTTTGTCCCTCCCTGGGCAACAATGGGGGCAATGGATGGGGACAGGGTTATTGTAAGGGTGGAGAATGAGGAGAAAAGACAGGGCAGAATAATAAGGATACTGCAGAGGGCCCATAAGAGGGTGGTGGGATGGTTGCAGAGGTCAAAGGGGTTATGGATTGTGAGGCCGAAGAGGAAGAGTGATAGGTTCTTCCTCTATGTCCCAAGAAAGGGGTTAAAGGGGGCCATGGAGGGAGACCTCGTTGTGGCAGAGGTCCTTGACTATCCCTCACAGTCAGAACCAGCCACTGGCAGGATACTGAAGAAACTGAAGAAGCCGACCACCCCAAAGGAAGAGATGGAACTGCTGATTGATGAGTTCGAATTGCCCCGGAGATTCCCTACAGAGGTCTCAAGGAGGGCAAAGGCCCTGAAGCCACCTGGCAGGAAGGATTTCCTCTCCAGGCAGGACCACACAGACCTGAAGACCGTCACCATAGACGGAGAGAAGGCCAGGGACTTTGATGATGCGATATCAATAAAAAGGACTCCCGAGGGGTACACCCTATTTGTGCATATTGCCGATGTAAGTCACTATGTAAAATGGGACAACCCCATGGACAGAGAGGCGAGAAAGAGGGGCTGCAGTGTCTATCTGCCTGACAGGGTGGTACCCATGTTACCAAAGGTCCTCTCTGAAGACCTGTGCAGTCTGAAACCAGAGGTGAAGAGGCTGGCCTTCACCGTCAGGATGGATTTCTCCGAAGATGCAGAATTGGTGGATGTGGACTTCTATCCCAGTGTTATTATCAGTGATGAGAGGATGACCTATTCTGACGTGAAGAAGATCCTTATAGACAGAGATGATAGTCTCAGGAAGAGGTATCAGTATCTGCTTGAGGACCTCGAGTTAATGGCTGAATTGACCCATCTTTTACGTCAGAAGAGGCTCAGAAGGGGCAGCCTTGACTTTGATCTGCCAGAACCAGACGTGATACTGGATATAACCGGTGCACCTGAAGATATAATCATTGCAGAGAGGAATTTTGCACACATGATCATTGAGGAGTTCATGATAGCAGCAAATGAGGCAGTGGCTGGCTTTATTTATCAGAAGGGTGTTCCCTCTCTTTACAGGGTGCATGCAGAACCAGAGGAGGGAAAACTGATGGAGGTGGTGAAGGTTATAAAGGCAACCATCCCGCAGGGGATCAAGGGTTTTGGACTGAATGACAAAAGATTGAAACCCTCAGACCTTCCGGGACTCCTGGAAGGGGTGAAGGGGAGCCCTGTGGAGGATGTTATCAACTATATTGTACTGAGGAGCCTGAAACAGGCCCGTTACTCTACAGAAAACATAGGGCACTTTGGCCTCGCCTCACCCTGTTATACCCATTTCACATCTCCTATACGGAGATATCCTGACCTGATTGTCCATAGAATACTGAAGGAGACTCTCTCAGGACAGAGCATTGACGAGACAGAGAGGACCACTTTACTGGAGGAGATAGCCTTTCACAGCAGTATGAGAGAGAGGTATGCCGATGAGGTGGAGTATGAGTCAGTCAGGGCAATGAGGGCATGGTTTATGAAGGACAGAGTGGGTGAGGAGTTTGATGCCAAGGTGGTTTCGGTCTCGGCATACGGGATGAGGGTAAGACTGAATGAGTATTTTGTAGAAGGGTTCATCCATGTGTCATACATGACAGATGACTACTATCAGTTTGATGAACAGAACCTGCAGTTGCTGGGGAAGAGGACAAAAAAGAGATACAGGATTGGAGATCCGGTTGTGGTAAAGGTATTGGGGGTTGATCTTATTGAGAGAGAGGTCAACTTTGGATTACTCTGAAGGCCTCAGAGATCTCCTTGAAAACCTCTACAGAACCTTTGATTTTAAAGGGCATCTCCTCCGAGACCCACTTGAGTTTCCCCACAGATACGCCACCAAAAGGGATGCTGAGGTGGTTGCCTTCATCTCCTCGTGCTTTGCCTATGGGAGGGTGGAGGTGTTTAAACCCGTGATAGAGGCGATCCTGGAGAGGATGGGCCGGAGCCCCTATGAGTTTCTGCTCAGTTTTGATCCGTCCAGCCAGTTGAAGCGATTTTCTGGTGTGAGGTACCGGTTTCAACAGGAAGAGGAGATAGTCATCTTTCTGCACAGTATCTCGAGACTTCTACAGAAATACGGGAGTTTAGAGGCCCTTTTCATGGAAAATTACAGGGGCGATGTGAGACCTGCCCTTGAACACCTCTTCAGAAGCCTCCGCCGAACCGCTGGACAGTGCATTGACCTGCCAGGAGGTCTTAAGCAACTGCTGCCTTTACCATCATCCGGCAGTGCCTGTAAGAGGGCGAATCTCTTTCTCCGGTGGATGGTGAGGGATGGCGATGTAGACCTCGGGCTCTGGAAGGGTGTATCCAAGGCATCACTGATTATTCCCCTGGACACCCATATAGCAAGGATAAGCAGATGTCTTGGTTTGACAGGCAGGAGTTCTGTGGACTGGAAGACAGCCGAGGAGATAACCGAGGTCCTCAAGACCTATGATCCAGAGGATCCCCTCAGATATGACTTCGCCCTCTGCCATCAGGGTATATCAGGCCTCTGTAAGAGGTGCAGGACCAAGGACAGCAGACAGATCTCTTGTCTTCTCGAATCCTTTTCTAAACTCAGCATATGATTTAAATCATACCTTTTTTTCACCACGAGGAGGGAAAATTGTATATAGGAAGTACTCCCAGGCAGGGAGAGAAACAAAGAGATGAAGGAGGTCTGAGATGAGCATTGAATGTCCTTCCTGCTCAACAACTGGTCAGGACGCCAATACAGAGGCCCCTCTTTCTCACTGGCCAATCCAGATTAACCTGATGGGAACAGCAATACCCTTTCTCCAGGACGCAGATCTGGTCGTTGCAGCAGACTGCACCGCCTTTGCCACAAGGGAGTTCCATGAAAGGTATCTGAAGGGGAGAAAACTCCTTATCGGCTGTCCGAAACTGGACAATGCAATGGCCTATGTGGACAAGTTCACAGAGATATTCAAAAATATCCCGATCAGGAGCCTCACCTGCGTAAGGATGCAGGTACCATGTTGTGGCGGTATGACGGCAATCCTGAGGGAGGCACTGAGGAGGTCTGGCAAGAGAATCCCCTTTAAAGAGGTGATTATAGGAATAAAAGGGGAGTTTCTCTCAGAGAGTGATGTTGAGATTTAGTCCCTGAATGGGGAATTGTGATATCAGAGAGCGAGATAGACCACCTCGTTGCATCCTGTCTGGATAATCCAAAGTGCTTGAAGACTGTAGTGACTCTGCTTTATGATCTGGAGATGTCCAATAGATTGATGGCAGCAAAGGTACTGGGAGAGATAGCCAGGGTGCGTCCTGATCTAATAAGAAAGAGGTGGCAAAGGATATTTTATGCCTTTGATGATACCATGAGTTGCTGGGGAGCAGCAGAGGCACTCGGTGAAATAGGTAGAAACTTGCCGGATTTGAGAGGAAAAATCATTTTACTTCTGAAGAAGTTTGAAAAGGATGATGCGAGTTGCCAGGGTTATATCTGGGCGATAACAAGGATCGCTCAGGTGGACAGGTCTAAATGTGAACAGTTTATTCCGGAGATTATTCGATTTATTAATGCAAAAGACATATGCCTGAAGGCCCAGGCGATCTGGTCAGCAAAGGAACTTGGACTTCCAGAGGCTGTACCTTTTGTAGAGAAGAATGTAGATGACGCGCGTGAAGTTATGATTTATTCCAATAACTCTGTGGTGAAGACAACAATCCGTAGCCTCGCAAGAGAGACCCTTGAGGTATTGCAGGTAAAGGAAGGGGCCTGAATGAAAGAGGATGAGATAAGTCGCTATCTTTTTGATGAAACGCCCATTTCTGATGAAGATATCCATGAGGCGATGAGGGAGGTGTCAGGGTACATAGATATAACTACTGAGGATTTCAGAGAGTTATACATAAAGGCATACAGACATGCTCTTAAGAGGCTCCTCTCCTCTACAAAGGCAGCCGACATTATGACCAGGGATGTGGTTACGGCAGGATTAGAGACACCTCTGACTGAGGTGGCCAGGGCGATGGGTCTCAGAGGAATCTCAGGTGTGCCTGTTGTGGATAATGGTATGAGGGTGTTGGGGGTCATCTCTGAGAAGGACTTTCTCACCCATATGGATATAAAAGGAGCAAAGAACTTTATGCTAATTATTGCTGAATGCCTGGAGGGGAAGGGATGTCTGGTTGTCAATATGAGAAAGGCCAGAGCAAAGGATATCATGAGTTCACCAGCCATTACAGTCAGAGAGGATACCCCAATTATAGAGATATCCCATATCTTTACAGAAAGGAAAATAAACAGGGTGCCTGTTGTAGATAAAGATAAAAGACTTACAGGCATAGTTACACGGGGTGATATACTCCGTGGACTGAGAAGGAGGTAGGAGTATTTGGGACTCTCTCATTATTTTGGAAAGATGAGAGGGACAACAAAGAGCCCTCCACGGGTAAGTGTCTCAGAGATAATATGGTCATGGATTGGGGCATTCCTCGGTATAGCCTCTGTTGCGTATATCAACTATAATATCATCGAAGGCACAGATCTTGTCATGATCATTGGTTCATTTGGGGCCTCCGCAGTACTAATCTACGGTGCAATAAAGAGTCCGCTTGCACAACCAAGAAACCTCATCGGGGGACACTTCTTCTCAGCAGTAATCGGTGTTCTCTCTTACAAACTCTTCCATCCCTACCTCTGGTTTGCATCTGCCTTTGCAGTAGCAACTGCGATCGCCTTTATGCACTACACAAAGACACTTCATCCACCTGGCGGTGCAACAGCCCTGATTGCTGTAATCGGAAGCGAAAAGATCCATAACCTTGGATTTCTCTACGCGGTCATACCCGCAGGCATTGGTGCCCTGATAATGTTAATCGTTGCATTGCTTGTAAATAACATCCCACAGACAAGGAGGTACCCAGAATACTGGTTTTAAATCTACCACCACCGCCAGAGCGAAATCACAAAGACGATCAGGAATATCAGAACAAGGTTCATATATGCCAGGAGGTAGAAGACCCTCTCATGGAGAGGCCTCTTCTTTAGTGTCTCATGCCTCTGTATCAGTTTACCCACCTCCGGGAAGGCAACTATCTTCTCATCACCATGTGGGGCCGTTTTCATCGCATCAGTCAGATCAAACCCGGCCAGATGTTTTCTCATATGGGAGCCTCCTTTCCATAGTCTACTGCCAGAGACATCGAAAATCTTTCCCTTATACGCAATATATGAAGGCCTGCCCTCTTTACCATTGAACTGAGCGAGTTCATCAAGGGTGAGGTCCTGTTTATGAGTCTGAAGGGCCTCCTGTCTCCTCTGTCTCAACTTCGGACCTATAATGAAGGTGACGATTGCTGCTGACATCACCATGACCAGGAATAGAGATATCTTTATCATGAGGAGTATCCCAAACCGTGTATGTGTGAGCATATAAAATGATGGAACGCGTGCAATGGTAAGGAGTGTCCCTGTCACTGCCATTACTATTATAGAGATCCATCCCACCATTAACTCGCCTCTCGGCAACCCCCTGGCTGCATATGCGGGCTTCAGGAGTATATGTACATAAAGTATCGCACCAAACCATATTATTGCTGTCATTGTATGGAGATAACCGATTATAAGCCTAATAATATGCTGGGTAGTAGTAAGAGGCCTGTAGAGACCTTTTATCCTGAGGTCTTCACTGAATACTCTGCCCTCTTTTGTTAGTGGCCCTCCACCTGCTGGGTCAATGTGGCAGAAACTGCATGCCCTGTCAGTCTGCCGTGCATACTCCACAGTGGCAATGCTGACTGCTGGATGAAAGATTATAAGTGATAATATAAATACGTTATAGAGCCTTTTCATACACTGTTTACTATTATAAAAACCAGATGCCTTAAGGTCAATGATTTGTATCATACCCGAAAATTGCCGTTAGAAATGGTTGTGTTTACGGCAGGGACTCAGCCCCACAAAATCTCTGATTTTATGGGGAGCCCCTGCCGCCTTTCAAAATTTGTGGTTTAAAGTCTAACGGCATTTTACAGATCATACCCGAACCTCTGACTTACACTTCGGAAGGGTAAATTTAATTTTTCTGAGAGATTCTATCGGCAGAATATGGGTTTTCGGGGATCTTGGTTGACTTGTGGTATTATTAATTGATAATCTAAACAAGTAAAATCTTTAACTGGAGGCCCCGCCTCTACGAGGAGAACACTATATGAAGGATAAGTTTCAGATCTCCAGAGAGGTCCAGAAGGCCCTTTCCAGAGGTCAGATAGACAGGGCCATCTCTCTATGGGAGGATTATGTCTCTGATAATCCTGATGCGAGGATTTTTAACACCCTGGGAGACCTCTATCTCAGAAAAGGCGTTCCGGAACGGGCAATAGAGTATTTTCACAAGGCTGCTGAGAGATTCAGGGCAGACGGGTTTGTTACTCAGGCCCAGGCCATTTATAAAAAGATACTGAATATCAAACCCTCAGAGGCAAGGGCCCTCATTCTTACAGGAGACCTCTACAGGGAGAGAGGTCTAATTAACGAGGCGGTCAAGTTTTACTTAGGTGCGATTGAGACCTACGCAAAGGAGGGAAAGAACACAGAACTCTCTGAGGTCTGTGAAAAGATTATAGAACTCGCCCCGGACAACCTCTCCCTCAGGACAAAACTCGCCAACTACCTCCATAAAGAGGGGTTTCTCAAAGAGGCCTCAAAGGAATACCTGAATGTGGGAATGCTTAGCAACAAAAGAGGAGATGCTGATACAGCAGTCCAGTTTCTGGAGAAGGCCATAGAGATCTATCCAAGAAATGAAGAGGCCTATGAGGTCCTTTATCACTTCTACAAAGAGAATGAGATGTATGAAAGGGCAGAAGAAGTCCTCACAAAGGGCCTGGAACTCTTTCCAGATAATCTCCTCCTGAGGCTCAGGAAGGCAGAGGTGCTCCTGATGCAGGACAGGACAGCAGAGGCGAAGGCACTCCTTGAGCCCATTCTTGAACAGGAGACCGTCAGTGATCTCTATGATAGTGCCTCTGAATTGATGATAGAGATACATCTGAAGGAGGGTAACAGGACAGAGGCGATTGAAAGATTGAATGACCTCTGTGAGAGATACAAGGCGAAGGAGAAGACAGATGAGGCCATATCACTCTGTCAGAAATACCGTCACCTTGATGTAGAGGGGATCACCAGGACCCTGATAGAACTCCATCGCCAGAGGGGAGACACCATTGGCCTTTCAGAGGAACTGATGAAATTGGCAGAAACACTGGTATCTTCAGGCAAAAAGGAAGAGGCGATTAAACTCTATGAGGAGGCCCTACAGTACAGACCATCAGATGAGGAACTCCTGCAAAGGCTAAGGGAATTGTCCCCAGAACCTCCTGAAGTAGAACCACCTGTTGAGAAGGTGGAGAGAGAGAAGACCTTTGATGAGAAAATGGTAGATGTTGATATCTTCCTCAGATATGGTCTCACAGACGAAGCCATTGACCTTCTTGAGAAGATGAAGGTGGAGGACCCTGAGAATATCGAGGTACACAAACGTCTAAAGGACCTCTATATAGAGGCGAATGACAAGGAGAGAGCGATAGCAGAATGTCTCGCCCTCTATCAACTGTATGACAGACTCGGTATGTCCGAACAGAAGGAGGCTGTCCTGAATGAGGCATTTCAGATTGATCCTGCAGACCCCAGACTCCCGCAATTTATGCATGAAACAGAAACTGTCTCAGAAAGGGAAGAGGAATTCGTTGGAACAGAACTGAAGGGCTTTGAAAAGGCAGAAGGTGTTGAGGAGGAGTATGCAGAACAACTATCAGAGGCCGAATTTTATTATAGACAGGGATTACTTGAAGATGCACTGCAACTCTACCAGAGACTCGTTGAGGTAAACCCAGAGGATGAGTTTCTTAAAAACAGGATAACAGAGATACAGAAGGCGCTTAAGAAAGAGGTGAGCCCTGAGACATCTCAGGAATCACCTCCTGAGGAGATAGAGGATATAGAGGAGATAAAAGCGGTGGTAGAGGATGATGTGGCTTCACCTGAGCCACTGCTTGACACGGATGTGATGGAGATATTCGAGGAGTTCAAGAAAGGCATAGCAGAGGAGATAGAGGAAGAAGACTACGAGACCCACTACAACCTTGGTATAGCATACAAAGAGATGGGCTTAATAGACGATGCAATAAAGGAATTTCAGATTGCCAAAAAAGACCCTCAGAGGAAGGTCCAGGTATTGAGTATACTGGGCCTCTGCTATATGGAAAAGGGGCTCTACTCACTTGCAATCGATGCTCTAAATGAGGCGATTAAAGAGGTGAAAGACAGGGATGAGGGTTACTGGAGCATGAAGTATGATCTTGCTACTGCCTATGAGAAGAATGGAGATATAAAGAAGGCATTAGACCTCTTTGTAGAGGTGTATGGCTGGGATTCAAAATTCAGGGGCGTGGACGAGAAGGTGAATAACCTGAAGGCGATGCTTGAGATGGAGGTGCAGGAAAAGGAACCTGAAAAGAAGGAACAGAAGAAGCCCCCTACCAAAAAGGACAGGATATCTTATATTTAGAGGTGACATATGGATTATCTGGAGTTTTATGGACTCAGAGAACACCCCTTCTCTAATGTAGTGGACAATAGATTCTACTACAACAGTGCACAACACTCCGAGGCCCTCACCCGTTTGAGGTATGCGATAGACAGACGATTAGGGCTTGCTGTGGTGATCGGTGACATAGGCACTGGTAAGACCACACTGGCAAGGAGATTGCTGGAGGAACTGGACGAATCTAAGTATGAGGCCACGCTTCTTGTGGTGATCCATTCCTCTGTGAGTTCTGATTGGTTGCTCCGAAAGTTTGCCCTCCAACTCGGTGTTGTGGATGTGGCAGATGACAAGGTAGATATAATCGGACAGATCTACCAGAGACTACATGAGATATACAGTGCAGACAAAAAGGCGGCGATCCTGATAGATGAAGTCCAGATGTTAAATTCAAGGGAATTGATGGAGGAGTTCAGAGGGCTACTCAATATAGAGACACCTGAGGGAAAACTGGCCAATTTTGTCTTCTTCGGTCTGCCCGAACTGGATGAGGTCCTCTCCCTTGACGAGCCCCTGAAGCAGAGGGTGGCGGTCAGAATAAAATTGGAGCCCTTCTCTGAGGACAACTCCATAGAGTACATCCTCCACAGGATGCATGTAGCAGGTGGAGGGGATGAGATATTCAGCCAGGACGCCCTCCGAGAGGTCTACAGATATTCAAAGGGTATACCAAGGCTTATAAACACCATATGTGATAATGCCCTGCTTGAGGGATATCTGCTGAAGAAAAAACCGATAGACAGAAACATAATAGAAACAGTTGCGGTAGACCTGGGGCTAAGAGAGGTCCACTAAGTTTTCAAACACCTCTGTCACCCTGTTAACCCTGATAAGTTCAATCCCGTCAACCTCAACAGAGGCTGGCAGTATCGCTTTCCTGATGCCCAGTTTCTTGGCCTCTTTGATCCTCCTTTCTATCTGGCTCACCGGCCTCACCTCACCGGTCAACCCCACCTCCCCTATAACCACAGTCTGTCTGTTTATGGGTATGTTCTTGAAGGATGAGACTATAGCCGATGCGACGGCAAGGTCTACTGCTGTCTCATATATCCTGAGCCCTCCCACCACATTCAGATATACATCAGACACACCCAACTGCACCCCTCCTATCTTCTCAACAACAGCAATGAGCAGGTTCAACCTCTGCAGGTCAAACCCTATGGAGGCCCTTCTGGGCATACCAAATACAGTGGGGCTCACAAGGGCCTGGATCTCTACCAGCAGTGGCCTTGTCCCCTCTATGGTAACTGTGAGAATTGTGCCAGGGGTACCTTCGCTGTGAGGGGACAGGAAGAGTTCTGAAGGGTTTAGTACTTCTCTCAGACCGGTGTCAGTCATCTCAAAGATACCTATCTCGTTGGTCGAGCCAAACCTGTTCTTCACAGCCCTCAGAATCCTGTAGGCCTGGTACTTATCTCCCTCGAAGTAGAGTACTGTATCCACTATATGTTCAAGCACCCTTGGCCCTGCAATTGCACCCTCCTTTGTGACATGACCTATTATGAACATGGGCAGTGCTGACTGCTTCGCCAGGAGCGTGAGTCTTGCAGAGCATTCCCTCACCTGGGCTACTGTCCCTGGGGCCGAACTGAGGGAATCGGTATAAATGGTCTGGATTGAGTCAATCACCACAAGCCTGGGTTGAAGTTCCTTTATATGGTGTATAATTGACTCAAGTCTCGTCTCTGAGAGGACAAAGATTTGAGATGATGATATCCCGATCCTGTCAGCCCTCATCTTTACCTGCTCCACTGACTCCTCTGCAGTGATGTAAAGGACCGGGAACCCTTTACCACCCTGGCCTGAGTATCCCCTCACCAACCCCTCAGAGACCTGAAGAAGCAGTGTGGACTTCCCGACCCCTGGGTCTCCACCTATAAGCACCACCGCTCCCGGCACAACTCCTCCCCCGAGCACCCTGTCAAATTCGTCTAAATTGGTGGTGAACCTTCCAGTCTCAGCAGCGGTGACATCCCTGATGGAGATTGGAGAGGTTGAAGGCTCAACCACAGTGGCCTTTTCGGTCTGCCACTCCTCCACCATACTGTTCCAGTTCCCGCAGTCAGGACACCTCCCCATCCACTTCTGAGAACTGTATCCACAGGCCTGACAGATAAAGACCCTCTTTGGTTGCCTCTGCTTCATACCCTCAACAGTGCCATCCCCTTACCCGGCCTGTAGGCCCTTTTTATCGATTCCTGGACAAACTCCTTTGCAAGGGATGCTGACTCAAGCACGGGTTTGCCCTTCGCCATATAAGCGGTCAGGGCCGCTGAAAAGACACACCCCGTGCCATGATACTCTCCTTCCACCCTCTCACCGGAAAGCCATCTTACCAGTTTGCCATCGTAGTAGAGATCTCTACAGTCTCTACCCTCTGTATGTCCCCCCTTCAGCACCACAATCCCCGGCCCCTTTTTCTGTAACACCTCTGCTGCCCTAACCATGTCATCCTCATCTGTTATCTTGAGGCCTGTCAGAAGTGATGCCTCCTGGAGGTTTGGGGTAATCACCCTACACAGTGGAAACAATTCATCCATCAGGGCCTTTAACGTCTCCCTGTCCTGGAAGAAATAGCCAGATGTGGAGGCCACTACCGGGTCGATCACCAGGTCCTTCACATTATGGGACTCTAATGTCTCCTTTATCACCTTTATAACTCCTGTTGTAGGCAGTATCCCTGTCTTGACAGCATCCACCTTTATGTCTTCAAGGATGAAATGGAGTTGCTCCTTTACCTGTTGAGGGGGTACGGGATATATCTTTCTGACTCCTATGGTATTCTGGACAGTAAGGGAAGTAATGACGGACAGCGGATGGACACCCATTCTCCAGAAGACCCTTATATCTACCTGAATTCCGGCCCCTCCTGAGGGATCAGAGCCTGCAATTGTGAGGGCGGACAGCATCTATTTACAGTTTTATCTCTATAAAGTGTTTCTTTCTCACCTCTTGTAGCCATCTGGTATACATCTCATTGAATTTCTTTTCTCTTAATTCTTTTACCACTTTCTCTCTGGTAAGCATGCCAGGCTGCAGAATCCTTTCCACAAAGAGGATATGGATGCCTTTGTCAGTGTATATGGGATCGGTATACTCTCCCTCCCCTTTCCCCTTCAGGGCCTCTCGTATAGGCACTGCCATTTCTGATTCTTTGAATAACCCCATTCTACCACCATCCCTGGCAGTGGGACTATCAGAGAACCTCTTCGCCAGGATATCAAAGGGGATGCCCTCTTTCAACCCTTCCAGCACCTTCTCCAGTTTGTCCTCTTTGCCTTTCTTTATCAGGATCTCCCTAAGGAGGAAGGACCTTTCTGATTTGTCAGGATTGTCTTTCATAAATCCTGCCACCTCTTCTTCTGATATCACGATATTACTGCTGATCTTATAGGAAATCAGTTTGTTTATTATTATCTGCTCGGCAAGCAGCCTTCTGTATTCGTCAAAGGTGAGTCCCTGTCTCTGGACGGCCTCTTTAAACCCCTCAGGTGTGAGATTGTATTTGTTTCTGATCTGCTCAAGGGCCTCCCGGATCTCCCTTTCTGTTACAGAGATGTTCTCCTTTTCCGCCTCTTTTAAAAGGACAAAGGTATCTATCACCTTCTCGAGATATTCCTTCTGCCTCTTCTCTATGAACTGGCGCCTCTCAGCAGGGTTCAACCCCTGGAGCATATCGGAGAGTTCAAACTCCATCCGCTTGTATAACTCGCTCCATGTAATCGCCTCTCGGTCAACTACAGCCACGATCCTGTCCACAAGGACCGCGTATGATAGGGTGGGTAAGAGCAGGATTGATACCAGTATCCAGAAGAAGGGCCTCATAGTAATGCCACATCCTCCACAGAGGATACCACCACAAAGACCTTCTCGTTATTACTTGATCTGTCCACGGGTATCATATAGAACCCCTTCCTCTTCGGCCTCTTTGAAGAGAGATAGAATCCCTTTTCCCATGGGAAATCCCCGAGTATATATCCGAGCATACCCTCACCATCATAAAACTTCACGAATATTCTTTTACCCGTGTATTTGACCTCTTCGTATCTTTTCTTTTCCCTGTAGTTTGGTCTACCCTCAAAGTCCTTCACGAAGAATATCGCCTTCAGGTCATCAATATAAAATGTCTGGGCATGCCCCTGTTTGGTGAGTATCTTCACCTCCTCACCGTCTTCATGGAAGTGCAGTAGAAAACCCTTCACAAGGGTCTTGTCCTTAAAATGCAACACCACCTTCTGCATCTGTCATTCCACGAAGACCTTGATCTCTGATTTCTTCTTTCTCTCTTCAATGAGATGTGCCCTCATGGCAAGCCTCCGATCAATGAGCATCCTGTTTTTTATCTGTTCCTTCGCCTCTTCATAGGAGAGCACCTTCTCCGGCTCCCTCTTCTTGACTCTTATAATATAGTATCCATCTGTACCTTTATAGGGGCCTCCCACCTCTCCCTCCTTCAACTCCTTCAGTGCATCTCTTATCACACCGCCGAAGAGATCCGGTTCTATCCATCCATAACCAGTTACAGCAACACCTTCTGGCTGTTTCATCTTTGCCACAAATTCATCAAAATTAAGCCCGCTCTTCTTCCATTCCTCGTATATATCCCTGGCCTGTTGTTCTGTCTTGGTCTGAAGGAGCCTCACCTGTACCCTCTCTGGCTTTAGAAATGGAGTCTGGCTTTCTCTGTAATACTTCTTCATATCCTCTTCTGTAATGGAATCTTCAGGCACCAACTGGTTGATCAGTTTCTCTATCATGATTGTTTCCCTCAGGTTCTTTCTGTACTGCTCTTCTGTTACACCCCATTGCTGGAGGTTCTTCGCAAGATTCTCTTTACCTATTGTATTCTCTATCCGATTTATCCTCTCCTGCAACTCTTCGTCAGATACCGTGATACCCTTTTCTCTTGCCACCTGCAAAAGTAGCCTCCTGCCTATCATCTCCTGTATCACCGCCTCTCTCAGAGCCCTTTCATCCACCTCTGCCCCCTGCAGTCTATGGGCCTCCCTTCTCTGGGCCAGTTGTCTCTCAAAGTCTTCCATACTTATCTCTTCTCCATTCACCACTGCAGCAGGTCTTTTACCACAGCCTGCTATCAGGAGCCCAATCACTAAAAAAAGCACCAATATCCTGTTCATACCGCCTCCTAACATATCCGTGGTAGTTGCTCTCCTGGGAGCATCTCTATCATCCTAGTACCTCCCATACTGGTCTTCAGCAGAACCATTTCAGCAGGGGTCTCCTTTACTTCACCGATAATGGCTGCTTCAGTCGCCTCCGGACGCCTTTTCATTGTCTCAATTACTGATTCTGCCATATCCCTCTCCACAAAAGCAACAACTATGCCCTCATTGGCCACATAGAGGGGATCAAGTCCGAGCAACTCGCAGACCCCTCTGACCTGTTCCTTGATCGGGATTCTATCCTCCTCTATCTCAATGCATAATCGGGTCTGGGTGGCTATCTCTTTCAAAGTGGTTGCAACCCCTCCCCTTGTAGGGTCCCGCATCATATGCACTGCACTGCCTGTGCTGAGAAGGTCTCTGACAAGGCGGTTAAGTGGTCTGGTGTCACTGTTGAGAGGAGGCTCAAAATAAAATCCATTCCTGGACGCCATGATAGAGGCCCCATGATCACCTATTGAGCCGCTGACGATAACAATATCTCCAGGTCTTATTCTCTCTGGCCGCAGGTCTACGCCTTCAGGTATCACTCCCACACCAGAGGTGTTTATAAAGAGACCATCACCCTTCCCCCTCTCCACCACCTTGGTATCTCCTGTGAGGACAGGAACCCCTGCCTCCTCAGCGGCAGTCTTTATGGATAGGAGGATCTTTTCAAGTTTCTCCATCTCAAAGCCCTCTTCAATTATCAGGCCCAGGGACAGACAGAGGGGCTCTGCCCCGACCATAGAGAGGTCATTTACAGTACCATTAACTGCCAGAACTCCTATATCGCCTCCAGGGAAGAAGAGAGGGGATACCACATAGGAATCGGTGGTGAAGGCGAGCCGGGTTTCATGCACATCAAAAACTGCTGAATCGAGTATCTCCCTGGCACCGGTGAGGGGCAGGATCATCTCTCGCAGCAACTGATGCATCAACCTGCCACCACTGCCATGGCCAAGTATAATCCGCTCTGACATCATCTCTATTATACACAGGTTAGCAGTGATAATGGACAGGTTCAAAATTGCCAGAGTGAAGATAACGCGTTAGATCACAACCAGTAGTGACCGTGTTAGATCAAAATTTTGTCCGTAGAATCTGGACCCTAACTTGCCGATAGAAATGATTATTTTTACCAGGGACTCAGGCCCTGAAACATGATTTATGCGACAGATTTGTCAGGCAGTGCCGGTTCGGACACAAAGAGGCAAAAGGCGACAGGCAATGGGCAATAGGCAGCACTGCCGGCCTCCTTTAACCCTTGTTCACCCCACAGCGGATAC
>WGER01000057.1 GCA_015492645.1 Nitrospirota bacterium
ACCTGTTACCTCATTGACCACAGTTAACAGGAGCATTGGGTAAAGTTAGAAGGGGGATGTGTATTCAAAATCATAGGAGTAATAAAGGGCTATATTATGTTCCTTTGCATACTCCTCCACATCGTGTTCACTGATCATGTGTGTCACAAGTACAGGGAATATCTCCCCATACAGACCCTCAAACCTCCTGAGTCTCTCCTTTATAAATTCCCTGACACCTTTCTTGGAAAGGCGAGTCTTGCTCTCCCCCACTATCAATACCTCCTTGCCGTTCTTCCTGCCCTCTCCAAGTATGTTCACCTCTAAATACCGCCCCCTCCTGTCCTTCAGGTACCCCCTCTTGAGCCTCCCCTTCACCTCTATCCCATAGTCCCTCTTAAGAAGCCCAGGCAGTGCCCTGTAGGAGGCATTCTCAAGGTTGTAGCCCACTGTGTCTGTAATATCACCTACCTGCCTCTTGAAGGCTTTGAATTCCCTGATGAGGGAATTAAGGGTCTGTTCTGTTTTTCTCTGAGCCTCGGCGAGTTCATTCACCCTTTGTTCTGTTTTTCTCTGGGCCTCGGCGAGTTCATTTACTCTTGTCTCTGTTCTTTTCTGTGCCTCGGTGAGTTCCCCTATGACAGTCCAGACCCGTCTGAACTCCTCTTCTGTGCTCTTACGGAACTCCTTAAGTTCTACCTCTGTCCTTTTTTGAGCCTCTACAAGATCCTCTATCCTTGCCTCTGTCTTCTTCTGTGCCTCGACAAGTTCCCTGACAACATCCTTCAGTTCGTTAAACTCTGCCTTTGTTACAGTATTGGACAGTTCCTTATATATCCTGCCCCATAATTCTGCAAGTTTTTTTGCAGTTTGAGGATCAAGGGTCGTCTTTAATTCTTCGTATATCTCAAGGGTGTCTATCATGAAAAAATTGTAACAGATTTTTTTGGTTTCTGACAATAAAAAGGAAGTCCCTTTCTGCCGTTTGACTTCAGTCAAAAACTATATAGAGGCAACTCCTGTCGCATTTAACTTGGAATTCGCTGTTGTCTTGCCATGGGTAGTTCATTTGATAAATCTGAGACACCTTGATGGCTGGTATACTCCACCCCTTTTCTGGTAAACTAAACTAAAAAGGATTAGGAGGTCTGAGATGCTTGACAGAACCAAGGTGGAAGAGGTGATTAACAAGGTGAGGCCGATGTTACAGAGGGACGGAGGTGATGTGGAACTCGTGGAGGTGACAGAGGACAATGTGGTGAAGGTGAAACTCACGGGTGCCTGTGGGAGTTGTCCGATGTCCCTGATGACGTTAAAGGGTGGTATAGAGGCATTTCTGAAACAGAACATACCAGAGGTTAAGGCCGTAGAAGCGGTTTAAGGCCCTGCAAAGGCAGGGTCATGCCTACCCCGATCGGAAAGAGGTTCACACTCCCTGTCCTGTTGCTCGTCCTGCTGGCACTGTCATTCGACGGATATTCTGAAGATACCATCTCCTACCAGGGGACCCATATCTATCCTCATATATGAGATGCTACTGCAACTGGCAGAGACTGCACACATCATGTGTTCCAATCGTGAAGAGGTGATGAGACAGTTTCTGGTCGGCGAAAGGGACTACAAAAAGGGGAAGGTGGGAATTGACAATACCCTCTTTGCCCCCTGGGTTACTAATATCAAGGATGAGACAAAGGTCTGTGACCACATAGCAGCAGACCCTGATGGGATAGCCCCAGTGAGCCGTTCAATGGTTACTGCCGATGTGAAGGTGATAGCCGTTGATGGGATAATGCCTACCCCAGAGAACATCAAGAACGAGACCTATCCTGTGGTGAGGTACCTCCACATTGTTACCGGAGGCTATCCAGAGGGTGCGGTGAAGAAGTTTATAGACTTCCTGAGGTCTCCTGAGGGACAGGCACTCCTTGCCAAAGAGGGCAAGATTGTGCCCTTGCCGGGCTTCTAAGGAGAAAGAGGGGAGGGTGATGCCGGGTCTCAACCTTCATCCGGGACCCGGTCCTCTTTTGTCTCAATCCTGTATCTCTTCAGTTTTAGATAGAGCGTCTTTCTGTCAATCCCCAGGACCCTGCTTGCCCTTGTCTGATTCCATCCTGTGTGCCTGAGGACCTTCAGGATGTACTGGCGTTCCATCTCCTCTAAGGAGACCAGGGGTTGAACCTGCAGGACCTCTTCTCTTTCAGGTATACACATATACTCACGGGTGAGGATGTTACCATCTGCCAGGATGACACCTCTCTCTATCACATTCTCCAGTTCCCTCACATTTCCGGGCCAGTGGTAACTGAGGAGTTGTTCCCTGAGGGCGGGATCTATCGTCTTTATACCTTTTGAGTATTTCTGGCAGTACTTTCTCAGGAAGTGTTCAGCCAGCGGTATAATATCTTCCCTCCTCTCTCTCAATGGTGGAACCTTTATGTTTATTACGTTCAGTCTGTAGTAGAGGTCTTCCCGGAAGTTACCCCTCTTCACCTCTTCTTCCAGATCTTTATTCGTGGCCGCCACAATCCTTACGTCTGCCGTCAGGTTCCTGTTACCTCCAACCCTCCTGAACTCTCCAGAGTCAAGAAACCTGAGCAACTTTGCCTGGACCTGCAGGGGCATGTCTCCAATCTCATCAAGAAAGAGGGTTCCCTTGTCCGCCACCTCCACAAGGCCGTGCTTTACCTGATAGGCATTGGTGAAGGCACCCCTCTCATGCCCGAAGAGTTCCGATTCGATCAGGTTCTCCGAGAGGGTTGAACTGTTCAGGGCAATGAAGGGTCTTTCTGCCCTGTTGCTGAGTTTCCATAAATATCTTGCAAGGAGTTCCTTCCCCGTTCCGCTTTCACCCTGAATCAGAACAGTGGAGTCCGTTGGGGCCGTCTTCTCGATGATATTAAGGATCTGCTTCATCTGGGCGCTAACCGTTATAAACTCATCTGGAATCCCCTTCTTCGATAGTTCCCTCTGAAGGAGTCTATGTTCCTTTTTGAGCCTCCTGTCTTCATAGGCCCTGTTTATAACCACCACGAGTTCGTCCAGCCTGTATGGCTTGGTCAGATAGTCATAGGCCCCGTTCTTCATCGCCTCTACTGCTGTGTCAACAGTGGCCCTGCCTGTAAGTACAATAACTGATGGACTGGAAAGATCCCCTCCGAGTGTCCTGAGGAATTCTATCCCGTCAATCCCTGGCATCACTATGTCAAGCAGGAGGACATCAAATTCCTCCTCAGAGACCCTCTTTAATGCCTCTTCGGCACTGGCACAGGCGTCTGTCTTGAACCCCTTTCTGGAGAGTTCATTCTTGAGGAGCCTTCTGAAAGGCTCCTCGTCATCCACTATGAGGACCTTAATACTCACTTCCCCCTGCCCTTTAATGGTAGTTTTATATGGAAGGTGGTACCCCTGTGCGGGGCAGTCTCTACATCGATACTGCCCTGGTGCTCAGTGACAATCCTGTGACAGATGGACAGCCCGAGCCCGGTGCCTTCACCGGTGGGTTTCGTGGTGAAGAATGGGTCAAAGACCCTGCCAAGGTGTTCAGACCTTATCCCCCTGCCAGTGTCAGACACCTTAAGGTAAAGGGACCTCTTTCCGTAGTGGTCAGTATGCAGGGAGACATCCAGTCTGATCTCATCGCCACTGCGGGTGAAATAGAGGGAATTCATCAGGAGGTTCAGCAGCATCTGTTTTATCGCCCCGGGTTCGCAGTACAGAGGTGGAAGGTTATCCTGGACCTCCACCACTATAGATTTGCCCTGTCTGCTGGCCCTGTGCTCAACGAGTAAGATAACATCTCTTATCAGTTCTTCTATAGATACCTCTCTGTATTCTCCCCTTGAGGGTCTCGCAAAGTTAAGGAGGTTCTGTAGTATCTCCTTGCAACGGAATATCTCTCTGTTGATCGTCTCAAGGTATTCCGGGAGCACCTCCAAGGCCCCGGGGTCCTCCCTGCTCGTCTTGAGCCTCTCAAGAAGGGCCTCTGTGTAGCCTGCTATGATTCCAAGGGGATTGTTTATCTCATGGGCTATCCCTGCAACGAGGGTCCCCAAGGAGGCGAGTTTGTCCGCCATGATGAGTTTCTCCTGTAGTCTCTTCTGCTCGGTGACATCCCGCAGATAGTTTACCACACCAAAGACCCTCCCGTCGCTGTCTAACAGCGGATAAGACCAGTAGTGATAAACCCTTCCGTCGTCCCCCATCACCTCCCTGTAATTGTCGAGGTCTGAAGTGTCCTGCCCGTTTCCTTCAGATATCTTTAACATCTGCATTAACTCCTTTGATGACCGCTGGATCAATGTTAATTCAGGCTTTCCGGTCCTCTCCACAACCGTCCTGTTGACCCTGAGTATGCGGCCCTGCAGGTCCTGTATCCATACCATATCAGTTATCGCATCAAAGGTCTTCTCCCATTGTCTCTTTTCCCTGTATATCTCTTCAAAGAGCATGGCATTCTCCAGTGCGATGGAGAGGTTCTTTGCTATTGGCATCAGCATCTGCACATCCCTGTCCGTGTATGCCTCTGCAGTGGTGCTGTCGAGATTGAGGGTCCCTATCGGCCTGTCCTTGTAGAGGGGCAGGCTGAGGGTAGAACGGATCCCCTCTTTGAGGAGTAGCCTGTCGTGGTGGAACCTGATTTCCTTTTCAAGATCCTGATTGATCCAGGCCTTCTGGTTCAGGGCTGCCCAGCCAGCACTTGTGCCTTCCACAGGGGCCACCCTGTCTTTTACGAGTTCTGTCTTCAGATGGGTGTCAAGGGCGAAGATTCGGAGATACCTCCTGTTTTCATCCAGCAGGGTGATACTTGCACGATCGAAGTGTACAACTTTTTTTATTTCTGAGACCACGATCCTGAAGATATGGCCGATGCTGAGCGAGGAGTTAACGATACCCGCTATTTCGTTTATTAACTCTATCTCTTCCATCTTCTCAGTCAGGTCTTCAATGAGTCTCGCCTTCTCTATAGCGACACCGAGGTGGTTGCCCACCGTGTTCAGGAACTGTATGTCCAGTGAGGTGAATCTGTTGGTCTTTATACTTCCGATGCCGAGAACCCCGATCACCCGTTCAGTCCCCTCTTTGTGAGACTTCACCTTCAGGGGCACACCAGCAATGGATCTGTAAAGGGGGAAGGATGGATGGTTACCTATGGATACCCTTGGGTCTTCCAGTGAGTCTCTGATAAGGAGGGACTTCCCAGAGGAAATCACCTTTTTGACAAAGGGTTCGTACGCACTGAAGATACGGGGGTCTTCTCTGTCAGGGCCTTCTCTTACCCTGACACAACAGAGTTGTGGTGTGTGCTCCTTGATCACGTAGGCCCAGGAGGCGTCAACTTCCAGGGTCTTCACCAGTGTCTCAAGCACGCCTTCCATCATCTCCCTTATATGAGTTGTCCTGCTGAGGGTTTCAGATAGCGCCCTGTAGGTGTTCAGTTCCTTTCTCCTCTGGGTTGCCTTCCTTGCAAGTTTGAGGGTGTTTGTGATATCCTCCACCAGAAGTATGAACTCACCGTTGTCTGGTATAACCGTCACCTTGCAGGGGAACCCCTCTCTGTCCTTTTTGATGCAGACGCCTTCGTAGAAAGAAGATATCGGAGGAAGGTATTCAGTGAGGGGGGGTGATGTCTTCAGTATCTCTGTGATCCGGACCCCTATGAGTTCATCATCGCTGAAGAGTAACTTATGGGTAACTGCCCTGTTCTGTGAAATGACCCTGAGGCTGCCGTCAACCAGGAATGCAGGAAGACGGATCACATCGAGTACATTCCAGAGGAGGGAGTGCTCCTGTTTCAGTCTTTCTGTCTCCATTAAATTAATTATATAACAACCGTTCAGGTTTTGACCGAAGGCCATGCCAGTGTAAGTCTTTACGCTTCGGAGGTGTAGAGAAGTTGACCTTGAATCATACGATACTGCTTTGATATAATGCTCAGATGAGTATGGGGATTATCCTTGCTACAGTTATAATACTGCTTTACATCTCTCCTCTCCATGCCCTCTGTGTAAAGACAGAGACCGCAAACCTGAGGAGTGGTCCAGGGACCAGATACGAAAGGACCTGGCAGGTCTTTAAATACATGCCCCTTGAGAGGATTGGAAGGAAGGGAAACTGGTACAAGGTGAGGGATGTCGATGGCGATGTACACTGGATATACAGGAAACTGGTGACATCAAAATACCGATGTGCAGTGGTAAAGGTCAAAAAGGCGAATATACGTAAGGGACCCGGTAAGAAGTTTTCAACAACCCCTCTTAGTCCAGCGATAAAGTATGACACCTTTAGGGTCTTAAAAATCAAAGGAGAATGGGTAAAGGTGGTCGATGAATTCGGAGAGGGGGGATGGATCCATAAAAATCTGCTATGGATAAGATGAAAAGGGTACTGTACCTGTTTTTTATTTTTCTATTATTATTACCCTCCTGTCAAAAGGAATCCCCTGAAAAGGTGAAACTCCACTTTGTAACCTGGAAGCCGAATGTTCCTGAGGTGTGGGAGGAGATATACAGGAGGTTTCAGCAGAGATATCCTGAGATAGAACTCATCAGAGAAATAGGACCCCATTCATCTACCGCCTTCCATGATATGCTCACACAGAAACTGAAGAACCGTAGCCCTGATGTGGATGTCTTTCTGATGGATGTGATATGGCCACCTGAGTTTGCTTCAGCCGGCTGGGCCATGCCCCTTGACGATCTGTTTCCACCTGAGGAGAGGGAGGAGTTTCTTGAGGGTCCAATAATGGCAAATACTTACAGGGGGAGCATTTATGGGGTGCCCCTGTTTATAGACAGCGGGATGCTCTTTTACAGAAAGGACCTTCTCCAGAAATACGGCTTCAAGCCACCCGAGACATGGCAGGAACTGGTCAAACAGGCTGAGGTGATAATGGAGGGTGAAAAGTCAGGCGGCAGGGAGGTTTATGGCTATTCCGGGCAGTTCAAGCAGTACGAGGGTCTGGTCTGTAATATGATGGAATTCATCCTGAGCAACGGTGGCCACATTATTGAGCCTGATACCGGTAAGCCAGCACTGTCAAAGGCCAGGGCGGTAGAGGCGGTCCGTTTTGTTAGAGACATGATAATTGGAAGGATCGCCCCCCGGGGGGTGCTCACCTATCAGGAGCCGGAGTCCTTAGATATCTTTGTGCAGGGCAGGGTGATCTTTCACAGGAACTGGCCCTATGCATGGAGTGTCTCCAATGACCCGGAGAAGTCCAGGATTGCAGGCAGGGTAGGGGTTATCAGGTTGCCACATTTCCCCTCTGGCAGGAGTTATTCCACCCTTGGCGGGTGGCAGGTGGGCATAAGTAGATACTCTGAGCACAAGGAGGAGGCCTGGCTCTTTGCCAGGTTCCTTACAAGTCCAGAGATTCAGAAACTGATAGCACTTAAGGCATCAAAGGCCCCCACCAGGAAGGCCCTGTACTCAGATCCTGACGTCCTGAAGGTGAATCCACAATTTAAGGATATGAAGGACGTATTTCTGAGGGCATACCCCAGGCCGAGGAGTCCGCTCTATCCTGCAGTGTCTCATGTGCTCCAGAGGTATTTCAGCAGGGTCCTGTCAGAGACAGATCTGGATATTGAGAGAGAGGCCCGGCAGGTGGACGCCGAGATAGAGAAGATACTCTCCATGGTGAGGTGATGAAAGGCCCTCGGAAGGGGCAGGCCCTTGTTGCTACCCTGATGGTCCTGCCCTGCAGTCTCTTTGTTCTGACATTCGCCTTTTACCCGATTCTCTACTCCTTCTGGCTCAGCCTCCACAGGATTATACTGGGGTTGCCACAACTTGGTGAACCCTTTGTTGGTCTGGACAATTACAGGGACCTGCTTCATGACAGGGTTGCCCTACGGGCAACCGTCAATACATTTGTGTTTGTCCTCTCCTCAACAGCACTGGAACTCCTTCTGGGTCTGATTGTCGCCCTTGTGATTCACAGGAGTTTCACCGGGAGGGGAACTGTGAGGGCTGCTGTGCTTGTACCCTGGGCCATCCCCACGGTGGTCTCTTCTCAACTCTGGAGGTTCATCTTCAATGATAAATATGGCCTGTTAAACTTCATCATCTACGGGGGAGAGGTCTCCCGATACAAGGCGTGGCTGGCCGATCCCTTCTACGCCTTTGTGGCAATTGTGGTTGCAGATGTGTGGAAGACCACCTCCTTTGCAGCATTGATACTGCTGGCGGGTTTACAGAGTATTCCCCAGGAGTTGTACGATTCCGCAAGGGTTGATGGGGCCAATGCATGGCAGAGATTCCGTACGATCACACTGCCGATGCTGAGGCCGGCCCTGCTGGTCGCCCTGCTGTTCAGGACCATGGACGCCTTTAGGGTCTTCGACCTCGTTTTTGTTATGACACAGGGTGGTCCTGCAGATGCCACCAATGTGCTCCAGTTTTATGGATATAAAAAGATGTTTGCTGAGGGGCTTATGGGGTACGGGTCTTCTATCTCGGTAGTGGTCTTTCTGCTCAGTTTCTCGGTCGCCATGTTATACATGAGGGTTATAAAGGTGGGATTCCTACAGAAGGGGTAGGCTGGAATGGACAAAATAATCAGGAAGAGGCTGTCAAGTGCGGGGTTCTTCTGTCTGGTAGGGCTGATCGTCCTGTTGAGCCTCTCTCCCTTTTTCTGGTTTGTTGATACCTCCTTTAAGACCGAGGTGGAGGTGACCTCTGTTCCACCGGTGGTACTACCCTCCTTTTCCCTGGAGTTTTACAGGTCTGCAATCACAAGATACGGACTACTGCACTTTCTCAGAAACAGTTTCATTGTTGCCTCTGCCACCACCCTTCTAACGATATCCCTGGCTGCTCTGGCAGGTTATGCCCTTTCCAGGCTGAAGTTCCCCTTCAGGGTTGGCCTCCTGAAGTCACTGCTTGTGGTCTCCATGTTCCCCCAGATATCTATTGCGGGTCCTGTATGGAGGATACTGTACTGGGCAGGCCTGCTGAACAGTTATCCAGGCCTTATCGTACCCTATGTGACCCTTACATTACCCCTGGGTGTCTGGGTCCTTACCAGTTTCTTCTCTGAACTGCCTGAAGAACTGGAGGCACAGGCGAGGATTGACGGGTGTGGGTATTTACAGACACTCTACAGGATAATCCTGCCCCTCAGTCTGCCGGGCCTCTTTACTGCTGCCATCCTGGTCTTCATTTACGCATGGAATGAGTTCTTTTTCGCTCTGCTGATCATGACACAGAGGAGGTATCAGACACTGCCGGTAGGTATAGCCCTGCTTCAGGGGCAGTACACCCTCCCATGGGGTGAGATTGCGGCAGCCTCCACAGTGGCCACAGTGCCCCTTGTTGTGGTGGTATTCCTCTTCCAGAAGAGGATAATAAGCGGACTGTCAGCAGGGGCTATAAAGGGATGAGGACCTTCTCAATCCTGAGGCTGTGGTCCTGGACCCTGCCTATTCCAAAGGTCCTGCCGTCAGGGCCGGCCAGCCTCAATATGGTCCCTGAAGGGTAGGCCCCATGGATGGGGAACCCGGTTCCATGTACCGCCAGTTTGTATTGCCTGTCTTTCAGTCTGAGTATCGGCAGGTGGCTGAGGGCCTCATCAATACTGAGCAGTTTGAAATCTCCCCTTTCTATCTCCTCAAATGTTACAGCCTCTGAGAGGAAGAATCTACCCACAGCGGTCCTCTGGAGTTTCTTTACAGCGGCCCCAACACCCAGGTACTCCCCGATGTCATTCACGAGGCTCCTTATGTATGTCCCTTTGGAACACCTCACCCTCAACACGGCCTCTGGTAATGAGAAGTAAAGGAGGTGGATCTCCTCAATGGTTACCCGCCTCTTTTTTCTCTCAACCACTATCCCCTTTCTTGCGAGTTTATACAGCGGGGCACCATCCTTCTTTATGGCAGAATACATTGGTGGTGTCTGTTCAATCTCACCTTTGAAATGCTCAAGGGCCTTCTCGAGATCCTCTTTATTGATCCAACTCGGGTCTTTTTCTTTTACTACCCGCCCTGTGAGGTCATAGGTATCAGTGGTCACCCCAAGTTGTATCTGCACAAGGTACTCCTTTGGTAAACTGGCGAGGTATTCTGTTATCCTGGTGGCCTCATTGAGGCAGACAATCAACACACCCTCTGCCTCTGGATCAAGGGTGCCAGCATGACCTGCCTTTGAGGCACCTGTAAGACGCTGAACCTTCTTTGTTGCCTGGTGTGAGGTGATCCCGGGAGGTTTGTTGAGATTAATTACTCCCAAGTTCCTGGAGTCTCTTCAGCAACTGCCCTTTGATCTCCTCAAGGGAGCCCTCAACAATGAAGCCAGCGGCATTTCTATGCCCTCCTCCTCCAAAGACCTTTGCCACCTTTGCCACGTTAAATTCACCCTTACTCCTCATGCTCGCCTTCCACTTGGATGGTCCATCCTGTCTGAGCAGTACCGATACATCCACATCTCTGAGCATACGGGCAACATTGGAAAAGTCATCAGTGTCTGATGCATCTGTACCCGTCTGCCGGAACATCTCTTCAGTGATAACAGTGATGGCCACCTTTACAGGCCCTGAGTTATGCAGTTCCATGGTATTGAGCATCTGCCTGAGGAGGTTGAACCTCCTTGTAGACCATGATTCATAGAGGTTTCTGGCCACCCATCCAGGTGAGACACCTCTTTCGATCAACTCTGCTGCCACCCGCAGGACCTCAGCAGAGGTGTTATCATAACGGAAGGTCCCTGTATCCACTGCTATAGCCACATAGAGATTTGTTGCTATATCTGGGGTTATCTCTACACCAAGGGCCTTCAGCAGGTAGTAAATCATCAGACCCGTTGCAGGTGCCTCTGGTTCCACCCAGCGGATGTCTCCAAAGTCCTTTTTGGTTTCATGATGGTCTATAACAACACTGAGACGATACTGAAAGGTCTCCTCTATGCCTGTCCTCTTCGGTTCATTACAATCCACCAGGATAAAGATCCGGTCTTTAAGGGATTCAAGGGAGAGGGAATCCTCTATTATCTCAACTGCAGGCATAAAGTGGTACATCTCTGGTACACCATCCTTTATGTAGACCCCTACATCCTTTCCCATCCTCTTAAGTGCAATTGCGAGGGCTACAGATGAGCCTATCGCATCACCCTCAGGATTTATGTGGGATGCAATGGTGAAGGAATGCTCCTGTTTAAGGAGGGTGAGCAGTTCTTCAGGAGGGCTCATCCTCTTCCTTTATCTTCCTCAGGAGTCTGTCTATCTTCATTCCATACTCAAAGGCCTCGTCTTTGTGAAACTCAAGGGCAGGCAGGATCTTCATTCTCACCCTCTTTGCCAGTTCTGAACGGATAAACCCCTTTGCTGCATTGAGCCCCTTAAGGGTCTGGGCCTCTCTGTCCTTGTCAAGTACTGTCAGGTACACCTTTGCAAGTCTCAGGTCCTCTGTCACCTTGACCGCGGTGATAGTGACGAACCCGATCCTCGGGTCCTTCACCCTGTGCAGTACTATCTCTGCTATCTCTTCTCTGAGCAGGTCTGATACCCTTTCTGAACGCCTGTATGGATGCATTACAGGATCTCCATCCGCATCTGGATGATCTCAATGTCACCATTGTTTATGATCTGTTTCTTTATACTCTCAAAGGTGCTGTAGAGTTGAGAACTCTCATGACTCACACAGGCGACTGCAAGGGTTGTCCTCTGCCAGAGGTTATTACCATCCTCAGCCACTGACACATTGTATCTCTTCAATCTATCCTTTATTGACCTGAGGATGTATCTCTTCGCCTTCAGAGAGTCTGCACCCGGGATATAGATATCAAGGGTCAGGAGTCCTACAACCATTGCTATTCATTATTCCAGGGTCTTTTTGATCTTCTCTATAATGTAGCTTTCGAGAATATCTCCCTCTTTTATATCATTGAAGTTCTCTATGAGGATTCCACATTCATATCCAGCCTGTACCTCTTTTACATCCTCTTTAAACCTCTTGAGGGAGGCTATCTTTCCGTCGTATATCACTATATTGTCTCTTACAACCCTTATACCATCGCTGTTCCTCTGGATCACTCCCTCCAGTACATAACAACCTGCCACTGTACCGACCCTTGAGATGGGGAATATCTTTCTCACCTCTGCCCTGCCAATCACCCTTTCCCTGATGGTGGGTTCGAGCATCCCTTCAAGGGCCTTCTTCACCTCATCAATCGCCTTATAAATCACATTGTACAGTCTTATATCCACCCCTTCTCTCTCTGCTGCCTGAGATGCCTTCGGTTCCGGTCTCACATTGAACCCGACGATGATTGCCTTGGAGGCAGAGGCGAGCATTACATCAGACTCAGAGATGCCACCAATGGCAGTATGAATCACCCTCACCTTCACCTCAGGATGCTGTATCTTCTCGAGTGCCGTCTTCAGGGCCTCTATAGAACCCTGAACATCCGCCTTTATAATGATATTCAATTCCTTCACCTGTCCTTCCTGGATCTGTTTGAAGACCTCATCCAGCCTCAGTTTCTTTGTCTTTGCCATCTGGGCAAGCCTCTGTCGATACTGACGCTGCATGGCTATCTGCTTCGCCACCCTCTCATTCTCAACTACTATGAACTGATCTCCTGCATTGGGGACCTCGGAGAACCCGGTCACCTCAACAGGAGTGGAAGGTCCTACTTCCTGCAGTCTCCTTCCCATGTCATCAATCAGTGCCCTCACCCTCCCGTAGGTTGAGCCTGATATGAAGTTGTCTCCAACGCGGAGTGTCCCCTGCTGCACCAGTACTGTGGCAACAGGCCCTCTGCCCTTGTCCAGTTTTGATTCTATAATAACACCCTGTGCAGGTCTGTTAGGGTTCGCCTTCAGTTCCATTATCTCTGCCTGCAGAAGTATCATCTCAAGGAGGTCCTCTATCCCTATCCTCTTCTTTGCGGATACATCCACAAAGATATTGGTACCGCCCCATTCTTCAGGCACAATTCCGTATTCCGCCAATTGAGTCCTGACCCTTTGAGGGTTTGCCTCTGGTTTGTCTATCTTGTTTACGGCCACAACTATAGGCACCCCTGCTGCCTTTGCATGATTGATCGCCTCCACCGTCTGGGGCATCACTCCATCATCCGCTGCCACTACAAGGACCACTATGTCAGTGACCTGGGCGCCCCTTGCCCTCATGGCCGTGAACGCCTCATGACCGGGGGTATCAATGAAGACGATCTCTTTACCCCGTAGATTTACCTTATAGGCCCCTATATGCTGGGTGATTCCCCCTGCTTCTGTCTCTGTAACCCTTGTCTGTCTTATCGCATCTAACAGTGATGTCTTTCCATGATCTACATGCCCCATAACAGTAACAACAGGTGCCCTCGGTCTCAGGTCTTCCGGTCTTTCCTCGACCTTCACAAGTTCCTCAGTCTCAATGTCAGGTTCTGAGACCGTCTCTACATTAACACCGAAACTGTCTGCCACCAGTACGGCAGCATCAAGATCTATGGGTTGATTTATTGTCACCATGCTCCCCAGTTCCATAAACTTCTTGATCACCTCTGAGACCTTCTTGCCTATCAATTCTGCAAATTCCTTTACAGTGGTGCCCTCAGCAATCCTGATCGCCTTCTTTCTGGGGGCGGCTGTGGAGACGGTCTGTGGTTCTTGAGTGGCCTCTCCGGACTTGGGTCTGTGGTCCTTTCTATGGGGTTTGTGTTCGAACTTTCTCTTCGGTTCAACCTTTCTGATCGTCTGGAAGGCCCTCTGCAGACTCTTTGATTTGAGTTTTTCTATTTTTTTATCCACTATCTCTTTCTTGAATCTGTCAGGCAGGACTATCTCTTCGTCTTCTTCCACTTCAAGGGGGGACCTTTTCGCCTCCTCCTCGATCTCTTTTTCTGCCACTTCAGTTGCTGTTTCGGAGGGCTTCACCTCCTTCTGAGAGGCCTCCACGGGCTTCTGTTCGACCCCCATTTTCTTCTTGAGGGCATCCACTGTGGCCATATCCAGGTTGGAAGAATGGGTCTTTCCAGTAATGCCCATCTCTTCGAGTTCTTTCAATATCTCCTTGTTACTTACCTTCAGTTCCTTTGAGAGTTCATAGATTCTTATCTTCTTGTTTTTCATAACAGTTGTCCCTTCCAATCTTTATACTTTTCAAAAGCCTCTTTAAAATGTTATCATATTCAGAACTTTTTATTCAAATTTCTCTGGAAAAACTGAACTTGGATATCTGTTTTAAAGGAGGCTCCGATGGCTGAGTGTTATGTATGTGGTAAGAAAAGAATGGTGGGTAACAGGGTGAGTCATTCCAACAAGAAGACCAAAAGGGTCTTTAAACCGAATCTTCAGCGTGTAAGGGTCCTGACCGACAAAGGCGCCAGGAGGGTCTATGTCTGTACAAGGTGTATCAGGTCAGGCCACATACAGAAGGCGATATGAAGAGTGCATCGGATGATATTGAGGCCATAATTAGAGACCTGGGTCTGGAGAAGGAACTGGCGTTACAGAGGATAAGGAGTCATCTGAGCAGGCTCTTTAATACCCATCTTGCGAAAGAGATCTATCCCGAGACCTTTAAGGAGGGGGAACTGCTTTTAAGGGTCTCTTCGAGGCAGGTCCTTATGGCCTTGAGGGCTGTTGAGGATCAACTCCTGGGGCAACTCGGCCCTTTTGGGGTGAAGAGGCTCAGATTCAGGATTGGAAGAGTTCCAAAGAGGTCTCACACCGTTGTGAGACGAAGGGAACCTGTCACTCTTCCCGACGATGTGGTTTCAGGGGTTGAGGCCTCTGTAAGGGATGTTGCCCTTAGAAAGGCCATTCTGAAGGCGATGGCAGCCTCTGACACCTTCCGTTCACGCTGATTTGGCCTTTTCACTGTAGATCAAGACAGGTGGTTTCTTCTTTGTCACCACATCTTCATTTATAATACATTCAACCACATCCTTTCTTGAAGGCACCTCATACATTACATCGAGCATTATCTCTTCCAGGATCGCCCTCAGACCCCTTGCCCCTGTCTTTCTATCTAGGGCCCTCCGGGCTATTACCCTGAGTGCTGACTCTGTAAATCTGAGTTTTACCCCATCAATGGCGAGGAGTTTCTCAAACTGTTTTATCAGGGAGTTCTTTGGCTCCACAAGTATCCTCACCAGGGCATTCTCATCAAGATCATCAAGCACTGCTATGACAGGGAGTCTGCCCACAAATTCTGGGATCATGCCATATTTTATAAGGTCCTCAGGTTCAACCATTGAAAGGATATTACCCCTCTCAATAGACTTCAGTTTTGCCCCGAACCCGACGGTCTTTTCTCCAACCCGTTTCTGGATTATCTCTTCCAGACCAACAAAGGCCCCACCACATATGAAGAGGATATCAGTAGTGTCTACCTGGATGTAGTCCTGCTGTGGGTGTTTTCTGCCCCCCTGTGGAGGGACATTCGCAATTGTACCCTCTATTATCTTTAACAGGGCCTGCTGTACCCCTTCGCCGGAGACATCCCTTGTGATGGAGGGACTGTCAGACTTTCTACTTATCTTGTCTATCTCATCAATATAAACTATTCCCTTCTGTGTCTTTTCTATGTCGTAGTTTGCAGCCTGCAGGAGTTTCAGGATGATATTCTCCACATCCTCTCCCACATAGCCCGCCTCTGTAAGTGTGGTTGCATCAGCAATTGCAAAGGGCACATCGAGTATCTTTGCAAGTGTCTGTGCAAGGAGTGTCTTTCCGGTGCCTGTAGGACCTATGAGGAGGATATTGCTCTTCTGAATCTCCACATCCTTCTTCAGCGGGCTGTATATCCTTTTGTAATGGTTGTGTACAGCCACTGCCAGGGCCTTTTTGGCCCTCTCCTGACCAATCACATATTCGTTGAGCATCTGGTGTATCTCGGCAGGCGTGGGTAAGGGAGCGGTCTTTTCGTCCTTTTCTGAGACCATCTCCTCTTCCAGTATCTCATTACACAACTCCACACATTCATTACAGATGTATACAGAAGGTCCTGCTATCAGTTTCTGGACCTCATCCTGGCCTTTCCCGCAAAAGGAACAGTGCAGTTCTGGCTTGTCCCTCTTAGCCATCGTTTCCTCCTTTAAACTCTGTACCCTTTATGCTCACAATAACCTCATCCACAATCCCATATTCCTTTGCCTCCTGGGCAGACATGAAGAAGTCCCTCTCTGTGTCTGCCTCCACCTTCTCATAGGGCTGACCGGTATGATTGGAGAGTATCTCATTAAGCGTCCTCTTCATCTTGAGTATCTCTCTCGCATGTATCTCCACATCCGTGGCCTGTCCATAAAAACCGCCCATTGGCTGATGTATCATGATCCTTGAATGGGGAAGGGCGAACCTCTTTCCCTTTGTGCCTGCAGCAAGCAGTAATGCCCCCATGCTTGCGGCCTGCCCGAGACAGTATGTGGCGATATCCGGTTTAACATACTGCATGGTATCGTATATGGCAAGACCAGATGAGACGAGCCCGCCAGGGGAGTTTATGTAGAGATGGATATCCTTGTCTGGATCCTCGGTCTGCAGGAATAGCAACTGCGCTATCACCACATTTGCCACATGGTCATCAATTGGTGTGCCTATGAAGATGATCCTGTCTTTCAGGAGCCTTGAATATATATCATAGGCCCTTTCGGTCCTGCCTGTCTGCTCTATTACAATAGGGATTATGCTATTCATTCTTCACCTCCTCATTCTTTTTGGTGGTAACGTTACCAGTTGACCTTTCGATCAATACATCCAGGGCCTTCTGTCGCTTCAGGGTGATTATAAACCCCTGTAGTGCCTCTCTGTCCGGCAGGAACTGTTTGATAAACAGATCAGGACTGATATACATTGACCGGGAGATCTCGAATATACTCCTCTTTAACTCCTCCTCTGATATCTCTATATCCTCCTTCTCTGTTATCACATCAAGCAGAAGGGCAAGTTTCACATTCCTTTCGGCCTGATCCTTCAATTCTTCCCTCAGGGCCTGTTCGTCTGCATCAGGGTTTAGTTGTTTCTGTTCAGAGGTGAGTTGCTGGAGTTCATTCTCAAGCATACCCTCCGGAATGGGGAAGTCATGTCTGTCTACCAACTGCCTCCTTACCGCCTCTCTCTGTTCCTCAAGGAGTTCCTCTCGTTTGTGCTTAAGAAGGGACTCCTTGGCAGCATTTCTGAGGTCCTGCAGGTCTTCAAAGCCCATCTCTTTAGCCAGTTCATCGTTTATCTCAGGCAGTCTCAGTTCCTTTACCTCCTTTATCACTCCTTTAATCGTTAATTCCTTACCAGCAAGTTCTCTATCCTGTAGATCCTCTGGGAAGGGAACCTTTGTCTCAAAGGGATCTCCGGCCCTTTTACCCCTCAGGGCACTGTTTATCTCTTCAGGCGTACTTGGGGCACCGATTTGTATGAGTTGTTTGTCCACATGCCTGTCAATTTCGACAAAGTCATACTCCACCTCTATCACATCCTGATCAGTTGCCTCTCTGTCAACAGTCTGGAGTCTTGCCCTCCGGGTCTGTATATTTTTAAGGACCTCATCCACCTCTTCCTCTGTGACATTAATTTCTCTCTGTGGTATATCGAGACCTTCATAGTTCAGATCCCTTATCTCAGGCCTCACCTCTAAGGTGAATGTCATCTTCAGAGGGGCACTTCTCTTATAATCGTAATCTTCAAACTGTGGTCTACTGAGGGGGACCACATTCTCTTCCTGAATCGCCTGGGTGAGACACTCGGGTATCAACTTCTCTATTACATCTCTCTCTACATCCCGCCCATATCTCTTTTCGATCAGTGAGAGAGGGGCCCTGCCTGGTCTGAACCCGGGTATTTTTGTTGTGGCCCTCAACCTCTGAAGTGCCTCGGTTATCCTCTCTTCGATGAGGTCTGCCGGTACCTCTATCTTGAATCTCTTCTTTGTTGGACTGAGTTCCTCTACACTTCTCTGCATCTTACCTCCTCTTTTAATTTATCAATTAAAGGTTCCTTTTGTCTATTACCCTCTTTGCCTTACCCTCAAACCGCTCAAGGGTCTTTTTCTCCACCAGTTTTACATCCACAGAGATGCCCAATTCTGAGGCGAGTCTCTTTTTAATCGTCTCAATGAGTTGATGCTGTCTCTTCATCTCATCAAAGAAGATCTCCTCTGAGACCTCCACCAGGACAGTGATTTCATCGAGACGGCCCTTTCTCTCCACCACTATCTGATAGTGGGGCTCGGTGCCCTCAATCTCAAAGAGTACCTTTTCTATCTGGGAGGGGAAGACATTCACTCCCTTCACTATCAGCATATCGTCAGTCCTTCCCAGTATTCGCGATATTCTTGCAAAGGTCCTGCCACACTCGCAGGGCTCGGTGATTAATCTGGTGAGGTCCCTTGTCCTGAACCTCAAAACCGGCATCGCCTCCCTCGTAAGGGTGGTGATAACCAGTTCTCCTACATCTCCTGGCCTGACGGGTTCCAGTGTTTCTGGATCCACCACCTCTACCAGAAAATGGTCCTCATTTACGTGTAGTCCCTTCTGTTTCAGGCACTCTCCAGCCACTCCCGGTCCCATCACCTCACTGAGGCCGTAGTTGTCAGTGGCTGTTATCTTCAATTTTTCCTGGATCTCCTCTCTCATCGCCTCTGACCATGGCTCGGCCCCGAAGAGACCGTATTTGAGATAAAGGGAGTTGACATTAATACCCATCTCATAGAGGGTATCTGCTATAACCAGGGCATAACTTGGAGTGCAGATGAGGACTGTGGTCCGAAAGTCCTGCATTATCTGTATCTGTCTCCTGGTGTTGCCACTGGAAATCGGTATCACTGAGGCACCTATCTTCTCTGCACCGTAGTGCAGACCAAAACCACCTGTGAAGAGCCCATAGCCGAAAGATATCTGGACCACGTCGTCCTTTGTGACGCCTCCTGCGGTCAGTATCCTTGCCACAAGGTTGGCCCAGATCTTTATGTCTCTACGGGTGTAACCCACTACAGTTGCTGTCCCTGTAGTGCCTGAAGAGGCGTGTAGCCTGACGATGTCCCTCAAGGGCACAGAAAACATCCCGTAGGGATAATTCTCCCTGAGGTCATCTTTGGTGGTGAAGGGAAGTCTCCTTATGTCGTCAAGACTTTTTATATCTTCTGGTTGTACTCCGATTTCATCGAGTTTTCTTCTGTAAAAAGGGACATTCATATAGGCCCTGTTGACCGTGGCCTGGAGCCGTTCGAGTTGCAGTTGCCTCAGGTCATCCCTGTCCATTGTTTCGTATTCAGGCTCCCAGTACATTCTGACCTCCTCAGCAGTTGTAGATTGGATTTAAGCACCTATGAAAATATATCAGTTCATGATAGGTTTATGCAAAAGCCTTAAGGGGAGACAGGAAGGTCAGTATTGTAGGGAGGCAATTACAGAAACTTCACCATACATATCTCATCGATCAGGCGGCTGCCGATCCTTACGTGCTGTCTTCTTATACACTCCTGCTCAAATCCTGCCCTTTTAAAGAGGTTTATGGACCTTTGGTTGGGGGTGAAGATACTGGCTACCATCTTCCTGTATCCCCTTTCTTTTGCCCATCTCATTGCGTAGGAGAGCATCTCTGTGCCTATCCCGACCCCCCTGTATTCTTTCAGCAGATGCAGTCCCACTTCTACCACGTGTTCAGCCCTCACCCTCTCTCCTCCCTTTGCCTGTACAGCAGCCAGTGCTCCTATCACCTTTCCCTCTGCAATCGCCACCAGAAGAAGGTCCCTGTCAGGATCAATCCCTTCTATATACTTCCTTGCTGTCTCTTCATCCTTTCCGTAATACTCCATCAGGAGGTAACTCCTCTCAGGCGACAGTGACCTGACAGTGTGGATCAGTCCCTCGGCATCTTCAACCCTTGCGGGTCTTAAGGTGACCTCTAAACCATTTTTTGCCTTGAAGGTATATACCATGATCTTATAAACCCTGGTGCCGGAGGGGGGATTTGAACCCCCACGGGGTCACCCCCAGCGGATTTTGAGTCCGCCGTGTCTGCCGTTCCACCACTCCGGCTCGAGTATGTTGCAGTCATTTGTATGGTATCATCAGGTATCTCAAGGTGTCAACAGATATGGACAGATTCCAGATTACCGTTATACTTTTATAGTAAACGGCAGTCTACGGGACAGGTTGTGCGTCTTGTTAAGACTCCAGCATTTTCAACAGACTGAAGGTAAATCTGAAGTTGCTCCCCTCCTCTTCTCTGACCCTTTTATAAAATTCACAGAGTACACAGTTCTTGAACTTCTGTGCAAATGTACCCTGGATTTCACCCTTACAGAAGGTGCCTGCCACTACCCAGCAGGCCCTCCCGCCATTGCTACCTCCATGCACACCGTTGAGTCTTGTCTCTGTTGCAGCCGGACAGATGCCAAGTTCTGAGATCTTATCTCCTTCAGGTCCCCTTCCACACTTCATATACTCCCAGCAGTTGACCTTTCGGACTGTTTCCATACTCCACCTCCCACCTCTCTTTTACACATTTTACCAAATAAGACAGCCTTTTACTATAGTCTTGACTGAATGTCAATCACAACCTGGGTGGCAGAGTCGCTTGACACCCTTTCCTGGCTTCTGAAATAATGAACTCAGTGTATGGCATCGATCTTACTTATTGAAGACGAAGAGGGTATAACAACTACCCTGAAGGTCTTCTTTGAAGGGAAAGGATATGACTTTATAAACGCCTTTACTGCCCGTGAGGGGCTCGACAGGGCATTGAGAGACCTGCCCGACCTTATAATCCTGGATATGAGGCTCCCTGACCAGCATGGTCTTGAGGTCCTGAAGGAGGTGAAGAACAGACATCCTGAGATAGCAGTGGTGGTGCTGACAGGCTATGGAGAGATAGGTGAGGCGGTTGAGGCGATAAAACTCGGGGCTGAACATTATCTGCAGAAGCCTGTTGACCTGGAGGAACTCCTTACAATCGTTGAGAGGGCACTTGACACGGGCAAACTCCGACAGAGACAACTCCTTCAGCAGACAGAGTATCCGATCATTGGCAGGTCAAGACATATCCAGGGTCTTATTCATATGATCCACCTTCTGGCAAACAACCCCAATACCACGGTCTTGATAGAAGGAGAGACAGGTACAGGAAAGGAACTGGTTGCCCGTAATATTCATCTTCTCAGCAGCCGGAAAAACAGACCCTTTGTTGATGTAAACTGTGCTGCCATCCCTGAGACCATCTTTGAGGCAGAACTCTTTGGCTATGATGCAGGGGCATTCACAGATGCCAAGACCACCAAGAAGGGTCTGTTTGAGATAGCAGAGGGTGGGACCCTCTTTCTTGACGAGGTCTCTGAACTCCCCTTGACTGTCCAGGCTAAACTGCTGAGGGTGCTGGAGACCAGGATGTTCAGGAGGGTGGGTGGGACAAGAGACATAAGGGTGGATGTGCGGGTGATTGCTGCCACCAATAGAGATCTATCTGAATGCGTGAGGTCCGGAAGTTTCAGGGAGGACCTCTACTACAGGCTGAATGTGATGCCTCTCAGGATTCCACCCCTCCGAGAAAGACCGGAAGATATACCAATGCTGGTGGAATACTTTCTGGAACAACTGTCAAAGAGCATGAATAAGGCCCTGAAACCGGTTGACAGCAGGACCATGGATACCCTTATCTCCTATCCCTGGCCAGGAAATGTGAGGGAGTTGAGGAACGTGCTTGAAAGGGCCGCTATCCTCTCTCAGGATGGAATCCTCAGGATACCAGAACTCACAGGTTCCATTTACAGAGAAGAACCTCTATCCCTGAGAGAGATGGAGAAAGAACACATAAAAAGGGTCCTTGAATTCACGGGTAACAACCGTTCAAAGGCTGCCAGGATACTTGGTATATCCCGTTCAACCCTCAATGAGAAGATAAAGCAATACAGTCTCTGACCGAAAATCGGTCACCTTAACTGTACGATTTTCGGTCAGAGACCCTCCTTCCAGACAATTTCTCTTTATATTCCAAAAGGTTTTCTTATGGCATGGGTTTTGCTTGGTGATATCAAAAACCTTATGGAGGCAGATGGTATGAAGGAACTAAAAAAGATACTGGTGGTAGACGACGAGCCGTCTATTCTTTTGAGTCTGTCCCATCTCCTCAGTAATGACAATGTGGTGGTGATCACGTGCAGGAGGATTGAAGAGGCGGAGGAGGCTATTGAAAGGTACAAATTCGATCTGGTAATTGCGGACATCAGGCTCAGTGGCGTTTACGGTATCGAGGGACTTGAGTTACTCAGTTACATCAAGAGGATAAGTCCAGAGACACCTGTGATTATTATGACAGCCTATGGATCTGAAGAGATGAAGGATGCGGCGTACCGGAGGGGGGCCTTTCATTACTATGAGAAACCAATAGACATGGATGACCTGCTCCTGAAGGTTCAGGAGTGTGGTATCCCAGTAAATACTAAAAGGAGGTAGAAATGTCTGATCTTCTCAAAAAGGTATTAATAGTGGATGACTCAAAACTGGTCCATCAGATGTACCGGATTCTTCTCATGAGGTACAAGGACTGCAAGATCGTGGATGCGATGAATGGACTTGAGGCACTGGAGATACTGTCCAGGGAAGACGACTTTGACCTTATCATCCTTGACATCAATATGCCTGTTATGAATGGGGTCCAGTTCATGGAGAAGTACAGAGAAAACCCCAAACTCCAGCATATTCCGGTGGTGGTAATCAGTACTGAGGGCAGGGAAGAGGATACCCTCAAGATGCTGAGGCTCGGAGCAAAGGGGTATATCACCAAGCCACTGAGACCAGAGGTGCTCCATGGCCTGATTGAAAAATTGATGACAAAAAAGGCAGAGGCTTAGTCTATGGACTTTTCAGAACTCCTTAATGAGTACATAGAGGAGGCACTATCGCATATTCAGACAGTGGATGCAGTCCTTCTGGGCCTGGAGAGGGAGGGGTTCAGAGAGGAACTGATACAGACAGCAATGAGGGCCCTTCATACTTTGAAGGGAAACTCAGGGATGATGGGCTTTGATAGTCTGAAGGAATATATACATGAGATCGAGACCCAGTTAAAGAGGGCCGTTGAGCAGAGGGGGTATGAGAGGGTAATAGAGATCCTATCAGACAGTTCACACGTCCTGAGAAGGGCTATACAGAAGATCCAGGCCTGCCCTGATGAACCCCTGGACTTCACAGAAGACCTCCAGAGGCTCCTTGGACACAGGGCTGTGGAGTCTTCATCCACTGTTGAGATGAGTACCTATCTCGGAAAGAGATCAGACACCATAAAGGTGGAGTTCAGCCGTCTGGATGAACTCCTGAATCTGGTTGGCGAACTGGTTATATACAAGACCAGACTCACCCAGATAGAGACGGACCTTAAGGAGAAGGTGACGGATAAGTATCTTGTCAAGGAACTGAAAGAGACCCTTGATGTAATAGGCAAGAATATCTCTGCCCTGCAGGAAGGGATTATGAGGGTGAGGATGTTGCCTGTAAGACATGTCTTTCAGAGATTCCCGAGGATGGTGAGGGACCTTTCAAGGGCGCAGGGGAAGGAGGTGGAACTGAGGTTTGAGGGTGAAGAGACGGAACTGGATAAGACCGTAATCGATGAACTCGGTGAGCCCCTGCTGCACCTAATAAGAAATGCTATAGACCATGGGATCGAGACCCCCCAGGAGAGGTTGAAGAAGGGTAAACGACCAAAGGCAAGACTTGTCCTCTCAGCGGCACAGGAATCGAACCATGTGCTTATAAGGGTGATCGATGATGGAAGGGGTATAGACCCTGAAATGGTGAGAGCAAGGGCGATTGAAAGGGGGCTTCTTTCTGCAGACAGTCCCATAAGTGAAGAAGATATACTCTCATTTATATTTGCACCCGGTTTTAGCACAAAGGAGCAGGCCACAGATATCTCGGGCAGGGGGGTTGGCCTTGATGTGGTGAGCAGGAGTATAGCCAGGTTGAACGGACATGTCTATGTGGAGAGTACTCCTGATGTGGGGACCACCTTCACGATTAAACTCCCCCTGTCTCTTGCGATTATTCCTGCACTCATGGCTGAGGTGGGTAATGAGATATATGCCATCCCAATGAATGCGGTTGAAGAGACAGTGAAGGTGAAGGATACAGACTTCAATTATATCAACAACCGTGAGGTGGTGAGGTTCAGGGAGAGGGTGCTGCCTGTGGTGAGGCTTGACAGGTTCTTCGGGGTTAAGAGGAGGTCCAACGGGAGATTCTATCTAGTGATACTGAGCAAGGCTGAAAGGAGGGTGGCTGTAACTGTTGACAGGGTGAGAGGCCAGCAGGAGATAGTGATCAAGCCACTGGATGAAACTGTTGGTAAATCCATCGGGATTGTTGGTGCCTCGATACTCGGTGATGGAAGGATAGTGCTAATTGTGGATGTCTCAACCTTTTTTGAAAGGAAGGAGGTAGTGCATGGCTGATTTTAAACTTCCTCCCTCAGGGCTTGCAGAGGAGATACTGCCAGAATTAGGCAAAGAACAGGGAGAACTCCAGGTGGTTACATTCAGCCTGGGTGAGCAGTATGCCGTTCCGATCCACCAGGTCCAGGAGATTATAAGGGTCGGTCCTATAACAAGGGTCCCGAATGCACCGACCTACATTGAGGGTGTAATAAACCTGAGGGGAAGGATTCTACCCGTGATTAACCTGAGAAGGAGACTTGGGCTGCCTGAAAGGGATTTGACCAAAGCATCAAGGATCATCGTTACAGAGGTGGCGGATAAGACAGTAGGTCTCCTTGTGGATTCTGTATCTCATGTGATCAAGTTACCTGGGGATAAGGTGGAACCACCTCCAGAGGAGGTCCTCGACATAGACAGTGACTATATCACAGGTGTGGGGAAACTACAGGATGCACTGGTGATCATGCTTGACCTTGAGAGGCTGCTGAAGAGGGAGGAGGAAGTTTTGAGAAGAGTTGAGCAGAAAGAAGGCTGACCCCTTCATGGAAGGGGATAGTTAAGAAATTTGGAGGAGGTAGAGATGAAGAGGTTAGTCTCAATAGCATTGGTTTTGATAGTAATGGTGTTCTTCTGGGGCAGTGCCTATGCGGTTGACCTCAAGTATGCAGGTTCTGTGACCGTACTTGAGGGTGTGATGAAGGATGCCGCACCGCTGTTTGAGAAGAAGACAGGACTCAAGATAGGGCTGAGTGGAGGGGGCTCGGGCGCAGGTGTGAAGGCGACCCTTGCAGGTCTGGTCGATATAGGCGGTGTCTCAAGGGAACTGAAGAAGGAGGAAAAGGAGAAGGGGCTTGTGGCCTATACCATCGGCTATGGGGCTGTAGGGGTTGTGGCAAGGAAGGACATACCGGTGGACAGCCTTACCATGGCCCAGTTGAAGGATATAATGACAGGTAAGATAAGAAACTGGAAGGAGGTGGGAGGCCCTGATCTTCCGATTAAGGTGGTTGTGAGCACCCCAGGGTGTGGTTGCAGGGAGGAGTTCAGAAAGATAGTGATGGGAGGTGAACCCTACAGGAGTGACGCAATCGTTTCCCCGATGGTGACCCTGAGTGAGACTGTAAAGAATACCCCTGGTGCCATCGGTCCCCTTGCAACTGCCGTGATTGACAGGACCAAGGTGAAGGTTATAAAGGTGGATGGGGTGGAACCCACCCCTCAGAACATTAAGACAAAGAGATACAAGGTCGTCAGGGAGATCAACATAGTCACAAAGGGGCCGGCCACTGGTAAGGCAAAACAGTTTATTGAGTTTTTACTCTCAGACGAAGGCCAGAGTATTCTGGAAAAGAACGGCTTCGTGGGGGTGAAGTAAGGAGGCGATGATGAAATTTATAAATGTAAGGGGTCTCAAGACAAAGATAATCCTTACTGTGATAGGGCTTCTGACCATCCTGTTACTGGGTATATGGTCGTACTACTACAGAAACATGTATAACCAGTTAACAGAGGAAGTAAAGGCGAGGGCCACCACACTCGGAGGCATCCTGAGTCAGATATCCTCATATACACTCCTCACCCAGGACTATACCTTTCTTGATGAGGCGATCAACAGAGCGATGAAGGAAGAAGAGGTCCTCTCAGTGCTCATAAAGGATAGAAAGGGGAAACCGCTCAGGGAACAGAAGAAAGAAGGGATGTCAGAGACCGGACACTCCGTTCAGGCAGAGGTCCCCATCATTGTTGCAGGTGAAAAGGCAGGCACTGTGGTGGTCACATACTCCACAAGGAAGGCACACTCACTTTTCAACAGGAAGGCCACCAATACCTTTTTTATGATGGTCATCGCTGTGGTGGGTGCTTCTCTGCTCCTCATCGTACTTCTCAACAGGTGGATAGTCACCCCTGTGCTCACCATGAACAGTGCGATGAAGGAGATAGCCGATGGTGATCTCACGAAGGGGATATCACTGAACTCCTCTGATGAGGTGGGGGCGATGGCATCATCTTTCAATAACCTTGTCTCCTCCCTGAGAGATGCCCTCTCTCATACCATCCAGTCTGCCTACAGGGTGATGTTGAAGGCAGAGAAGGTGGAAGATGGAACAGTAAAGATAGTGGACTCAATCAATCGTGAGGCATCAGCGACTGAGGAGACGACCACTTCTATGGAGGAGATGGCTGCATCAGTGGCTGAGGTGGCTGCGAGTACAGAGGGACTTGCCTCACATGTGGAGGAGGTCTCTGCATCTGTGAATGAGATGGCAGCGAGCATAGA
>WGER01000058.1 GCA_015492645.1 Nitrospirota bacterium
ACAGCCTTGTTAGTATGCTAATTGAGGAACTTACAGAGGCTGAGAAGAAGGAACTCCTTCAGAGGGTTGCTACAGGAGGAAGGAAAAGTCGTGAGATTATAGAGATGGTTGAGTATTGAATAAAGGAATGCACGGATTCAGGTGTGAATCCGCTTGAAATGAGCAAGGAACTTATTTCTGCAATCAGTCATTCCTATGAACTGGCCACATATTCAACACCTGAGTTGAGGACATTGTTTAATGACTGGCTTTCAGAGATTGAGCAGGAGGTGGTCTCCTTTCTAAAAGACAGGCACAGGGTTGACCCTGACGAGGTGGCAGAACATCTGCGGATAGGCCGTGAGAGTGCAATATTCATCCTGAGCAAACTTGCCAGGGAAGGAAAGATAAACATGCAGGCATATGGGTTTTAACATATCTTAGTGGGAGGTTAATCCATGAAACTATTTGATTTCAAAAGTGGTGCCATTGCTTCCGTCCTGGCATATGCATTTTGTTGACAGCTACCGCTGGTCCTGGCCAGTATCGGGCTGGGGAGTTTTACCTTATCCCTGTGGTTTATAAAATACAGATGGGTCTTTCTTGTAATTACTTTTGTTTTTCTTGCAATTGCGTGGTATAAGACCTTTAAAGGTCAGATGAAACCGGGCAAATGGAGCAAAGCAATACTTTATGGCACCACAGTGTTGAGTATTACACTTGTATTTTACAGTTTGGTAACCACATAAAGGAGGCAGTGATGTCGGATAAGGATAAAAAAACAAAACCTGACAGTTGCTGACCCTCAACCACACCTGCCAGTGGGCAGGACAGAGGCAGTCAGGAGTCAGAACAAATGAGGGGTTCCCCCAAAAATCTACGATCTTTGGGGGTAGAGGAGCCAGGAAAGACCACTAAAACAGAGCACTGCATGGTCTGTGGAGAGGGCCTTCAGTATTTTGACAGTACCCGCACCCTGAAGTGTCTTTACTGCGGCAGAGAAGAAGAGGCACACATCACCTGTCCGAAGGGTCATTACATCTGCGAGCACTGTCACAACCAGGATGCAATGCGGATGATAGAGGATGTGGCCTTTACCACAAGATCACAAAATCCTGTTGAGATTTCAGAATTGATGATGTCTTTCCCAGGGCTTCCCATGCTTGGCTGCCACCATGCCTACATCGGAGGTGGTGCACTCATGGCGGCAATAAAAAACTCTGGCACAAGAAAGGTAACCAATGATGATATAAAGGAGGTCTTCAGGAGGACCCGAAGGCAGGCCCATGGTGGATACTGCGGTCTTACCGGGGTCTGCGGCATAGTGCCTGCCATTGGGGCTGTCTTTGCTGTCCTGACTGGCTCAAAGTGTGGCAAGGACGAAGAGCAAAGGATTACAATGGAGGCAGTAACAAGACTGACAAAGGCAATAACAGAACTTACAGGGCCCAGTTGTTGTAAGGCTTATGTGAGAAGGTCTCTTGAGGTATCTACAGAATATCTCAGGGAATCCCTCGGAATTGAACTTCCAACACAAAGGGTATCGGCCTGCCTTCATTCCGAGAGACATCCCCACGGCTGTCGGGAAATAAGATGTCCATACTTTGGCAGTAGTGATTCAGACAATAACAGACCCGAAAGTAAGGTTGACAACCCCTTGCCATCACTCAATGATTTTTCCTCTAAGGATAAGGCAATGGATTTTCTCCTGAAAAAGGCGGTTGAACTGGGTGCAAACAGGGCAAAGGTAATAGGTACGGATACTATAGTTGTTGAAGAGTGGGTGAGATGGAAATGCCGCTATGGCTGTCCACTTTATGGAAAGGATGCCTATCATCCTCCCTGTGCTCCTGATGCAGAGGCCACAGGGAGGATGCTCAGGGAATACAAAAAGGCCATACTTATGAATGGACCAAAAGGAAAAGTCCTTACAGAGGTGGCAGTGAAACTTGAAGGGATTGCATACAGGATGGGATTTTATAAGGCATTTGCAATGACCGCACTTTCTTCTGGACCTCCTGGCATGACCTGACCCTCTGGTGAGGATGATACCCTGGAGGGTTCACAGACTGAGACCGAGAAGCAGATGAGAATCAGGCCCCTTATGGAGGCATGTAGTATTGATGTTTTCAAGACCGCCCGTGCAAATGGCTTTGAAATTGACACCAAGAGGGAAACTTATGGAAGGTGGAACTACTTTGCCCTGTTACTGGTTGAGTAATCTCTTCAATCCTTCTTTTAAATAACTCTCTTACGAGAGATTCAATCTTTTCTGGATTTTTTATCATTTTCCCTCTGGCAACTCCTTCTCAAAGACCTCCCAGAGCCTGATTTCCATCTTGACTCAACTTTGACACCCTATCACAAAAAATATGTAATATCAATAAATTAATGGCATTCTACCCCCACGTTCCACTACACCTTTATCCCTCTTCAAGAACCTTTGCAGGCGGTCTTAGCCCCACTGCCTTGAATACCTCATAGGCCTTGCCTTCTAAATCTGTCCTTATAAGATACCTCTTATCATTTATCTTCTATCATTTATCTTCAACTCTATTGCCTATTCTTATGAAACCGGCCGGTGATTCTTTAGAGACCCATTATACCCTATAGGAGGGGTAGCCTTTTTCATATTATCAGGTCTTGTGTCTTGCGGGTTTGATTATCTTTGTTCGTATAGGGTGATTAAGAGTTAGATTTTTCAATAGCCTGCTGGATGTTGAATTTTATCTTGTGGCTAATTAAAATTAATCAAGATGAATTTTCTTCTTTTTTGTTGCGCAGATAGTAATTGTATCTATTGTCAGGGGTCACCCAAAGTGTACCAGTAAGGGTCACTTCAAAATAGGCCACCCTGGGGAGCCATGTATACTAATCCTCTGGAAAACTAACAGAGGAGGTATGCATGGCAAACATACTCAGGATGGCAAAAGTTCAGGCAATCATAGGGTTATTGGAAAAGGGCTGGTCATACCGGAGGATAGCCAGGGAACTTGGAGTCCATCGGCAGACCGTGGCCCGGTATGACCGTCTGAGGAAGGCCGAGCATTCAAAATCACCCATACTGACCCCCGGCTCTGTGGGGGATGGAGAGTCAAAATCGTCCAAAGTGACCCTCGGGTCAGACTATCCAGGCAGGACAAGCCAGAGTCTCTGTGAACCCTACCGAGAGATCATAGAAGACAAACTTGAAGAAGGTCTTACTGCCCA
>WGER01000059.1 GCA_015492645.1 Nitrospirota bacterium
AGACATCCACTCCACAGTAGTCCCACACCCCGTTGCCGTTGTCAAGATACCACCTGCCATCCCTGAAGACCCCTATCTCATCATAGCCATCCCTGTTCCAGTCACCTGCAACCGCGATATCCTGAGGAAGACCACCAAAGGGACCTCCACAGACATCCACTCCACAGCCATCCCATACCCTGTTGCCGTCGTCAAGATACCAGTAGCCTTTATTAAATATCCCTATCTCATCGTATACATCACCGTTCCAGTTTCCTGCCACTGGACGATCCTCAAGGAGACCACCAAAGAGTCCTCCACAGACCTCCACTCCGCAGCCGTCCCATATTCCGTTGCCATTGTCAAGATACAAGTTGCCCGCCCTGTATACCCCTATCTCGTCGTAGCCGTCACCGTTCCAGTCGCCTGCAAACGGTAGATCGTCAAGTAAGACCGATATCTCATTTGAGAAGTCACTCTCATTTCCTGCAACATCATAGGCTGTTACCGCAAAGTAGTAGACCCCGGACTTGAGATTATACACGGTGTACTCGGTTACATTACCAACATCTATCACATGGGTATAGTTTCCAGAAGAGGTCCCATAATAGAGTCTGTAGCCGGCAAGATCCTCAATGGGGGTACCATCAACGTTTGTTGTGACTGGGTCCCATGCAAGGGTTATCCTGTATGCCTCAGCCAGGCTTGATGAAAGTGCTATCAAAATAAAGGCAACTATAAATATTAAAGTCCTCTTTATCACCATATCCGTCTCCTCTGCAACTATGATAATGAATTTTAGATGTGGTTGCTGTGATTGGTATCACAACCAGCAACTGTATGGCCCATCAAGTAGAAGGCCCTGAAACATCAGAACCATACAATTATACCAGACCGGAAGAATATCCTGGGGAACTGCCTGTTAGATCAAAATCTTGTCCGCATTGCATCAAGACCTGATTTATGTGGTGAATATTACAAACCCTTTCAGATTTAAATTCCTTGAGTTTTAGAAATGTAAAGGCAGCGGAGGTCTCACTGAAATCCTGATTTTTCGACAAAGGGTCCCAGAAAAATCTTTGATTTTGGGGAGCCCCTGCCGCCTTCCAGAGTTTTGATTGAAATTCTCTCGGCAATGTAGGACCAATGCGGGTTTTTTGACAATCCTGCATTCTATATGCAAAAATATTTAAATGCATTATTTCAGTTATAAAAAAGGTAAACTCCATGCTGAAGGGGTGCCTCTTACACATCTGGCTGAAAAATACGGCACACCCCTCTATGTCTACAGTCTTAAGACCATAAAACGGCACATCAGGGCCTATCAGGACGCCTTTAAGGGCCTGAGCCACCTCCTCTGCTACGCAGTCAAGGCAAACTCAAACCTGGCCATACTGAAGGTGGTTGCAGAGATGGGTGGTGGTGCTGATGTGGTGTCAGGAGGAGAACTCTACAGGGCCTTAAGGGCCGGCATCCCTGCAAAAAGGATCGTCTATGCAGGGGTGGGGAAGACGGATGAAGAGATCAGGATGGGGGTTAACAGGGGGATACTTATGTTCAATGTGGAGTCTGAACAGGAACTGCACAGGATAAGCCAGATAGCCACCGAAATGGGCAAGACCGCAAGGGTCTCCCTCAGGGTAAACCCTGATATAGACCCTGAGACCCATCCATACATTGCCACTGGCCTGAGGAAGCACAAATTCGGCATACCCATAGACGAGGCCCTCCAGTTGTATAGAGTAGCCATGACCCTTCCAGGGATAGAAATCACGGGTGTCCATAAACATATAGGCTCCCAGATCACCTCGGTCCGCCCATTTGTTGATGCCCTCGAGAGGGTCCTTGTTCTTATCGATGAACTGAAGAAGGAGGATATAAACATCCGGTATCTGGACATAGGCGGCGGGCTTGGCATCCAGTATGAGGATGAAAACCCACCCCATCCGAGGGAACTCGCCCGCGGTCTGAACAGATTGCTCAAAAGCAGAGACCTCACCCTTGTGCTTGAACCTGGCCGATCAGTGGTGGGCAACGCAGGCGTCCTCCTCACAAGGGTACTCTACACAAAGCCGGGCATGGACAGAGAGTTCATCATTGTGGATGCGGCAATGAATGACCTGATGAGGCCCACCCTTTACAATGCCTATCACAGGATAATACCCGTGGAGAAGAAAAGGAGAAGGAAGGTGATAGCCGATGTGGTTGGACCAATCTGCGAATCAGGCGATTTTCTTGCAAGGGACAGAGAGATGCCTGAGTGCAGAAGGGGTGAACTTCTCGCTGTAATGGGTGCAGGTGCCTATGGTTTTTCAATGAGTTCTAACTACAACAGCCGCCCAAGGGCCGCAGAGGTGCTTGTTTCCGGTGAGAGGGACTTCCTCATACGCCGGAGAGAGACTTTCAGGGACCTTGTAAGAGGTGAGATGGTACCTGATATAATCTCTGAGGGAGGAGAGGTTTGAAGGTAAACTTCACAAAGATGCATGGTCTGGGGAACGACTTCATATTGCTGGACTGCCTGCAGCAGCCCGAACTCCTCAAACTCTCTGATGATGAACTCTCTTTATGGAGCAGAAGGCTCTGTCAGAGGCGCTTTGGCATAGGGGCAGACCAGGTGCTCCTGCTCTGTCCATCAGAGAAGGCCGATTTCAGAATGAGAATATTCAATGCAGACGGTTCAGAGGTCCAGATGTGTGGCAACGGGATAAGATGTCTTGCAAGGTACATCTGGCAGAAGAGGCTCAGCAACAAGAACCCGCTCCAGATTGAAACCCTCGCCGGTATCATAAAGCCAGAGAAGGATGGCAGAGAGATCAGGGTGAACATGGGCAGGCCGAGGTTCAGCCCTTCCGAAATACCGATAGAGGTTGAAAAGGAGATGAAAGAGGTGATAGACTACTCCCTGAATGTGGGAGGCAGGGAGTTTCTGGTCTCCTGTGTGAGCATGGGCAATCCCCATACTGTCATCCTTGTGGACAGCACAGAGACCTTTCCGGTCTCTCACTACGGGCCTCTTATTGAGAATCACACGGTCTTTCCGGAAAGGACGAATGTGGAATTCGTGGAGGTCCTGAATAAAAGGAGTATAAGGATGAGGGTCTGGGAGAGGGGCGCTGGCGAGACCCTTGCCTGTGGTACAGGGGCGGCTGCCTCCGGAGTGGTGACCGCATACAAGGGTCTCACAAACAGGAGGGTTAATGTACACCTCTTAGGGGGGACGCTGAAGATCCAGTGGGCGGAGGATGGAGATGTATATCTCACAGGTCCGGCAAAGGAGGTGTTTCATGGTACATTCAACACAGCAAACCTCGGCGTTTGATGAAAAGAGGAGGGCACCGAGAAGGCAGGTGGAGTTTAATGTGAAGTTCGCCTTTACCGACTTTGAATTCAGAACACCAGTAAGGGTTGAGGCAGAGGGACAGATCGTTGACGTCTCAGAAAAGGGTTTTGGACTCGTCACCAACTGCCCAAAACTGCAGAGAGGACACGTGATAACCATCCTGAAGGATGGCCAGGAGGATGTACCTGAGTACGGGGTGGTGAAATGGATAATGAAAATGGACGACAATTATTACAGGGTGGGGCTTGGTTTTAGATATATGGATGAATAGAAACAGGCATTATAAAATGAGCCATTAGCCCAGAAGGAGGTGACTATGTTCAAGGGTTCGATAGTTGCAATCGTGACCCCGTTCAGGGAAGGCAGATTTGATGAAGAGGCATTCAGCAATCTCATTGAGTGGCATATCCAGAGCGGTACTGATGGAATAGTGGCCGTGGGGACCACGGGTGAATCCGCCACCCTCACCTATGAGGAGCATTACAGGGTGATAGAGGTGGCAATAAAGGTCGTTAACAAACGGATCCCTGTCATTGCTGGTACAGGTGCAAACTCAACTGATGAAACTATTATGATGACAAAGGAGGCGGAGAAACTGGGGGCTGATGGTGCCCTGCTCGTGGCACCCTATTATAATAAACCCACCCAGGAGGGGCTGTACAGGCACTATAAGGCGGTCTCTGAGGCGGTTGGACTACCGCTGGTCCTTTACAATGTTCCTGGAAGGACGGCGGTTAACATATCACCAGAAACAGTGGCAAGGCTTGCAGAGATAGACAACATAGTGGCGATCAAAGAGGCAAGCGGGAACATGAGGCAGGTGAGCGACATTATAAGGCTCTGTGGCGACAGGATAACGGTGCTGTCAGGTGACGATTTTACCACATTCCCCATAATGATGCTTGGTGGTAAGGGGGTTATATCCGTCACAGCAAATGTGATGCCCCAGAAAGTGGCAGAACTCTGCCGTGAAGCAGAACAGGGAAGGATAGAAGAGGCACGGAAGTTACACTACTACCTCGAGCCACTCAATGCAGCCATGTTCATAGAGACAAACCCCATACCGGTCAAGACTGCACTGGCAATGATGGGTAGAATACAGGAGGAACTGAGGCTCCCCCTCTGCGAGATGGCACCACAGAACAGGGAGAAACTGAGGAATGTCCTGAGCCAGTACGGACTGGTTTGATTCACTCAGGCGGTCTGAGTGGTAGAAGCAAAAGGAGCCCCAGGAGAAAGAGTGCACCCATGGAGAGGGCCGCAATCCTTTCTGAACCTGTCACTGCTACGGTTGTGCTGAACAGTATCGGTCCTAAAACTGATGATGTCTTACCCACAAAGCCATAAAGTCCGAAGTATTCAGCCTCCATCCCCACCGGTACAAACCTTGAAAACAGTGCCCTGGATGACGCCTGAGTGGATCCCAGAACCACCCCACCTACAATGGCAAGCCACCAGAAGCCTGCAGGGGTAACAGAGTAGGCCCAGAGGCATACCCCTGTCCATACCAGAAGGCACAGAAGAAGTACCCTCTTGGGGCCCCAGAGGTCAGCAGGCCATGACATCAGGAAAGAGCCTCCCATAGCAGAGATCTGGATAAGGAGATAAAGTCGCACCAGAGACTCCTCCCTGAAACCGAGTGTATTTGCAGCAAAGATGCTTGAGAAGAGTATAACCGTGTTGATCGCATCCCTGAAGAAGAAGTAAGAAAGGAGAAAGAGTTTGAAGTCCCTCTTCTGGAAGGCCTCCCTCAGCCTCTTCACCGTCCTCTTCCAGCCATGCAGTGCCGCCTCCCTGATACCCATCGTTCCCTCTGGTTCTGGTAACAGGATTAATGCCGGAATGGAAAAGAGGAGAAAAAACACTCCAACAAACAGCCATACCGCCTCATATCCCTTAAGCCTCAGGAACTGAAGCGAAACATAGAGGCTAATGGCAGAACCGACATATCCTATGGCAAATCCCCATCCTGAGACCCTCCCGAAATGGGACCTCTCAGCAATCAATGGCAGGAAGGCATTGTAAAAGACGAAGGCCCCTTCCACAAAGAAGTTCGCCAGGCAGAACAGCAGAAGGCCACCTACAGCGCCCAAAGGTCTCGAAAATACAAGCCCGCCAATACAGAGTATAGCAGACAGTGTATAAATCCTTAAAAATCTCTTCTTTCCTCCAGCCAGGTCTGCTATACCCCCCATAAAGGGTGAGGTCAACGCCACAAGGAGCATGCTGAGAGCCACAGCCCTACCCCACCACACATCTCCTGTCTCCACAGATGGGGCGAGGTGTCTCACAAAATAGACAGGAAAGACAACTGAGGCAATCACCGCTGAATAGGAAGAGTTGGCAAAGTCGTAAAAGATCCAGGCAATCAACCTCAGTCTTTTCTTAACCTCTTTCACCAGGTTATCGTCTGCTCAGTTCGTGGACCATCTCCACAAGGGCCCTGGCCACATCGGGTGATGTCTCAGGCAGTATCCCGTGACCCAGGTTGAATATATGGCCCCTTGCCCTTCTGCCCTTCCTGAGTATTGAGGCAACCTTTTCTCTGAGGACCTTCATGTCAGCAAACAGTGCTGCAGGGTCTAAGTTGCCCTGCACCACCCTGTGCCTGCCGAGCCTTGTTATCGCCCTGCCGAGGTCAACCCTCCAGTCCACCCCGAAGACATCTGCAGGTAGTGCCTTAATCTCGTCCAGAAGACCAGCACATCCGTTTGCAAAGTATATGATGGGCACACCCGTCTCCCTCAACGCCTCAATCACCTTCTGGACATAGGGCCTGCTGAAACTACGGTAGTCCTCGGGACTGAGGGCCCCTGCCCAGGAATCAAATAACTGCAGTGCCTGTGCACCTGCCCTCACCTGCGCCCTGAGATACAGGATGGTGTTGTTCGTGATGATTTCCATCAACTGATGAAAGACCTCAGGCTCTGAGAAGAGCATCCTCTTGGTATGGGTAAAGTTCTTTGATGTCCCGCCCTCTATCATGTAGGTGGCGAGTGTGAAGGGGGCACCTGAGAAACCTATGAGGGGGACCGCCCTCTTCAGTCTCCTCCTCAGTATCCTGATGGTCTCAAGGACAAAGGGGACATCCTTTTCAGGCTCTATCAATCTCAGCCTCCTCAGGTCTCTGCCCCGTCTGATCGGTCTTGAGAGAACCGGTCCCTTTCTCTCATAGAACCTCAACTTCATACCCATGGGCTCCACCGGGATAAGGATGTCAGAGAAGAGTATGGCGGCATCAACCCCTAACCTCCTTACCGGTTGGAGTGTCACCTCTGCTGCCAGTTCAGGTGTCTTGCAGAGGGTCAGAAAGTCCACTCTGCTACGGACCTGTTGATACTCTGGCAGATATCTGCCCGCCTGCCTCATGATCCAGATGGGGGTATATTCAACCTCCTCACCACGACATGCCCTCAAAAAGACATCCCTCATATCGCCTCCTCCCAGAGAGATCTTAGATTTTAAGGATTCTCCATCCCGGTTGTCAAACAATCCGGATTTGCCGACTCCCAGCCTCAAAATGAGTCACACCTACGAGGTGTGATTCGAGTGGGATTGGTTATTATGTTAAAATTACTGTTAAACCATTCTCAGGAGGAGGAAGGATGAGTTACATAATAGCACTTGCTGGCAAAGGTGGTACAGGAAAGACCTCAATAGCAGCCCTGACAATAAGATATCTCCTGGAGAAGAGGAGGGGCCCCATTCTTGCAGTAGATGCGGACAGTAACTCCTGCCTTAACGAGGCATTAGGGGTTGAGGTCCATACCACTGTGGGTAGACTCAGAGAGGAATCACTCAATACGATAAGACAGGGCGATAACAGGCCCGGAGGGCTCAGTACAGAGGAGTATCTGGAATATCAGGTACACCAGGCCCTTGTGGAGGCGAAGGGGTTTGACCTCCTTGTAATGGGCAGGCCAGAGGGGCCTGGCTGTTACTGCGCAGCAAACAACATTATTCGGAAATACACAGATATGCTCTCAGAGAAATACCCCTATGTTGTGATAGACAACGAGGCAGGGATGGAACACCTCTCCAGGAGGACAACCCATAAGGTGAACCTCCTGCTGATAGTATCCGATCCAACGGTAAAGGGGGTAAGGACAGCGGGCAGAATAAACTCTCTGGTGGATGAACTGAAACTGGATATCCAGGAGAGGGTCCTGATAATTAACAGGGTATCAGACGAACAGATTGGAGACCTCACTGAACTTGCGGAAGAACTCGGCCTCAAGGTCGCAGGCACTATCCCAAATGACCCGATGCTACTGCAACTCGACCTGCAGGGAAGACCCCTGTGGGAACTGTCCCCTGACTCAGTGGTGGTAATCTCGGTTTACAACATCCTTGACACGCTCAGGATACCCTGAGCCATGAAAAAGGCGATCATGGTCCAGGGTACCGGCTCTGGTGCAGGAAAGAGTCTCCTTGTGACAGGTCTCTGTCGTATCTTCTCTGATAGAGGAATAAAGGTCGCCCCCTTCAAGGCACAGAACATGGCCCTCAACTCCTATATCACAAAGGATGGGGGTGAGATTGGCAGGGCCCAGGCCCTCCAGGCAGAGGCCGCAAGGGTGGAACCCTCTGTGGATATGAATCCGGTGCTGCTGAAGGCATCTGCAGAGAGGTTCACACAGGTGATTATCCAGGGAAGGGTCTATGGCAACCTCACCCCAGGAGAGTACTACAGGATGAGAGAAAGGATCTGGGACTCTGTGACGGAGTCTTATGACAGGCTCAGCAGCACCTATGAACTCATAGTTATTGAAGGGGCGGGCAGTCCTGCAGAGATAAACCTGAGAGATGTAGAGATTGTAAATATGGCAATCGCAAGGCATGCCGGGGCACCCGTGGTGTTAGTGGGAGACATAGACAGGGGCGGTGTCTTTGCATCCCTTTACGGCACAGTGGGTCTCCTGGAGGAGGACTCTAAATACATAAAGGCCTTTGTTATCAACAAGTTCAGAGGAGACAGGGATATCCTCCTGCCGGGCCTGATGATGTTAGAAGAAAAGACCGGCATCCCCGTGGCAGGGGTCATCCCCTTTATAGAGGACCTGGGGTTGCCAGAGGAGGACAGCCTCGGCCTTTATTCCAGAGGGAGACATCCAGCAGTTGCCGAGACCGGCAGGGTGAGGGTGGTGGTCCTTGCGCTCCCCTATGTCTCAAACTTCACAGACTTTGACCCCTTTCTGTTTGAGCCGGATGTGGAACTCATCTACACTCGTGACCCAGCAGACATAGAGAACGCCGACATTGTGATACTGCCAGGCACGAAGAGCACCATAAAAGACCTGAAATACCTTACCGACAGGGGACTGCATAGATGCTTAGAGAATGCCTTCCACAGGGGTATACAGATAATCGGCATCTGCGGGGGATACCAGTTGCTCGGTCAGAGAATTGAGGACCCGGAGATGGTGGAATCCGTCAAGAAGGAGGCAAGGGGGCTCGGGTTACTGCCTGTGGAGACGAGATTCAGGGGTGAAAAGACCACCACTCAGGCCATCGCCCATGTAAATAACACCTCGTTGTTTAAACCCCTACCGGTGCCTGAAGGCCCCCTGAGGGGCTACGAGATACACATGGGTGAGTCTTCGGGAGATGTGGGGCTGTTCAGAGTCCATCGAACCGCCCCTCACATTAACGAGACCACCCTGGACGGTGCAACAAGGGGAAGTTGCTGGGGTACCTATCTGCACGGGCTCTTTGACAACGACCACCTGAGAAGGACTGTCATAAATATGGCAAGGATGCGGAAGGGGCTACAGCCTGTTGAGACAGGTGTCTGTTACAACAAACTGAGAGACAGGGCAATTCAGAAACTGGCAGAGGTGATCAACTCCCACATAGATATGGACCTCATCTGGAGATTGTTGGATGGATAGCGTCTTTGAAATCGGAAGGATCCATCTTGGACTCGCACTCCTGGTTGACTGGTTAATAGGAGACCCGAGGAGGCTCCCCCATCCTGTGAGGATGATCGGGAGATTCATTAAATGGATGGAGGACCTGCTCAGGCGCTTCACATGGGGAGCCCTATCTGAGAGGATAGCAGGCGGGATACTGGCAGTAACAGTGGTCTCCCTTTCATTTTCACTAACCGCTGGGGGGCTTTTTCTTCTTACCCAATTGAAAGGTCCCTTTCAGTTTCTCTTCCATATCATCTTTGTATGGCTTGTATCCACCACGGTGGCCACTAAGGAACTGCTCTCATCGGCAGGACAGGTGATTGAGCACTTAGTAGAAGGCGATATACAGGGGGCAAGGGCGAGTCTCAGCATGATAGTTGGCAGGGATACCAAGAGCCTGTCGGAGGAGGAGATACTGAGGGCCACTGTAGAGAGCCTCTCGGAGAACCTCTCAGATGGTGTTGTAGCCCCGCTCTTTTACCTCCTCGTAGGAGGTCTTCCCGCTGCCATGGCCTACAAGGCGATAAACACGCTTGACTCCATGGTGGGATACAAGCATCCCCGGTACCGATATCTCGGGTGGGCCTCGGCAAGGCTTGATGACCTGGCCAATTTCCTGCCTGCAAGGCTTACTGGTCTATTAATCACCCTCACACAGGTGCTCAACCCCTCCGCATTTATGAGGACCCTCGGTGTGATGTTAAGGGACGGCGGGAGACATCCGAGTCCCAACAGCGGGGTGCCTGAGGCAGCAATCGCAGGGGCACTGGGGGTCCAACTGGGTGGACCTTCAACATACAGAGGTGTGGTGATGGAAAAACCGCGGATAGGGACCCCGCTCAGGAGACTGGATATCAGCACAGCCCAGAAGGCGATCGTCATCATAAAAGTGGCGGCAGTCACAGGATACATCCTGATTCTCATGGTGATATAGTACTATGTGCCTTTTGGATTTACATGGTGGAAATATCTATCGGTTGATGAGAGAGGGCCTCCGGAGGGAGGATATCCTTGACTTCAGCGCCTCTCTAAACCCCCTCGGGCCTCCTGAGTCGGTGCTCCAGGCCCTGAAAGGGGAACTTCCCTTTATTAACCACTATCCTGACCCTGAGTGCACAATATTGAAAGAGACCATCTCAGAGGTGCTTGACCTGCCAGGGGATTTTCTGCTCTGTGGCAATGGAAGTACCGAACTGATATACCTCATTGTGAGGGCATTGAGACCCGAAAGGGTCCTCATCCCTATACCCACCTTTTCCGAATACGAACGGGCAGTGAAGCCTCTCGGGACATCTGTTGAGTATCTTCTGTCAAACGAGGAGAAGGGTTTTCAGATTGACCCCGGAGCGTTCATAAAAAAGGCAGAGGCATTCAGGCCCCGGATCGCCTTTCTCTGTAACCCCAATAACCCCACCGGGGGGTTATTAGGCCGAAGGGAGGTACTCCAGATCTCTGATATGGCAAAGACCCTGAAGATGTTTCTGGTTGTTGACGAGGCCTTTGTCGACTTCATACCTGAGGAGTCTGTCATCCAGGAGGTGATTGACAACCCCTTTTTGATCGTCCTGAGGTCACTGACAAAATTTTACGGACTTGCTGGTCTTAGAGTCGGCTACGGTGTTTTACACCCCTCTGTCATGAAAGAGGTTGCCCTGTACAAAGAACCCTGGACTGTAAATACCCTCGCACAGGTTGCAGGTGCAGTGGCCCTGAGAGATGATGAATTCAGACAGAGGACCATAACCCTCCTTGCGGCATGGAAGGCACAAATGGAAGGTGAAATGAGACACCTGGGGATCAGATATCTCCCCTCCGCTGCCAACTTCTACCTCTTAAGGTTCGGACAGGACACCCATGTACTCTGTGAGGAGTTGAGAAAGAGGGGGTTACTGGTCAGGCCCTGTGCAAACTTCAGAGGGCTTGGCCCCAAGTATATACGAGTGGCTGTTAGGACACCGGAGGAGAATAAGAACCTTCTTCAGGAGTTAATCACCCTCTCTTCCGACCTCTCCTCACCTTATACCTCGCTTTTATGATATAATTTTTAAGACCGGAGAGGTGCCCGAGTGGACGAAGGGGCACGACTGGAAATCGTGTGTAGGGGCTAAAACCCCTACCGAGGGTTCGAATCCCTCCCTCTCCGCCATTCAGTCTGGTATCTTCTGGGTCGGGCAGCAGCCCTGCGCACGGGCAGGATGTGAACCCCGCCAGGTCCGGAAGGAAGCAACGGTAAGCATCTGGGCCCGGTGCCGCAGCAAGTTGCTGCCTGACCCTTAACAAGAGAGACCCTATGAGTTACCTGGTGCTTGCAAGAAAATGGAGGCCCCAGAGGTTTGAGGAACTGAAGGGGCAGGAGCCTATTGTCAAGATCCTGCAGAATGCCATCCTGCAGAACAGGGTTGCCCATGCCTATCTGTTCTCAGGACCCAGGGGCGTGGGAAAGACCACCACTGCACGGATACTCGCCAAGGCCCTGAACTGTGAGGGTGGCCCAACACCAGCACCATGCAATCTCTGTAAGAACTGCAGGGCCATAATCGAGGGTCACTCTGTCGACATGATAGAGATTGACGGTGCCTCAAACACAGGTGTGGACGATGTGAGGGACCTCAGGGAAGGAGTGAGATACGCACCCTCTACAGGTAGATACAAGGTCTATATCATTGATGAGGCCCATATGCTCAGCCAGGCAGCATTCAATGCCCTGCTGAAGACACTGGAAGAACCACCCTCTCATGTGGTCTTTATACTCGCCACCACAACACCCCACAAGATACCCCTCACGGTACAGTCAAGATGCCAGCACCTGCCGTTCAGGAGGATACCTTCAGAGATACTCGCCTCACACATAAGGGAGATAGCCTCAAGGGAGAACTTCTCCATAACTGACTCTGCCATAGACCTGATTGTAAAGGCCGCAGATGGGAGTATGAGAGACGCCCTCACCCTGATTGATCAACTCGCCTCATTCTCGGACAACATCACCGATGAAGAGACAAGGGCATTGCTTGGCCATACCGATAAGTCGGTGGTCTTAAAGATACTTGATCCACTCATCAGGGGTAACAGAAAGGAACTAATTGTGGCAGTAGAGGAGGTGCACGAGACAGGGATAGACTACAGACATCTCATCCAGCAGATTATAGAGAGCCTCCGGCTGATGTTCCTCTGTAAGGTCACGGGCAAACTCTCACCTGAGTTGACAGAACAGGAGGTTGCCTTTTTCAAGGAGACCATCTCAAGGATGACCGAAGAAGAGATCCATCTCTACCTGAACGAACTGATAAGGACCGAGCAGGAGATAAGGACCGCATTCTCTGCCCGTGTCGCCTTCGAGGTGGGCCTGATAAGGGCGTCAATGTTAAAACACCTCGGCACTGTTAAGGATGCCATTGAGAGACTGAGCAGATTCACAGACACAACACATACCTATACAGAGGGTCGCCCCACAAAATCGATTTGGGGCGAAGAGGGGCCTCCAAAAAGTGTAGATACAGAACCCCCTGAAAGAGACCTTAAACAGATAGAGGACCTCCCCTGGGATGTGGTGATAGCAAAGGTAGAGGAGGCCTCAGCAGCACTCGCATCAAAGATAGTGCATTCCACCCCTGTGGTGGAGGGAGAGGTCCTAAAACTCCAGTTCAATGGTGGACACTCCATCCACGCCGATGCCGTCAAGAGACAACTCCCAAAACTGAAGACGATCATCAGTGAGATAACCGGTGGAAGGATAGTGGATATAAGGGTAGAAAAGGTAGAAACTCCATCAAGGACCTCCAACTCTGTCCCTGATGAACTGATCCTGAAGGAGAGACAGGTCCTGGAGACCCTTGGTGGAAGAATCATAGAAAGGAGGAGAACAAATGTCTAAAAAGATGCTCGCAGACATAATGCGGCAGGCACAGAAACTCCAGCAGGAGATGCAGAGGCTCCAGGAGGAGGCGAAAAACAAGACCGTTGAGGCCACAGCAGGTGGTGGTATGGTAACCGCAGTGGCAAACGGGGCTGGACAGATAGTCTCTATAAAAATCGACCCTGAGGCGATAAACCCCGAGGACCGTGAGATGCTGGAAGACATGATTGTGGCTGCCTGTAATGAAGCCCTCAGGAGGGCCCAGGAGATGGTCCAGACAGAGATGGCAAAACTGACAGGTGGCCTACAGATACCGGGAGTAGGAGGGATCGGAGATCTTCTCGGAGGAATAACCTGATATCCCTATGGACCTGATCGAGAGACTGATAGAGGCCCTCACCAAACTGCCGGGGATAGGGAGGAAGACCGCCCAGAGACTTGCCTTCTTTATCACCACAATGCCAGAAGCAGATGCCAGGGAACTGGCTGATGCGATCATAGCGGTGAAGACCGGGACCAGGTTCTGCAGAGAGTGTTTCAATTTCTCTGTAGAAGAACTCTGTCGGTTCTGTAAAGACCCCTCAAGGGACAGACAGAAGATCTGTGTCGTGGAAGAGCCGAGCAATGTTCAGGTGATAGAGAGGACCAAGGTCTACAACGGCCTTTACCATGTCCTCTTAGGTGCCCTTTCCCCTATAGATGGTGTCACTCCTGACAGGCTCAAGTTAAGGGAATTGAAGGAACGGGTCCAGAGACTCCCTGTAAAAGAGGTGATAATAGCCACAAATCCCAACACCAAAGGGGATTTAACAGCACAGTACATAAGAGACATGTTAAGACCGCTCGGTGTCTCTATAACCAGGATAGCCTATGGTCTGCCCGTGGGTGGTGATATAGAGTTTGCCGACGAGGTTACACTCTCTCTTGCACTACAGGAAAGAAGGAATATCTAAGGATGGTGCCGAAGGGGGGACTCGAACCCCCACGGGGTTAAACCCCACAAGATCCTGAATCTTGCGTGTCTACCAATTCCACCACTTCGGCTCTATTTAAAACTATCACAAGGTATTTTCTGCTGTCAAGATACGCAACAGACTCCGTAAATTGCCGTTCGATATTGGTCAAAAACATAATAGGTGGTGTCTAATTTAATGACGTTTCACCCATTAGGTGAAAAAAGGCTGAAATCTTTTGATTAAAAACTGTCCATAAATCCTGTTTTGAGGCGGGGATTCCTGAAAAATCGTAGATTTTTAGGGCCTGAGTCCCTACCGTAAAAACAATCATTTCTAACGACAAATCTGGGGGTACCGCAAGTATTGACCTATATTACTTATTCAAACTATAATAAAAATTCAGACGAAAGGAGGTGTACAAAAATGAAGATCCATGTACCTGATATAGAGGAAGAGGGTCTTGATATTGACTTTTCAGGACCTGTCGTGGAGCCTGGAGTAATAGAGGCAGTGGGTGATGTAGTGGCCCATCTTCATCTGGACCGGCAGACAACGCAGGTCACTATAAGCGGTGATATAACCGGCACACTCAGACTCACCTGCAGCAGGTGCCTGACAGTCTTTGAAAATCCTGTAACGATGGATGTTGAACTCACCTACCTGCCTGTAGAGGAGGTGAACAGGACGGATAACTACCAGATCAGGGAAGACGAGATCAATATCAATTACTACAGAGATGAAGAGATTGATCTGTCAGAAGTAATACAGGAGCAACTACTGCTGAGCATCCCGATGAAACCCCTCTGTCATGAGGAATGTAAGGGCCTCTGCCCACATTGTGGAACAAATCTCAACATCCAGAGTTGTGAATGTATGGTTATCAGGATAGATCCAAGAATGGCTGTATTGAAAAAACTTCTTGAGAGAAAGGAGTAGGCCATGGCAAACCCACATTCAAGACACTCTCGCTGCAGGCGGGACAAGAGAAGGGCGAACTGGAAGGGCACTGTTCCTCACCTCATAAGATGTCCAGAGTGTGGAGAGTATAAACTCCCCCACAGGGTGTGTCTAAACTGTGGAACCTATAATGAGAGAAAGGTGATTGAAGTGGTGGAGAAAGAAGAGGTATGAGGATAGTACTGGATGCAATGGGTGGTGATAATGCCCCCTATGTAACAGTTGAGGGGGCGATTGAGACTGTAAAGGATATCTCCGATATCCAGGTAATACTTGTAGGTCGGCAGGAGGTCCTCCATCCACTGCTTGAAAGGAGTACCTACCCAAAAGAAAGGATACTGGTAGTTAACGCCACAGATGAGATAAAGATGGATGATGATGTCTCCTATGCAATCAGGAAGAAGAAGGACTCCTCAATCAGGAGGGGCATAGAACTCCTGAAGAATGGTGATGCCCAGGCCTTTGTGAGTGCAGGCCACTCAGGGGTTGTGATGGCAACCGCCCTTCTTTTACTTGGCAAGGTGAGAGGGGTGAAGAGACCGGCCATTGCTGCAACAATGCCAACCCTTAAGGGGAAGGTGGTACTGATAGACGCGGGTGCAAATGTAGACACCACCGCTGAACACCTGCTCCAGTTTGCCCTGATGGGTAACTCCTTTTCTAAGGGGATACTTGGCATCAGCAGTCCAAGGGTTGCACTGCTCAGTATCGGTGAAGAGGATACCAAAGGTAATGAAGTCACAAAGGAGGCCTTTAAACTCCTGAAAAACACTGACCTGAACTTTATTGGAAATATCGAGGGAAAGGACATCTTTCGTGGTGGCGTTGATGTTGTTGTTTGTGATGGTTTTATTGGAAACATCGTGTTAAAGGTGAGTGAAGGGCTTGCTGAAGTTATTCTCAAGATGCTCAAGAGGGAGATAGCAGAGATTGTTACAGGCAGGCTGGCCTATCTGCTGATGAAACCCGCTATTAAAAACTTTAAGAAAAAGACCGATTATTCTGAATATGGAGGAGCGCCCCTTCTCGGTATAAATGGAACCTGCCTGATCAGTCACGGGAGATCGACTGCAAAGGCGATAAAGAATGCGCTCAAACTGGCCTACAGGTTTGCACAACAGAACTTTAATGCCACTGTCACAGATTACCTTTCAAGATACACCCCTGAGAGAGTATCCACCCCTGTTGGGACTGCCTTTTAACCGAGGAGGCTTCAATTGAGGTCAAGAATTCTTGGAACGGGTGCGTATCTGCCAGAGAGGGTCCTCACAAATTTTGATCTGGAAAAGATGGTGGATACCTCTAATGAATGGATAATTGAGAGGACGGGTATCCACGAACGGAGGATAGCAGACCAGGCAGAAGTCACCTCTGACCTTGCCCATGAGGCCTCTGTAAAGGCCCTTGAAATGGCTGGACTGGAGCCTCACGATATTGATCTGATCGTACTGGCAACAGTGAGTGGAGATATGCCCCTTCCTTCCACTGCATGTATCCTGCAGGATAAACTGGGAGCAAAGAGGGCAGCAGCCTTTGACATCAATGCCGCCTGCTCAGGATTCATCTATGCCCTTTCAGTAGCGGATGCCTTCATCAGGAGCGGCACCTACAGAAACATCCTGGTGGTTGGTGCCGAGATACTGTCCAGGTTTACTGACTGGAAGGACAGGACCACCTGTGTGCTCCTGGGAGACGGAGCCGGTGCAGTGGTCCTCTCACCTTCTGACAACGACTCAGGTGTTATCAGTGTAAGACTATATGCTGACGGTTCCCTATGGGACCTGCTCCATATCCCTGCAGGTGGCTCAAAACTGCCCGCCTCAGAACAGACCCTGAGAGAGAGGATGCATTATATAAAGATGAGAGGTAACGAGACCTTCAAGGTTGCAGTGAGGACACTGCAGAGTCTTGTAGAAGAGACCCTCAAAGACAATGGCATTAAACCATCAGAACTGTCTCTCCTCATTCCGCACCAGGCAAACAGGAGGATAATCACAGCCACTGCCGAAAGGCTCGGGATTCCACTTGATAGAGTAATGCTCAACCTGCAAAAATATGGCAACACCTCAGCCGCATCCATCCCGATAGCCCTCGATGAGGCACTCCGGGAGGGTAGAATCAAACAGGGAGACTATATCCTCCTTGAGGCGTTCGGTGGAGGCCTCACCTGGGGTTCAGCCCTTATCAGGTGGTAGAACTGTCTTTAGTCTTCGTGCTTTTTCTCTTCCTCGAACTTCTGTCTAAAGAAGGGCTTCAGCAGGTCTATGGGCACCGGGAATATAGTAGTGGAGTTCTTCTCTGATGCCACTTCTGTGAGTGTCTGCAGGAACCTCAACTGGAGCGCCACAGGATGGGCACCTATGATCTTTGCTGCGTCTGCCAGTTTCTGAGCCGCCTGAAACTCTCCCTCTGCATGTATGATCTTTGCCCTCCTCTCCCTTTCAGCCTCAGCCTGGCGGGCTATCGCCCTCAGCATCTCCTGAGGCAGGTCCACATTCTTCACCTCCACAGCGGTCACCTTGATGCCCCAGGGCTCTGTCTGGAAGTCTATAATCCTCTGAAGTTCTGCGTTCACCTCATCCCTCTTTGATAGAAGATCATCCAGGTGGCTCTGACCCACAACGCTCCTCAGAGTGGTCTGTGCTATCTGAGAGGTGGCAAAGTAGAAGTCCTCCACCTCTGTGACCGCCTTAATCGGGTCCATCACCCTGAAATATACAACGGCATTCACCTTCACGGAGACGTTGTCCCTTGTGATCACATCCTGGGGTGGGACATCCATCGTCACGGTCCTGAGGCTCACCCTTACCAACTTATCAATAATAGGCCAGATAATCACCAGACCAGGCCCCTTTACAGGAATGACCCTACCAAGCCTGAAGACCACACCCCTTTCATACTCCTTGAGGATCTTGATGGCGCTGGCAAGGAAATACAGGATCAGAAATACAACAAATACAAAACTCAAAAACTGTGGTGGAAAAACCATGCCTACCCCCTTTTGATTTTTATTTTTAAGCCCTCTACGGCCTCTACCCTCACCTTCTCTCCCTTCTTTATAGGTTCGTCACTTACCGCCTGCCAATATTCACCCCTGACAAGAACAATTCCCTCTCTGTCAATATCTGTATGGGCAA
>WGER01000060.1 GCA_015492645.1 Nitrospirota bacterium
ATGACCATGAGTATTTCAGAAAAACCCTCGTGGATTTTCTGAAGGATATACCGGAAGTAGAGGAGATAAGAGAGGCCAGTAATGGCCTTGAGGGGGTGGAGATGGTTAAAGAGATGAGACCAGAGGTGGTTGTGATGGATATAAAGATGCCAGGAATGAACGGTATTGAGGTGGCAGAACTGATCAAACACTACAGCCCCTCCGTGAGAGTGATACTCTACTCCATGTATGAACTTGATATATATGACACTGAAGAACTGAAGGTTGCCGACATGGTCATCTCAAAACAGAGAATCTTTGAAGAACTCCTGAGCGGGATAAAGAGACTCCTGTAGGTTTTATTCATGGTAGTTCAGTAACTCAAGAGGGTTACGCTGGAGGACAACGATGCAATCACTCCTACTGCAGTGCCCACGATGACCGAGTAGGGGATGATAATATTCCTGAGCCTTGCAGCTCTGAACTCTATCCATTATCTCAGGAGGCTCCGGGGAAGGCTGTAGACCTCCAGAAACTGGACAAAGGTATGAGGTGGATGTTAAACTGAAAAAACAGAAATGAAGAAAGGAGAAGGATGGGCAATATCAGTAAGAGGCATGATGCAGTATTAAAGACAAAAGTAGCACTGGAGGCAATAAAAAGGGAGAAGACGATCTTAGAGAGATATACCGGAAAGGTCTCCATACTTTGCCTGACAGTATTGCTTCTGTTGCCATTTCCTCTGTCTGCATCAGGTCTTGAGGGATTCTATTATAGATATCTGATTGCCCAGAGAGTTGGAGACAAGAGTGAGACCTATGAAGAACTGATCGAGAAGGTCAAAAAGGCGATAAGAGAGAAGGACCTGCCAGAGGCAGAGAGGGTTCTGAAAGGGATGCTCAAGAGATATCCTGACAACTCCGAAGTCCTCCATCTTCTGGCACGAGTGCTCTTCTGGCAGAAGAGATATGACGAATCTATTGCGATATACAAAAGACTTCTCTCTCTTAGACCTGCTGACCCAGAAGTAAAAAGGGGATTTGAGAGGGTCTTAAAGGCAAAGGAGTTAAAGGAAATTGACGCCCTGATAGACAGCGGTCAATATGGAGAGGCTGAAGAAAGGCTTCTGTCACTTTATAAGAGGGAGGGTTTTCGGTATGAGGCAGGCTATCGCTTAGGGATGCTTTACATAAGATTGAGAGAGTACGAAAAGGCACTTGAAATATTTACTGAATTGAGGAGGGAGTACCCCGAGGATAGAGGCTTTGAGGCCCTCTATATAGAATCTCTCATCCTTAATGGAGAAATCAGAAAGGCGAAGAAGGAGTTATACTCCCTACCAGAAGACAGACGTCAGTATCACTACAAAAAGAGGGACGACCTCTTCTATCGAGTAAGACGCAATCATTTAAGGCTGAACTTCTCCCACTATGATTACTCAAAAAGGGGGTTACAGGACGAGAACTCCTATACAATTGAATTATCTAAGCGTATTAGCGAATATACGACTGTAATAAGATTCTCTAATATCCACAGATTTGGCAAGAGGGATGCCCAGTTGTCCGGTGAATTCTATACAAAATTGGGTGAAAAGACAAAGAGGTGGGGCTATATCTCTTTTACAGTAAGCCGTGATGCTGATTTCCTGCCAGAATGGTCAATAGGTGGTGCGGTGTATCAAGGATACAGAGACTTTGAATTCTCAATAGGTTTTTCTCACATGGAATTTAAAGGCAATATCGTTGATATAGTGACTCCGGGCTTGATAATCTATCTGCCGAGAGGGATAGCCCTGGACGAGAAACTCTATTATGTACCAAAGAGGGGGACTCTGACCCTGCTTAATACAATTAATTATGAACCCAATCATAGATATAGGGTTTATTACAGTTTTGCTATAGGGAAGTCATCTGAGACTATAGGTGCCGCTGAGGATATCGAAAAGTTCAGAACCTACTCTCACAGACTGGGAATTGAGGTAAGGCCCCTTCCAGAGTTAAGCCTTGGTGTTGAGGCACTTTACACTCACAGACACGGGCTTTACGACAAAAGAGGCCTCGGCCTTTCAGCAAAATACCTCTGGTAATATGTTCGGCTCCGGGGATATCCTGCCCTCCTATCTCGCATGGGAACTGGTAACAGCGGTTATATATGTACTCTTCCTTGTAGTATCAATGCTGTTTCTATTTCTCGTTCTACATAAAGTGAGAGTTGAAAGGCGGGAAAGAAAGAAAAACACACTGATTGAGGAGTACAGATTGATTCTCAAAGGGTATTTAGATAGGGATGGCAAACTGGATCTGAGACTTCCCAGGTCTCCTCTTGAATTTGATGCCCTCTCAGATGTCTGCATAGAACTGATGAGAGAAAAAAGATATGCTGATGAGAAAATAAAGGAGGTCCTGTTAATTACAAAGACGGTTGATTACTACAGGGATATGTCAGCATCCACCTCCTGGCTGAAGAGGTTTTATGCTATTGAGAAACTCGGTTTCTTCAAACTGAGGGATCTTAGAGACTATTACAGGGAAATCCTCTCCACAGAGGAAAGACCGGAGGTTAAAGCAAAGGTCATATGGGCACTCAGCATGATATCAGATAGAGAGTCTCTTCAGGTTATTGTAAAGGGCCTCTCTGAAGGGCCTCTGCTCTCTTCAAAATTTAATGAGTTTATATTCTCAAATGTGATTGAGTCCTTGAGGGAAGTTGGTGAAGAGGCAGCCTATCTGGAACTGCTGGATAAGATCATGAATGATACATCTGTTAATGATGTCATAAAGAGGGACATGATAGAGGCCGCAGGGACAGCCGGTCTTACTGAGTCGGTCCCTTTAATGATAAAGTATTTTAATCAATATAGGGAGAAGACCCCCATGAGGGTGGCATGCATCAGGGCAATCGGAAAAATCGGCTCCTCCAGTGGCTGCGGGGTTATAAAAGAGGGCCTGAGGAGTGAAGACTGGTTGCAGAGAGTTACAGCAGCCAAGGTAGCCCACAACTGTCCTGACAGGGAAACAGCAGAGCTGCTGAAGCCTCTTTTGTATGACGAACATTATTATGTGAGAATCAATGCTGCAAAGTCTCTTGCAAGGATGGGGCCTCGAGGTGAAGAAATCCTCAGGACAGAGGCTGGATCTGAGGACAGATTTGTGAGAGACACGATACGATATATACTCCAGGAAGGGAGGCCAGTGAATGGATAAAGACCTTTCCTTTTATCTGCTAATTGTGCAGGCATTGATCTTTGTCTATTTCTTCTCTGTCAACAGCACCTATACTCTTTTTACATTCCTGTCACTCAGGGCAATAAGGAGGTACACTGCCACAATAACAGATCACCATATAAGGACCATGCTCGGTGGAGTCCTCTACAAGCCTATATCAATCATTGTGCCTGCCTATAATGAAGAAAAAACGATTCACACAACTGTCAGGTCCTTATTACATCTTGAGTTTCCTGAATATGAGATAGTAGTGGTTAATGACGGTTCTGAAGACAGCACCCTTCAGAGTTTAAAGGAAAAATTCAGACTTGTCAGAATAAACAGGGTTGTAAGGGTAAAACTCAAACATAAACCAATCAAGGAGATTTATGTTTCACTGGATCACCCAAACCTGATAGTAGTGAACAAGGACAATGGAGGCAAGGCTGATGCCCTTAATGCAGGAATTGATGTAGCCTCCTACCCCCTTATATGTAGTATCGATGCCGATTCTGTCCTTGAGCCAGAAGCATTGTTAAGAGCCACAAGGCTCTTTGCAGAGGACAGAGAGGTTGTGGCGACAGGTGGTATAGTAAGGGTGCTTAACGGTTGTGTAGTGCAAGATGGAAAGGTTATCGAAATAAAGGCACCAAAAAAATCGATCGAGTGCTTTCAGGCAGTTGAATATATAAGGGGATTCCTTTCGGGCAGGACAGCCTGGAGTCTTATGAAGAGCCTTCTTATCATCTCAGGGGCCTTTGGGGTCTTCAGAAAAGATATTGTACAGGCCATAGGTGGTTATAGAGACACCGTCGGTGAGGATATGGACCTCGTGGTCAGACTTCATCGGCACTGCAGAGAAAACAAGATACCCTACAAGATAATCTTTGTGCCTGACCCGATTTGTTTTACCCAGGTGCCCACAGACCTGAGGTCTCTCCTCAGACAGAGAAACAGGTGGCACAGGGGGCTGGTCGACAGTCTACTTCACAGCAGAAAAATGCTTCTGAACCCTTCCTATGGTGTGGTGGGGCTGTGTGGTTTTTTTTATTTTACCTTTGTAGAGGCCCTTGGACCTCTGGTCGAATTTCTGGGATACCTCATATTTATATTGCTCTTCATTTTTGGTCTTCTCAGCGGAACCTTCGCCTTCCTCTTCTTCGTTGTGGCAATACTATGGGGGATGTGGATAAATATCGGTTCTGTACTCATAGACGATGTCCTGTATAAACGGTACAGTTCTCTAAGGGACCTCCTTAAACTCTGTTTATATGGTGCGCTTGAGTTGCTTGGGTACCGACAGTTGATCACCATGGAAAGAATGATCGCAACATTTGAGTTCTGGCGGAGAGACTGGGGTAAACAGAAGAGACACAGGATTGAAGAGACCTGAGATAGATGAAAAAGATTGTATTCTGTGTTCCGAGGCTTCTCGTCTTTGGGATCTTTTTTATTTACGTTATTATTGCCCTTCTTTCCTATTTTGACTATTTTGAACCCTATCTCTACCCTCTCAAATTCTTTATGGGTGAGGTGGAGGTGGTTAATGAGAGGGTTCTTATCGGTCCATACCCGCACTACCGAGAGATGAAAAGGCTGAAAAAGAGGTATGGAGTGAGTATTCTGGTGAGTCTTCTCAATCCCAAACTGCCGCAGGAAAGGGCCCTATTGAACAGAGAAAAGAAGGAGGCCAAGAAACTGGGACTAAAAGTATACAGTTTCCCCCTCGGATATTTTAATCTGAACAGCAGGGAAAATCTGCTCCGTGTCAGGGAACTAAAGAAATTTCTTGAGAAACATCCTTCTGAAGTGATATATATTCACTGTTATCTTGGCAGGCATAGAACCGGCTTTGTAAAAAAACACATCCTAACCCCATAGGTCTACAGACCGCATGACCTCGAAGCGGCTAAAAATTCGAATGTAAAGGTTTCATCCATTCGGTGAAAAGAGGTTTTTAAGGCTGGCAGTGCTGCCTATTGCCCATCGCCTATCGCTTTTCCCTCTTTGTGTCCGAACCAGTATAGATCTGCCGCGTACAGGGTTGTACAGCAATTCCGGATCCAGAACGAGATAGTTACACAAAGCAGAATTTCGTGGTTGCATTTACGGGTTATAATTGATAGTGGTGCGATTAGTTAAAGCATTGACAGGGTCGTCTCTCCTTTTTGTAAACTTGTAGAAATTAGTCTTTCAAGGGAGGATCTTATGAAGAGAGCCATTATGATCCTGCTTCTGGTCTTTCTTACACCTGTAAGTGGTCTTGCCACTAACGGGGATAACCTTATTGGAGTTGGGGTTGTCTCAAGGACCATGGGAGGAGTGGGGATTGCTGCTCCGCAGGATGCCATGAGCGCGATCTTCTCAAATCCTGCTGCTATGTGTACAGCTCCGTACTGTCCCGGATCACAGGTGGTGATCTCGGGCACCATATTCTCACCCACTGTAGAGGCAGAGGTTACGATTATGGGGAATAAAAAGAGGGCCAGGAGCGAGATGGAGGTCTTTATTGTACCTGCTGTCGGTCTCTCAGTACCCATCACAGAGAGGTTAAGATTTGGATTTGGTGCATATGGGGTCTCAGGAATGGGGGTGGACTACAGAAACAAGGGGTTTGATCTTGATAACGATCCTGCCAATGGATATGAAGGAGATGTCTTCACAAAACTGGAGATAATGAGATTCGCACCTAATATTGCCTATCTCATTACACCAAACCTGTCCATTGGGGCATCCCTGCACGTTGTATACGGTTCCCTTGACCTTGGCAGGGGATCTTCCCATAACTATACCGTGGGCATCCAGTTGGGTACCATATACAAAAAGGGGCCTTTCTCATTTGGTCTAATCTACGTATCGCCTGAAAAGGTTAAACATGAGAGGGTATATGATTTTGATTCTGATGGGACGGCGGACACACTGGAACTGGAGTCTCCCCAATCCATAGGCTTTGGTGTTGCCTTTGAGAGCGGAAATCTCCTCATTGAGGCAGACACCAGATGGTATAACTGGGCTGATGCAGAGGGATATAAGGACTTTGATTGGGATAACCAGTGGGTTTATGCACTGGGGGTACAGTACCGTTTAGGGAGCAGGTTTGTGGTACGGGCAGGATACAACTATGGGGAGAATCCCGTAAAGATACACAACCGGTTCAATGCAATGGGTTTAACAGAGATACAGGGAAAACAGACACCCATCCTTGGATACGAATACCTTAGAATTATAGGCTTCCCTGCAATTGTAGAGCATCACATCACTATGGGAATGGGTTACAAGATCTCAGAGAAGGCAGGGCTTTATCTTGGTTATATGCATGCCTTTAGTAAGGATGTGGTTGAAGAAGACTCACTCGGTATTTTTAGGTTGAGATCTGAACTCAAAGAGGACTCCTATGAGTTCGGTCTGATATTGAACTTTTAGTTCCTTTGAGAATCACTTTTATGTCTTTTGACTAAAAGTCTAACGGTAATTCGGGCTAACCCGTAGTTTTGCAAAAAGTCTCTCATTCATGGTAACATGTCATGCTGTTTGATCTATATTCCTGAAACAAGGAGGCAGAAATGGAGAGAACCCTCTCTATTGTGAAACCAGATGGGGTAAAAAAGGGTCTTATAGGTGAGGTGATCAGGAGGTTTGAGAACGCCGGCCTCAGAATTACAGCCCTGAAGATGTTGAAACTGACGAAGGATCAGGCAAAGGGCTTTTACATTGTGCATAAAGACCGGCCCTTTTATGAAAGCCTTACTGATTTCATGTCAGAAGGTCCTATTGTGGTGATGGTGGTGGAAGGAGAGAATGCGATCTCAAAGGTCCGCGAGATTATGGGAGCAACTAATCCCAGAGAGGCGGCACCAGGCACCATCAGGGCGGAATTTGCCTCTGATATTGAGAGAAATATCGTCCATGGCTCGGACTCACCCGAATCTGCCTCCTTTGAGATAGGATACTTCTTCTCCTCAATTGAGATTATGGACTGAAGAGTCTTTGACAATCAAGAAACTAACTCTGTGATGTATTCCTTCAGTCTGGCAGGGGTAAATCCGAAATGTCTCTCCACAGAATCCAGTTCTGTTATGTTATCCACAGAGAGCATCTCCAGTTGTTCCGGACTCACCTCTGGCACAGGTATCCCCACTGCCCTGGG
>WGER01000061.1 GCA_015492645.1 Nitrospirota bacterium
ACCTCAATCCGAAAAACATAAATAGATTGATCGAACTTCAGAGGGTTACAGAGCAGTACCTGAGGATGAAGGGGTACAGGTTTCTCTCCATACCTCCTGACTCTGACAGACAGAATGGGAAGTTTGTGAGCAGACTCTACAGGTTCTTCTGTCACAAGACGGCCGCTACTTGTGCTGGCCTCGGATGGGTGGGTAGAAACGGGCTCGTCATAAACCCAGAACACGGACCGAGGCTCTCCTGGGCCACAGTGCTCACGGATGCACCACTTGAACCTGACCCCCCTGTTGTGGCCTCCGGCTGCAGGGGTTGTGACCTCTGTGTGAAGTACTGTCCCTCCGGGGCGATCACAGGAAAGGAATGGTCAAGGGATGAACCCTTTGTGGATCTGGTCGATTATCAGAGATGTGCTGACTTTAAGAACCAGAGAAGGCGTCTTGAAGGAAGGCCCAACTGCGGGCTCTGCATAACAGTATGTCCCTATGGAAGGTCTTATTAGTCCGTGGTCTTACCACGGACAGGTGGGTCCCCAGAGCCCCCTCCAGCCCCCTCCTTACGGGGGACCCACCTCTTTTTTAAAAACCTGATGGAGGAAGTGGATGAAGAGGTACAAGGTGATATTCCAGCCGGCCGGCAGGAGAGGCGAGATCGAAGAGGGTAAGACCCTCCTTGAGGCCGCCCAGGCCCTCGGGGTTGACATAGAGGCGGTCTGTGGGGGGAAGAAGGTCTGCGGGAAATGCAAGGTGAGGATAGAAGAAGGGTATTTTGAGAAGGACAACATTGACTCCGGTATGAAACACCTCTCACCCATCACAGAGGACGAACTGAAGCATATCAAGCCAGAGGATGGTCCAAATATAAGGCTTGCCTGTTCAGCAGAGATAAGGGGTGAGGTGAAGGTCTTTGTACCTGAAAGGTCAAGGGCGGGTAAACAGGTGGTGAGGAAGGCTGCAAGGGAATTGAACATAGGTCTTGAACCCGCGGTGAAGAAGTACAACATAGAACTGAAGGAGCCCACACTCCATGAGATGACCACAGGTGATGTGGAGAGGGTCCTCAGGTTCATGGCCGACACATATGGCCTGAGGGACCTCACCTTTGATTATACAGCACTCAGGGACCTGCAGGACACACTCAGGAGGGGTGGATGGAAGGCCACTGTCACGGTATGGATGGACAGGGAGATAATAAAGGTGGAGCCAGAGTTCGTGGATCCCCTCTACGGACTCGCCGTTGACATAGGGACCACCACCGTGGTGGGTTACCTCTGCGACCTGAATACAGGAAGGGTGATTAACACCGAGTCTATGATGAACCCTCAGGTCCCCTACGGTGAGGATGTGATGTCAAGGATCACCTATGCAATGACCCATCCAGACGGGCTCGAAAAGATGCAGAGGGCGATCATAGACGGTCTGAATGAGATTATAAAGAATATCACGGCTGACCTCAGGACCAACGGCAGAGATGGCGGCAGTGCCATAGTCGACATGACCGTTGTCTTTAACACCGCCATGCACCACATCTTTCTCGGGTTAAACCCTGAGTATATTGGTCGTTCTCCTTTCATACCAGGTGTGCAGGACCCTCTTGATATAAAGGCCAGAGACCTCGGTATCCATATAGCCCCTGGGGCCTATGTACATATACTTCCTATAGAGGCGGGGTTTGTGGGTGCAGACAATGTGGGTGTTCTAATCGCTGAGGAGCCCTACAACCAGGACGAGATCATGCTCATTATAGACATAGGTACCAATGGAGAACTCCTCCTCGGCAACAGACAGAGGATATGCTCCACCTCCTGCGCAACAGGGCCCGCCTTTGAGGGGGCCCAGATAAAGTTCGGGATGCGGGCGGCCCCTGGTGCGATAGAGAAGGTGAGGATAGACCCTGAGACGAAGGAGTGCTACTACAAGGTGATTGGCAAGGCAGACTGGCATACCCATTTACAGGAAGTAAACGCAAAGGGGATCTGTGGCTCGGGTATCATAGATGCGGTGGCAGAGATGTTCAAGGCAGGTATCATAGACAGGACAGGAAAGTTTGTGAAGGGGATAGAGAGTCCGAGGGTGAGACTCGGTTCAGACGGCAAGCCTGAGTATGTCCTTGCCTGGGCAGAGGAGACCTCCATAGGCACTGATATCACCATCACACAGGCGGATGTAAGGGCACTACAACTGGCAAAGGCGGCCCTGTATGCAGGGGCGAAACTCCTGATGAAGAGGATGGGACTGAAGGGTATAGACAGGGTGGTCCTCGCAGGGGCCTTTGGCAGTTACATTGACAGGGAGTCTGCCCTCACACTCGGGATGTTTCCTGACTGTCCTGTGGACAGGGTCTATGCAGTTGGTAACGCTGCTGGAGATGGTGCGAGGATGGCACTGCTGAATGTGGACAAGAGAAGGGAGGCGAGGGAGAGGGCAAGATGGGTGGAGTTTGTGGAGATAGCAGTGGAGCCAGATTTTGAGAAGGAGTTCATGCAGGCGATGCATATACCCCATATGAAGGACCCCTTCCCGAACCTCAAGACCCTCCTGAAGGAGAGGAATGTGCCTGTCGAGGTGAAGGGATGACAAGGACGAGGGTTCACGCAGGGGCCTGTGGTTTTGTCAGCATCATAGAGGTGGAGGCCTCTGATGGGGTGTTCAGATTGAGGATTGAGAGTGACTGTGAGATGGTGGAAGCCCTTGCGGAGCAGATAGGTGAACTGAGTAGTACCGAGGCGCTCAGGAGAGATTCGGAGGTCTACAGGAAGGCCCTCCGATGCCTCAGGCACATCAGTTGCCCTGTGCCCCTGGGGATACTGAAGTGTCTGGAGGTGGAGGCAGGGCTGAACGTCCCGAGGCCCGTGAGGATAGAGTTTGAGTGATGCTTCTGTACTGGATTTCATACCTGGTCGGTGGGCTCCTCTTAGTGAGGACAGGCAGGAAAATACTCGTCATCCTCAGGGCAGAGGGAGGGCAGACCTCAACGAGACCCTTTGCATTGAGGCCCTTTCTTAAGGGTATATGCGAGGTGCTCCTTCTGGGGAGGCTCTTCAGGTCAAACCCAGCTATCTGGACTGTAGAGTATCTCTTCCACCTCTCATTTGCCCTGATCATGGTTGAACACCTGAGGTTCTTCCTTTATCCGGTGCCCGGGTTTGTGGCAGGCCTTTATCCCTTCAGGACCTTCCTGGGTATCCTGATGGTGGTCTCAATACTCGGAATAATCCTCCTGAAGGTGGTGATGAAGAGGGTCGATTACATATCCAGGGACAACCTCCTGCTGATAGGGGTGCTGCTGGTGGTGGGCCTGAGCGGGCTCGGCATGGTACACCTTCTAAAGGTAGACATAATAGGGGTAAAGGAGTTCACGATGGGGCTGGTCACCTTCCGGCCTGCCACTGCACCCACTGAGGGCATATTCCTCTTACATTACCTCGGTTTCCTCATTTTTCTGTTGAGGATACCCACTCACCTGTTCACTGCACCGGTGGTGCTCACACTCAGGAGGATGGATGATGAGAACTCTTAAGGAGAGAGAATCCTTTACCAAGGGGCTCACCCCCAGGCAGGTGGCAGAGATTGAGGCATGTACCCAGTGCGGTGAGTGCCTGAGGTACTGCCCGGTGCAGGAGGTGACGAAGAGGAGAGAGATAGCACCGGCGTCAAAGATCAGGATGTACAGAGACTTCATAAAGAGGACAGAGTCTCTTAAGGCGATACTGTTTGGTGATGAGGTGGACTGCGGGCTCCTTGAGGAGTTCACCAGGGCGGTTTTCGAGTGCACCACCTGCGGTGCCTGCGGACAGTTCTGCCCTGTCGGTATAGACACCCAGAGGCTCTGGCCTGCACTCAGGAGGGAGATGGTGAGGCGGGGTCTGGGACCGATCGGTCCTCAGGTGGAGATACCTGATAACATCCTGAGGACCGGGAACCCCTACGGGCTGCCTGCAGGAGACAGGTTCAGGTGGAGGCCAGAGTTGTCACTGCCTGCTGAGGCAGAATTCGGTTATTACGCAGGCTGTACAGGGGCATACCAGGCCACCCCCATGGTTAGGGGTGACCTGCTGGTACTGAAGGCGGTGGGCCTGGAGTTCACAATGCTGAGTGAGGAAGAGGAGGTCTGCTGTGGTTTTCCACTGTTCATTACGGGTCAGCATGAGATCCTGGCCGAGACCGTCAGGAAGGTGGTTGAGGCGTTCAGCCTGAGGCAGATAAGATACCTCGTCAGTTCCTGTCCCTGCTGTGTCAACATGATGACGAAGGACTGGCCCTACCTCTATGGAGGACCTCTCCCCTTCAAGATCCTCCACATAAGCCAGGTGGTGGCCCCGAGGCTGAAGGGCCTGAGTTTGAGACACTACAGAAGGAGACTCATCTACCACGATCCCTGCTATCTCAGCCGCGGGATGGGGATAATCCAGGAACCGAGACAGATACTGAGGGCGATTCCGGGTGTAGAACTGGTGGAGTTTGACAGACACGGCAGGGAGTCAAGGTGTTGCGGTGCGGGAGGTGCGGCAAGGAAGGTCTTCCATGAAAATGCGATAGGTATAGCAAGGCTCAGTATTGATGAGGCCATCCAGAAGGGTGCAGAGCGGTTGGTCCTGAGTTGTCCGGCCTGCTATGAGAAGGTGAACGAGGCCCTTGAGGGATACGATAAACAGATAGAGGTTGTGGACATTATGGAACTGATTGCAGACCTGATAGGGGTGGAGGGATGAGCCACTTCAGGATAAAGTGCAGGGGTTGCGGGACTGTGCTTGAGGATACCTACTGTGCCTTCTGTGAACACTGCAGGGGGAGTCTCCTTTACACAGAGTACACTGACAGGACACTCAGCATAATGGATGGCAAAGAGATATGGAGGTTTAACTGGCTACCAGTGCATGGGGCCTCCTTCAGCCAGCCAGGGCCGGTTGTTTATCGGTCTGAGGCACTGGCCGGGTATCTCGGTCTCAGCAACCTGTATATAGCCTTCAGCGGCTACTGGCCTGAGAGGGGCGGGAACCTCCTCACCTGTACATTTAAGGAACTGGAGGCGGCGGTGGTGGTCCAGAATGCCATGGAGAACGGGGTCAGAGGGCTGGTGGTTGCCTCTGCAGGAAACACCGCAAGGGCGATGGCTCATCTGTCTGTTGTATCAGGTTTTGATGTGGTTGTGGTGGTGCCCACCATGTGTCTGCTGGACATGTGGTATCCTAAGGGTGCAGAGGGTGTCCCCACAGTGGCACTTACAGACGGTGACTACTCCGATAGCATAGACTTTGCCAGGAGGCTTGCCACCCACCTGGGACAGCCCTTTGAGGGTGGGGTGAAGAACATTGCGAAGAGGGATGGCCTGGGTGTGGTCCTTCTGGAGGCGGTGGCCGTGATAGGGAGGCTCCCTGACCACTACTTTCAGGCCGTCGGGAGTGGCACAGGGGCGATAGGGGTGTGGGAGATGTCGGAGAGGCTCCTGAGGGACGGGAGGTTCGGCCGGCACCTGCCGGTATTGCATCTGTCCCAGAACCTTCCCTTTGCGCCCATGACCAGGGCCTACCAGAGGGGGGAGAGAGAACTGAGGAGGGATGAACTTGACCCATCCCTCATACCGCTTATCACCACAAGGGTCCTCTCCAACAGATACCCTGCCTACTCAGTAATCGGGGGTGTCTACGATGCCCTGAGGGCCACTGGTGGGAGGATGTATGGTGTGGAAAACCAGGAGGTATACAGGTGGATGGAGTTGTTTGAGGGCCTTGAGGGTGTGGACATAGTGCCTGCTTCAGGGGTGGCCGTGGCCTCCCTCGAGCAGGCGGTGAGACAGGGCTGGGTCAACAGAGGAGAGACCATACTGCTGAACATAACCGGTGGAGGAGAGGGGAGGGTAAAGAGAGAGACAGGGGTCTCAGAGGTGAGGCCCATTTATGTCTCCAAGGAGACACCGGTTGAAGAGGTAGAGGAGGCGATATTCAGCCTGAAGAACTCCTCATAGGTGCGCTAAGGGATGCGGGGGTGGATTTTGTCTCCTCTCTGCCCTGTGAGAGGATGAGGTATCTCCTGCCAGGACTCGACAGACTGGGAACACACATCAGGCTCACCAGGGAAGAGGAGGGTGTGGGTATATCTGCAGGGGCGGCCCTTGCGGGCAGACGACCTGCTATGTTTGTACAGTCATCAGGGGTTGGGAACATGATAAATGCACTCCTCTCCCTCACCAAGTACTACGGACTCCCCCTGGCGGTCTTTGTGAGCCACCGGGGGTTGGCGGGAGAACAGATAAAGGCCCAGGTGCCGATGGGGAAGGCACTGATAGGTATCCTGAGGGCATCAGGTATTGATTATGTGAGACTCAAAGCCGGTGTAGAGTTCAAGGGACTATCCTCTCTTCTCAGAGAGGTATACACCAGGAGAAGGATCCTCTTCTTCCTCATCCCTCCCTCTGTCTGGGGTTCAGATGGGTCAGACCCCGGCAGGGGGTCAAGGAGATCCATTCCGGGGATACCTCCATCTCATAGCAACAGGATGCCGAGGCGGAGATACAGGAGGTACCAGTTCATCAGTGCGATGAAGGATTACCTCCGGGGGCGGGTTGTTGTCTGTAATCTGGGGATACCCTCCAAGGAACTCTATCACCTCCTGCACCAGCCATCCAATTTTTATATGCTCGGCAGTATGGGGATGGCTATTCCCATCGGGCTCGGGATCGCCCTCAACACACAGAGGGAGGTGGTGGTGATAGAAGGTGACGGCTCACTCCTCATGAACCCATCCACCCTTGCACACCTGGCCAGTCTCAGACCCCGGAATATGAGGGTCCTGTTGATTGACAACGGTGTATACGGTTCCACAGGTGACCAGCCCACCCATGCCTCAACAGTGGTAAACATCAGTGCACTGGCAAGGTCTTATGGCATCAAAAAGGTATTTGTGGTCTCAGAGCCTGAAGAGGCACTGAGGGTACTGAGGAGGAATAAGAAGGGTCCGATCTTTCTCCACCTGGTCGCCCTTGCAGGAAATGAGAACCTTCCACCAATTCCCCTTCAGGCCTCAGAGATAAGGGACTCTGTTATGAGGGTCCTTGCCACCTAAGGGTACATCTCCTCGGCGTTCATTGAACTCCTGGCCATTGGATGGGAGGCGACATAGTGGAAGCCCATCCTGAGGGCAACCCTCCTGTATTGCTCAAAGACCTCTGGCCTTATAAACTCCACCACCTCAAGGCATGACCTCTTGGGTCTCAGGTACTGTCCTATAGTCAATAAGGTGCATCCTGCAGTTCTCAGGTCCTCCATCACAGAGACCACCTCCTCAAAGGTCTCTCCGAGGCCCACCATCAGGCCCGATTTGGTTGGCATAGAGGGCCTCAACCTGTGCACGACTCTTAGAAGATTCAGTGACCTCTGGTAGTCCGCCTGTGGCCTGACCCTGCTGTAGAGCCTCGGTACGGTCTCCAGGTTGTGGTTAAAGACATCAGGGCCCGCCTCAACCACCGTTTTGATCGCCTCCTCAGAGCCCATAAAATCCGGGGTGAGGACCTCAACCCTTGCCCCCGGCAGGTGTCTCCTTATCGCCCTTATGGTCGCCGCAAACTGTGAGGCACCACCGTCAGGCAGGTCGTCCCTTGTAACTGATGTTATCACCACGTATCTGAGTCCCATCTCCTTTGCTGCCTGTGCCACCCTCTCGGGTTCCTCAGGGTCAACCCCGGTGGGGTTGCCCGGGGTTACAGAGCAGAACCCGCAGTTCCTTGTACAGGTGTCTCCCAGAATGAGGAATGTGGCTGTCGGTTTAGAAAAACAGAGGCCCCTGTTCGGACACCTCGCCTCCTCGCAGACGGTATGGAGTCTGTGTCTTCTGAGAAGTCTCAGGGTTTCATGGGACCCTGAAATGGATGCCTTCCTCAGCCAGGATGGCAGTCTCTTCCCCATAATTTCAGATGATAACATATGAGCCTATGGGGACTGCATCCTGACCCCGATGCATCCTTCGGTTTTATTGAGATGGACACCTTTGATGGATGCTGATATGAGCAGACCGATTGAGCCATCTGTGCAGGCCCCCTGAGAGAGGATCCTGCCCTCAAAGGAATCATCTCCCTCCAGGTCCATCAGTAAACCCACCCCATGATCGTGACCCATGCCCTGGGCGACTCCATAAGAGGCATAGTAGGAGTCTCTACCTCTGTCGTCTATCATAACCCCTACAGCGGTATGGATGCCCGCTCCCTGGGTGTACCTGCCTCCAATGTACCGGTCATTGCCAGAGATGTCTCTAAGGATGCCCACTCCATAGTAGTAGGCCCCGCCCTGTGCAAAGTAGTCGCCGCTGTAGAGGTCATCTCCGGATTCGTCAATAAGGACTCCCACACCTCCTGAGGCCCCTGAGTAACCATCCTTAGGTCTGACACCCCTGCCGAATCCCTGCCCCATGCTTACTGTGGAGTGCTCAGGGTCCCTGAAGTCAGGCTCAACCCCGCCCAGTATATATCTATCATCTCCGCCTCTGTCAACAAGGACCCCGATCCCCCCTGAAAGCCCGAGTCCCTGACCGTAGAGGCCGGTCCTGTATAGGGTATCTCCATCTTCGGAAAGGAGGATCCCTGTGCCTGCTTCACCCGCGGCCTGACTGAGCCAACTCGAGATAAAGACACTCTTTCCACCTCTGTTCCAGAGTATGCCCACGCCCAGCAATCCTGCCCCCTGAGAACCAGGACCAGAGACAAAGATGTCCTCTCCGGAGAGGTCCACCAGTATGCCAGAGCCGACAACCCCTGCTCCCTGCACAAAGGGTTCTCTGGATATGTATCTGTCGTCACCTCCGTAATCTATAACAACGGACAGAGGCATCCCGGGCCTGCTACCACCACTGTTGTTCAGGTAGAGGTCGTCTCCTCCGAGGTCTATTATCAGGAATGCGTCATCTCTGTGGGTGTCCGGCCCTTCACCTGCAATGATTATCGTTCCATAGGGGGTTGATTCTTCAAACAGTATGCCTTCTGCAGGTCTACCGAATCTCATGAGTATATCCTTCCTCAGGTCCTCGAGCGAGGTCCTGTTGAAACACCCGATGAGTGGGTATATCTCATTAATCAACCTCCTGAGATCAACCCTGAGGGAAAGGTTCAGGAGTCTATTCCAGTCTTCGGCACTTATATCTTTCTTTTCAAGGACCCTGAGTATAAAGCCCCTCTGATCAGGGGTGAGAACCTGGAGGAGTTCCTCCAGGTTTCTGGATGTATCCTCCATTAGGGAGAGGAGACGTGAGAGGGTGAGCCTCTCGCAGTCTTCCCTCTCGACCCTGATATCTAACATACCAGCCACCTGCCTGAAGAGACTGTCAGGCCCTGTTGCCTTCCGGAGTCGGTCAGTGAGGGAGGTTGCAGAGGAGGCTGCCCTGAGTGGATACCAGATCATTCTGCTGAAGATGCTCCTCTGGAAGGGGTTATCGGACCATTCAGGGTTGTGCAGCACGAGGCTCTGGACCCGGAGTTCAGAGATCACCTTCTGGAAGGTCTCCATCTTACCATTTCTTCTGAGGGCCTCCTCGAGTAGAGAGGGTCCCTCAGGGCAGGACTCTGTTAGGGCAGGGATTGATATTTTCCTGATTGGAAGTGGCCTTAAGGTGACCGGAATACTCAGTGGTCTGCCGTTCCTCAGGACCTCTATCACCACGTCGGAGCCTGGAGGGGTCTGCCTGACAAGGTCTCTCAGGCGGGAAGGTGTCCCCCTCCTCTTTTCACAGACAGGAAACCCGTCCAAGGAGATGAGTATGTCTCCCTTCCTGATACCTGAGATTTCGGCAGGGCCTCCTCTCAAAAGACCGGTCACCTGAGGACACAGGCCCCTGTCTGTGTCTGCCTCCTTAATCAGGATTCCCAGATATGCCCTTGCAGGGACACTTGTTCTGTCAGGGACCTCGAGATGGAGGCCCCTGCAGTAGAGGTCTGGAGTGCTACTGGTTGCACAGGACAGAAGCAGGAGTGTCAGGAGTGCAATACTCCACCTCATTCATAACTCCTCAGGCGGGTGTCTATGAGTCCGTAGATCCAGATGATAACAATCCCGATAAATAACCCCTCCCAGGGGGTGAGGATGTGATAACTCTTCCCCCACTGGAGGTCAATCCAGAATGTATCCGGCAGGACCTGTCTCCTCAGTTTCAGGAGACCATCGCCCCCTGGTCCTTCAGTGATACAACCACTCAGCCAGGCAACTGTCAGGAGCAGGATGCATAGCAGGGTACCAATGAAGATGAGCCTCTTCGGTATCCTTCTTTTCAGGCCCAGAAACGCCCTTTTATCAGACAGACAGTAGATAAACACCACACCTGCGCCTCCTCCTATCATGTTCAGAATCATATCATTGAAGTCCAGATACCTCCAGTGTGGTTCCAGAAAGAGGTACTGATAGGCCTCGTCCAGGAGACCGAGGAGACCCACCAGAAGGACCGTCTCGGTGGCACTCACCGTCAGTGGGAACAGAATGATTGCAAGGAGGGCGTACTGAGGGAAGTGTATAACCTCAACATTAACCACAAGGAGAGTATTGTAAGAGACCACCATAAAGAGTACACTGAGAAGGACATAGAAGGCCTTTATATGGCTGTCCCTGTGGTCCTTGACACGGGGTAATACACCAGCGGCCGTCAGGACCAGGAGGGGCAGGCCCACTGCTGTCCAGAGTCTGTTGTATCCCTGGAGGGTGAGTTTCTGCTGGAACCAGACCGAGACCTTTGATATCTCCTCATGCAGCAAGACCACCCCTCCGAAGTAGGTGAGGGCAACAAGGAGGGTGATTAAGGGTCTTCTATTCAGGAAGAAGACAACCCTCACAGTATTATTTTACAAAACCGACTTCCTCCACCGTTTTCAAGAGACTCAAGAGATTGAGAGGAATAACGGAAATTGTTTAAGACTCAGTCATTCTCCCTCTGAGCCACTCCTCAAATTCAGGTAACAGACGACGAAACTGTATCTCAAACCAGTTTCTCTTCTTCTCAGGCCAGTGCCTCCATCTCTGTTTCAGAAATTCTACAATCTCATTTAAGGGCTCCTCATGGTACTCCTCATTTTTGAAGATGGGCTCCTTTCCGGTCAATAGCCATTCTTCCCTCACACCAAGCCTGTCTGATACCCTCTTGATAAACGACACCGGAGGTTCTCTACCGTTCAGATAGTAGTAGACAGTGGAGATGGGCAGATCCAGGACGTTCGCAAAGTCCTTGATTGATCTGCTCCCCTTCAGTATTAAAAGCCTCTGTCTCAGGTCTTCCATTCAGGACCTCCCCCTTGGGTGACAAAAGTTACTGCAACCTAAATTCATAAATAT
>WGER01000062.1 GCA_015492645.1 Nitrospirota bacterium
ATCTGCTCCTGTGGCGAGCATCACGAGGGAGTCGGAGTAATCAGCGTCCCCTGTGAAGACAACGGAGTGACCCTCTGCCTCAAACCTGTAGGCATAACTGTCCTCTGAATGGAGTGTCCTGCAGGAACTGAGCAGATACTCCTCTACCATCATCTTTGCCCGTGGCACTGTTGTATCCACCTCAAAGTCCCTGAGTCTCAACATCCCGAGGATACAATCCACATAGAAGTCCAGGACCTTCTGAGGTGCCACTATCAGAAGGGGCTTTTTCCTTTTAAACCCGGGTGTACCCACGAGGGCGTGAAGAAGGGCCATCAGGTCTGAGATATGGTCAGGGTGGCCATGGGTGATGAATACACCGTCGAGGTGTCTGTAATCCTTACCCGCCCTCAGCAGTTGTCTGAGGGTTCCGCTTCCACAGTCAACCAGGTAGGAATGCTGTCCTGCCTCTATTAGATAGGAAGGTGATCCTCTCTCAAGAGAGGGGACGCAGGTCCCGCTTCCGAGGATTGTCACCTTCATCGAAGGTTCGGTAACTCCCTCAGGGCAAATCGGTCTGCAAACTGCTCAATGGAGGTCTTCAATTGGAACAACTCCCTCCTCTTTCTTAGAGAGTGCCTGTCACCAGAGATGGTGTAGTTTATAACTGCGGCGAAGAAGTTACGGTTACCTGCCTTCTGTGTGTGACCCACCTCATGTAGAAAGAGGAAGGGGTAGACATCAGAGGGCCTTATGGTCTCCCTCAATTGAACCGACAGCACTGCGGCAACCCTTTCGGTGTCTATAGCAGGGTTCATATAGATGGAGTAGGGCCTCCTGTGGCTCCTGCTCATTGTACAGAAGGCAAACTTCCCGCTGCTCCATGAGCCGTCAGGTCTGTCTCCATCAAAACCGATGTAGTCAATCCCATACTCCTGTGCATAACGGAACATCCTTTCAATGTCTATCTTGCCCTTTATTGCTTTCAGTGCCGCCGAAAGCCTGGTCCAGTCTTCAGTGAAGATACCATTATAGGGGGCTAACCTGAGGGTATGGATAATTCCAAAGAGTGGGATCTTCAACCCATAAGACTCTCCTGAGACCCTCACCAGTACAGAAGACCTGAGAAGAATGAGCATAAGGATAGCGCCACTGAACACTCCAGATATAAAAATATAGAAGAACCTCTCTTCCATTATGACCTCCTGAGGCATTTTAATTTATTATACACAAAAATTTTTTAAGAAGATGTTATCTCTGTCACTGTAAACAGAACCTAACATACACTGTGCTTTCCCTTTGCGAGTTCCATGCATAGCCTGTTTATCTCACTGAACTCCTGCTCAAATATCTCCTCTACCTCTCTCTTTATATCTCCTACACTGACCCCCTTCTGAAGGATCACCCGGGCATTCGCCATTACAGGAGCGTCAACGGGTACACCAATCCTGTTCATCAGGAGGACATATACCTCCTTTATACCCTCAACGTTCTCATAGATCTGCTGTGCAATCCTGTGAGAGAGGATGTTGTATATCTTTCCGATATGGCTTACAGGGTTCTTTCCCGCTGCTGCCTCTGTTCCCATTGGCCGATTAATGGAGATAAGCCCGTTGACCCTGTTACCCCGACCCACCTGTCCTGAGTCAGCATCCTCAGCAGAGGTGCCCAGTAGACTCAGGTACACGCCACCGAGCCCTCTGGCGTCTGTGTCAAGGGTGTTAAAAAAGAGTTTTATAATCCTGAAATGCTGCAGGAAGTTCTTGTTGAGAAAACTCCTCATCTCCTCATAGATGACCTCCTTTCTCTCAAAGTACTCCCTTTCAGAGTTGATAAACCTTGAGAGCAGGGGCATTGCAACAGTGATCTCGAGGTCATTCTCCCTCCTTACACCCATTATCTTTATATCTTCACCTGTCTCAGGGTATCTCTTTTTGAACTCCTTTGAATTGAGAAATTTCTCCAGTTGCAGGACCGCCTCTTCAGTGGGGGAGAGCGGGTAGTATCCTACTGCTGCTGAGGTGTCGTTTGAGCCCCTGGTCCTGCCGCCTCTCAGGAAGATATCCTTCAGTTCCTCTGATCCTTCGGCGAGCACCACCCTGTATCTGAGATGACGTTCAGGGTCAACAAATCTGAGATTCCTCTTGAACCATCTCTTTGCCGTCTCAATTGCTATCTCCTTCACAGGGACCTCCTTTCTGCCTACAAAGAAGGTCGCCCTGTCTCCAATGATCAGTTCCATTGGTTTAACCACCCTTCCACCACCAAACCTCTTTATAGTCCTGCCTGCTGCGAGGAGCCCCTTGTCAATATTGTGATGAAGCACCGTACCGAACCTCCTGAGATACTCCTTTGACAGGGCTATAGATATCGCCTCCATAACAGCATCACAGATGAAGTCCGGATGCCCGACCCCCTTCCTCTCCACTATCTCTACCCTCTGCTCTGGCACTGACTTTCCTCTGAAGACCTCCACTACAATCATCTCAGACCTCCTGTTGGTTGATTCTAAATTTTACATCAGCAGGTGGGTCTATTGCGATAGTGTGTATTGGACTGAGGGAGAGGGCAGGGGTGAGGGTGAATTATGAAGGGAGGGAGATGTTTTCATCTCTGATTTTGAGGTATTTGATGGTGGAGTAATTGCAGATGCGGATGCGGAAAAATTCCCCAGTCCCTCTGGGGAATTTTTCCGCATCATCCACCCTTTACTCGTATAAGGCTTTGAGATATTTAGATATTTATACTGGCACAGCAATTGCTTAAAGGAGTCTGATGCTGGATGTACTGGTATGTTGTGATGACCCTCTGCTCAGGAGGTCACTGATCGGGGTGGTGAATGAGGAGGGGTATACTGTAAGGTGTGTGGAGAATACGGCAGATGCCGTGCGGCACCAGTTGACAGAGCCCTCAAGGGTGGTTGTGATTGACTACGCGGGATTTGGGATGTCTCCCCAGGAAGCGGCAATGGTTATAAGGGAGGTATCACCCCTCACACAGGTTGTCCTGATAGACAGGACGGATACACACCTTGAAGGGGTACATATCCTTTCGAGACCGGTTGACATATCAGAACTGAAGGCCCTTCTGGGCCATCTCTTATTAAAAGGAGGTCTTTATGACACCCAGACAGACCATACTGAAGGCATTTGAAGGGGGAAAGCCAGAGAGGGTACCTGTAACACTCTTTGGTGGCGGGATGTGGAGCATACACAACTGGGGGAGCAGTTTTGAGGAACTCTCAACAGACCCTGATCGGATGACCCGGATGCTGGTTGAAATGAGCGATAGACTGCAGTGTGACATCGTCTATGCAGGCTCGGGTTACAACAACTTTCATGCTGCTGCCTTAGGGGGCAGGATCAAGTTTCGTGAGATGGGCGCGCCTGACCTGGAGGAACCCATAGTGAATACAGAGGAGGACCTTGCGAACCTCAATATAGAAGATATAGACAGAGACGCGACAATAAAGACCATCAAGGAGGCCCTCAAAAGGACAAAGGCAGAGATAGGTGACACCTATGTGGTTACCATGACCGCATGGGGACCCTTCACCCTTGCTGCAAGACTGGTGGGTGAGGAGCAGATGATGAAGGCCACTTTTAAAAGACAGGACTTTGTGGACAGGGTCGTGGGGTTCGCAACAGACCTTCTCATCCACCTCTATGAGCCCTTGGTGGATGATGGGACCCTTGAGGTGATAAGCCTTGCAGACCCGACCGCCTCTGGAGACCTCATATCCAAGAGGCAGTTCCAGAGGTTTGCACTGCCGGCACTCAGGAGGTTTACTGACTGGGCCAGGTCAAAGGGTGTGCATGTACTGCTACACATCTGTGGAAACACAACTGACAGGCTGGATGTGTTCCCGGAGACAGGGGCGAGTTGTATAAGTTTAGATCACAAGACAGACATAGCCAAGGCAAAGGAGACCCTGTACGGAAAGATGTGCTTTGCCGGTAATGTGGACCCTGTGGCCGTGATGCTCCAGGGTACACCCGAGCAGGTCACGGAGACCTGCAGGCAGATCATAGAGAAGGCGGGCACTGATGGTGCCTTTGTATTGATGCCAGGGTGTGATATACCACCGAATGTGCCGTATGAAAACATCCAGGCATTTATCAACACCGCCCGTCAGTGGAGACTACAGTAAGGGGAGGTGATAGGGGCCTTGATCTCTCAATCTCAGGGGAGGTAAGAAATGGGGATCATTGAGAGTCTTAAGAGATTCCTGGCCATGAGGCCAGAGACCACAAAAAAGGAGGATGCCATGTCAGAGGAGAAGAAGATGACCCCGGAAGAGGCGAACAAGTATATGGAAGAGAAGATGCTCTTTACGCCCAGGATGTTCAAGGTGATCAACCAGTTGAACCCTGAGGCGGGTAAGACCTTTGCGGATTTCTATGAGTCCCTATGGAAGGACGGTGCCCTTTCCCGGAAGGTTAAGGAACTGATCTTTATGGCCGGTGGTGTGGCCTACATGTCACCCAGGTGTATAATTCATGTCCTGCCTGCTGTGAAGGCGGGTGCCACGGTGGAAGAGGTCTTTGAGGCAGCAGCAATAGGCTGTATCCTGGCAGGCTTTGTCCCGAATGGTCCTGGTATACCCTATGCCTTTGAATATGCGGCGAAGTGTGTTGAACTGGCCCAGAAGATAATCAATGGTGAGGAGTGGGAGTATCTACCTCCTCCACAGTTCAACAGGGGTATCTACTAAACCTGAAGAGAGGGGGATTCCCCCTCTCTACAATACTCTATGAAAGGGGAGAACATGTTCAGATTCAGCACTCCGCAGAAGGTCTACAGGATTGGCAGTATCCCTGTGGGTGGACAGCCAGGGGAAAATCCCCCCCTGCTAATCGCCTCCATGTTTCATAATAAGGACAGGATCCTTATTGACCGTAAGAAGGCCCAGTTTGACAGAAAACGGGCTACAGAGTTGATCAGGGCCCAGGAGGCGCTGAGTGCCTCTACAGGCATACCCTCCATGGTCGCAATGGTGGCAAATACACCTGAGGAGGCTCAGGTATATATAGACTTCTATCTTGAGACCACTGATATGCCCTTTGGCATAGACATGTGGGTGGCTGAAAAGAGGGCGAAGGCCACAGAGTATGTGGCAAAACTGGGTGTGCAGGACAGGTTTCTCTACAACAGCATCACCCCATGGGACAGGGACATCCGTGGTCAGGTCCAGAGGCTGAAGGACCTCGGTATAAGACATGTGGTGGTGCAGGTCTTTGATGATCAGGACCAGAGCCCGATGGGCAGGCTGAGGTCCTTGGAGAGACTCCTTGAAGAGGGTGCTGGCTCCTTTGATACGGTCCTTGTGGATACATCGGTAATGAACCTGCCCGCCACCTCCTTCTCCCTCCTGGCAAACAGGCTGGTGAAGGAGAGGTATGGTTATCCTGCAGGTGGTGCCTATTCAAACGGGACACACATGTGGAAGGAGTGCAAAGAGGTGTGGGGACTTGAGGGGTTCAGGGCGATGGATGCGGTTGCACAGGGTATGGCGACCGCCCTCTGGAGTGACTTCAACTTCTACGGTCCCATTGTGACCGCCCCCAGGATATTCCCTGCTGTGGCCACTGCACACATACTCCTTTCCACCCTCGTGTATAACGAGACAGGCAGTATTCCTGAAAATAACACCATCCCTATCAGGAGATACTTCTCAGACTTCCTCCAGAAACTACTTGAGGGGGGTGCAAGGAGAAAAAAATCTACTGAGAAAGGAGTGTAACAATGGCGGTTTCAACCCTTACCCCAAAGGAGAGAGTACTGAAACTATTTAGAGGAGAGGAGATAGACAGGGTGCCCTGTTTCAGCGGTATGGGCAATGTGACCACAGATGGGCTGAATAGACTGGGATACAGGTTCTCCCAGGTGCACTTAGATCCGAAGATGATGGCAGAGGCTGCGGCCACGACACCTCAGTTGTTCGGATTTGAGGCGGCGGTGGTCCCCTTTGACCTCACCGTTGAGGCAGAGGCGCTGGGATGCGAGATCAATGTCTATCCCCATTCGGAGGACATACTCTACCCGACTATCAAGGAGAAACTGATTCATAATGAGGAGGAGATGGATGTGGAGTTCCCCTCTGACCTCCTTCAGAGGGGCAGGATTCAACTGGTGAAGGAGGCTATAGGAATCCTGAAGGAGACCCTGGGAGAGGAGTATCCTGTGGGCACCTATGTGCTCGGTCCCTTCACACTGGCCGGTCAGATAATGGAGTTGAATGACCTCTTGAAACTCTCCTTCAAGAAGCCTGACAAGGTGGGCAGCCTCTTGGACAGACTTGCTGATGTTATAATAGAGGTGGCAAGGGATTATGAGTCTGCAGGAGTTGATTTTATCACGGTAAGGGAGATGGGGGCGACCTCAGATGTCCTGAGTCCGAGGGTCTTCAGGTCCCTCATACTGCCCTATCTGAAGAAGGTATTCCAGGCCCTCCAGGGGAACACGGTCCTCCATATATGCGGAAAAACGAATGATATTGTGGGCTTTATGATGGAGTCAGGCACGAAGGCGATCAGTGTTGACCAGAAGAACGACATAGCAGAGACCAGAAAGAAACTCGGCAGGGATGCCCTGATATTCGGTAATTACGACCCCTACAACGTCCTTGTGCGGGGTGATGAGGAACTGGTAAGGGCAACAATCAGGAGGTGTATAGAAAACGGGGTCTCTGCTGTCTGGCCTGGATGTGATATATGGCCTACTGTGCCACCCCAGAATATGAGGGCGATGATGGAGGAGGTCAGAAACTACAAACAATAGAGGAGGTCTGTATGTTGACAGAAGAGAAGAAGAAGGAGATACTGGACAGACTCAAACAGGGGGTTATCCAGTATGATGAGGATGCGGTGAGAGAGGCCGCACAGGAGGCGGTAGAACTCGGGATGGACGCAAATGAGGCGATATTTGAAGGGCTTGTCTCTGGCATGGAGGAAGTGGGCAGACTCTTTGAGGAACAGGAGTACTTTGTGCCGGAGTTGCTGATGTGTGCCGATGCCCTTTATGCAGGCCTTGACATACTGAAGCCCCATGTAAAGAAGATGGACCTGGGTGTGAAGGGCTCTGTGGTGATAGGCACTGTTGAGGGAGATGTCCATGACATCGGCAAGAACATCGTGAAGATGATGTTTGATGTGGCAGGGTTTACAGTTTATGACCTGGGCAGGGATGTCCCTCTGGACAGGTTCGTTGAGGAGCAGTTGAGGACAGACTCTGACCTGGTCTGCCTTTCGGCGATGATGACCACCACAATGGTCGGAATGCAGAAGGTTATAGAGAAATTGAAACAGAAGAACCCGAATGTGAAGATCATGATAGGTGGGGCCCCTGTATCAAAGGAACTGGCTGAGAAGTGGGGTGCTGATGGGTATGCACCTGATGCGAATAATGCCCTGAAGGAGGCAATAAACATGATCAGTTCCCTGAAGAAGATGAGACAGGAGGCAGAGGCGAACAGGGTTGAGAAGTGATGACCTCAAGAGACTGTTGCTTGAGCGGGGTGCCACGGTGGTAGGGGTTGCCGATGTTACAGAGGCCCTGAACGGAGACCTTGCGCACCTTCAGAGGGCTGTGTCTTTTGGTATAAGGGGTAACCTCAATCCGAAAAACATAAATAGATTGATCGAACTTCAGAGGGTTACAGAGCAGTACCTGAGGATGAAGGGGTACAGGTTTCTCTCCATACCTCCTGACTCTGACAGACAGAATGGGAAGTTTGTGAGCAAACTCTACAGGTTCTTCTGTCACAAGACGGCCGCTACCTGTGCTGGCCTCGGATGGGTGGGTAGAAACGGGCTCGTCATAAACCCAGAACACGGACCGAGGCTCTCCTGGGCCACAGTGCTCACGGATGCACCACTTGAACCTGACCCCCCTGTTGTGGCCTCCGGCTGCA
>WGER01000063.1 GCA_015492645.1 Nitrospirota bacterium
AAAAAAGGCGCCCCTCCCGCTGGGAGGGAGGGGCGCCTTTTTTACATCAAACTGTCCAGTTTCTCCACCAGTGAACTGACCGCGCTGACAGATCTCTCAAGGTAGGTCCTTTCTTCTTCAGTGAGAGGCAATTCTACAACCCTTTCTACCCCTGTCCGGCCCAGCACAACAGGTACACCTATAAAGAGCCCGCGAATCCCATACTGCCCATCCAGATAGGCAGCAGCAGGCAGGAGCCTCTTTTCGTCTCTCAGTATCGCCCGCATCATCTGCACGGTTGCTGCCGCAGGGGCGTAGTAGGCACTTCCTGTCTTAAGCAATGAGACTATCTCTGCTCCACCGTATCTGGTCCTCTCTATGAGTGCATCTATCCTGTCCTCAGGAAGGAGTTCAGTTATTGGCACTCCCCTTACTGTTGTGAACCTGGGCATAGGGACCATCTGGTCTCCGTGTCCTCCGAGTACAAGGGCCTCGGTGTCCTGTACAGAGACCCCGAGGGCCTCTGCCACAAAGGACCTGAACCGTGCTGAGTCAAGCACCCCGCCCATGCCCATCACCCTTTCCGGCGAAAATCCTGTGACCATCCAGCATAACTGTGCCATTACATCCATCGGGTTTGTCACAACTATCACGATCGCCTCAGGACAGAGTTCCTTTATGCTCTTGCTCACTGAGCCAACAACCCTCGCATTCGTCTGAAAGAGGTCATCTCTGCTCATCCCCGGCTTTCTTGCTGCACCAGCGGTAATAACAACAAGATGGGAGTCACCTATGTCTTTGATATCATTTGTGCCTGTCACAGCAACATCCACGCCCCAGAGAGGGGTCGCCTCATAGAGGTCGAGGGCCTTACCCTGGGGCATCCCCTCCACTATATCGTAAAGGACAACATCAGCAAGCCCCTGCATCACGGTCAACTGTGCCACAGTGGCCCCTACATTTCCTGCCCCTATAACGGATACCTTTGGTCTCATACCTTCGTCACCTTTATCTTGGATATCTTTCTCCCATCCATGGCAAGTATGAGGAATCTCAGATTGTGATACCTTATCTGTTCTCCCTCCTTGGGTAGTCTTCCGAAAAGCCCGAAGACAAACCCACCGATTGTATGAAAATCGGGACTCTCCAGTTTTACATCCACCAACTCAGAGACCTCATCAAGAGGGGTATTGCCGGAGACAATAACAGTCCTCTCATCTATCACCTCCACATCCTTTTCAGCCCCCAGTTTTTCAAATTCGTCCTGCAGACTACCAACTATCTCTTCCATCAGGTCCTCAAGGGTTATCAACCCGGCAGTGCCTCCATATTCGTCTATTACTATGGCGATCTGGAACTTTCTCTTCTGCATCTCGTTCAGCAGTTCGCTTATCCTTTTGTTTTCTGGAATAAAATAGGCATCCCTGATAAACTCCTTTACAGGGGTATCAGGGCTTATCTGCTCTTCTGACATCTTTATCAGTATATCCTTTATATAAAGGATACCAACAATATTGTCTATCCTCTCCTTTATAACAGGGTATCTGGAATAGCCCTTTTCCTTAACCAACTGCAGTGCCTCCCTCACGGTAGCATCCTCTGATATTGCCACGATCTCTGTTCTCGGGACCATGGCCTCTGATGCAACGGTGTCTCCAAATTCAAAGACCTTCCTCAGCATCTCCTTCTCCTCTTCCATCAGAGAGCCCGACTCCTCGCCCATCTCTATCATCGTCTTTATATCCTCTTCAGTAATAAATGGTGAATGGGGAGTCCTCGCCCCCATTGTTTTAAGAATCCAACTGGGCAGTCTCGTGAAGACCCAGACGATGGGGTGGGTGAGAGAGATGAGCCACTTTATCGGTCTGGCCACAAATAGCGCAAATGTCTCAGAATGGCTCAGGGCAATGGTTTTTGGGGTTATCTCTCCAAGAAGGACCACAAGTACAGTCATGACAAGAGATGCTATGAACCACCCCTTTTCTCCAAAGATGTTCAACAGCAGGGCTGTCCCGAGAGATGTGGCCAGAATAATGAAGAAGTTTTCCGTGAGGAGGATGGTCCCGAAAAGCCTGTCGTGTTCTCTGAGTATAGACTCAACCACCTGTGCACTCCTGTTACCCTTCTCTGCGAGGTTTCTCATTCTGATCCTGTTTGCCGAGATGAGAGAGGCCTCAGAACTCGACAGGAATGCAACAACACAGATACAGACCACTATGGCTATAAAGCCGACTAATTCGTCAGGGGTGCCTATGGGAATTGATTCCATCTATTCTTTGAGTCTCTCCACTACTGCCCTGGCCACCTCCATTGTCCCCACGGCTGTAGGGTCCTCTGGGGTGGGTTTCATGTCATAGGTGACGTTCTTACCCTCCCTTATCACCTCAGCCACTGCCCCTTCAAGCCTTGAGGCTGCCTCCCTCTCTCCGAGGTGCCTGAGCATCATCACTGCGGAGAGCATCATCGCCATCGGGTTTGCCCTGTTCAGGCCCTTGTATTTTGGTGCACTTCCGTGAGTGGGTTCGAATACCGCATATCCGTCACCTATGTTTGCACCAGGGGCGAGGCCAAGGCCACCTATCAATCCAGCACCCAGATCTGATAGGATGTCTCCATACAGGTTTGGCATTACCAGCACATCGTACAGATGGGGCTTCTGAACCAGTTGCATACACATATTATCCACAATTCTGTCCTCAAATTCAATATCCGGGTAATCCCTGGCCACTGCTCTGGCCACTTCCAGAAACAACCCATCAGAGTACTTCATTATGTTCGCCTTATGTACAGCAGTAACCTTCCTCCTGTGGTTTCTTCTTGCATACTCAAAGGCAAATCGTACTATCCTCTCACTACCGAAGACCGATATTGCCTTTATACTGATGCCCGAGTCCTGTCTCAGGGCCTTTCCCGTATACCTGTTGATCTCCTCAATCAGTTTCAGTGTCTCTGTCTTTCCCTTCTCAAACTCCACTCCAGCATACAGGTCCTCAGTATTTTCTCTCACCACAACTATATCTACATCCCTGTAAAGGGTCTTTGCTCCTTCATAACTCTTACAGGGCCTCACACATGCGTACAGGTCAAGACTCTGCCGAAGTGCAACATTGACACTCCTGAAGCCCCTGCCAACGGGTGTTGTGATGGGTCCCTTCAGGGCGACACGGTTCTGCCTGATTGACTCTAATACCCGCTCAGGAAGGGGTGTTCCCTCCCTTTCATAAACCTCTTCTCCAGCCTCCTGGATGTCCCACTCTATAGGGACACCTGTAGCCTCTACCACCAACCTTGTGGCCTCTGTGATCTCAGGCCCTATACCGTCACCGGGGATAAGGGTTACCCTGTAGGGTCTTGAAAAGCCCTGTTCACTCAAGGACAGAGGAGTGCTCATTTGAACTCTACGGTGAGGATCTTCTTCACGACCTCCGGGTACTGGGCTATGAATCTCAGTTCATCATCAGTGAGGGGTTTCTGGGTATGCAGGTTTGCATACTGCACAAGTTCCAGTATCTTTCTCGCCTCAGCATCGTCTTTGAAATGGATGCCAAGTCTGTCATAGACGTATCTGAATCCCTTTATACCACCATACGCCCCTGTTGTGATAATCCTGCCGGTCTCCAGTAGATCAGGCTCACCCCGACCAACATCTTCTGGATCATAGAGTTCATAGTTCCGCCTGTCCTTCAGTGCACCATCTGCATGTATGCCTGACTCATGGGCAAAGGCGTTTGCCCCTACACCTGGCTGGTTTATGGGGATGGGTATATTGAACTGATACGAGGCATATCTGGCTATCTTCCAGGCCATCTTCAGATTTACATGTTCATCCAGCGGGGCACGTTCTCTCAGACCTGTGGAGTATTTCAGGGCAAGTATTGTTGATACAAGATCGGCATTGCCTGCCCTTTCACCATATCCATTTACTGTGGTATTGATATACGTGTCAATCCCGCCCTCTATGGCCGCCCTCGCCCCTGCCACAGACACCGCCTCTGCCATACCAAGATCATTATGACAGTGCATCTCAATAGGGAAATTCGTTGCCACAGAGAGGGCCTTTATCCTTTCATAAATGGTAATTGGGTCATCGGCACCGAGGGTATCACAGTAACGGAATCTATCTGCACCCGCCTCTTTGGCTGCCAGAATGAACTCTATCAGACGGGACAGGTCCGTCCTTGAGGCATCCTCCGCGTTGACCCCAACCGTCTCTGCCCCCAAATCCTTGGCTAGTTTTACCGACTCCACCATGGACTTCAGGAGGTCATTGAAGGTCTTTCTGCCCTGAAACTTGCCCTGAATCATTATCTCCGATGTTGACATGGAGACGTTTAGATGTTTCAATTCAGGGCAGTTCTTGAAACTCAACTCTACATCCTCGGGTACGGCCCTGCACCAGCCCTCCAGATGGATCCTCTTTATCACACCAAGTTTGACCAGTTCGAGGTTCGCATTTATGTAGTTCACCTCATGTTTGAGGGTGGGAAATCCGATCTCGCTTTGATAGATCCCCATTTCATCTAAGTATATGTTAAGCATCGTCTTTGCGAGTTTGGGCAGTAGTATCCTCGAGGTCTGTACACCGTCCCTGTTTGTAACGTCTATGAGATATACCTTGGGTCTCTTCTCTGTGGTCCTTTCACTCATAGGTATTGGCTCCCTTTTAAATTTTTTACAAAACTTAATTATACTATAAAGTCTCACTTGACTTCAATGGAGTTTCTAATTTACCATAGGACAGATGAGATGCCTCCCCGACCTATAGCAATAGGCTCAGACCATGCAGGCTACAGACTAAAAGAGGTGATCAAGGAGTTTCTCCTGGCAATGGGTTACAATTGTGTTGATTTTGGTGTGGATGGTGAGTGTTCAGTGGATTACCCTGACTATGGGATAAAGGTCTCGGAGGCGATCTCAAAGGGGGAGTTTGAAAGAGGTATTCTGATCTGCGGTACGGGGCTTGGCATGTCTATTGTGGCTAACAAGTTCCCGGGGGTGAGGGCAACCCTCTGCCATGACCTATATACTGCAAGAATGAGTCGCCTTCATAATGATTCCAACATACTGGTGCTCGGTGGGAGGGTGCTTGAAGAAGACCTTGCCTGCCAGATGGTAAGGGTGTGGATAGAGACCCCTTTTGAGGGTGGAAGACATGAAAGTAGACTGCGGAAGATCAGGGCTATTGAGGAGAGACTCAATGGAGTTTAGTTCGCTGCGGGAGGTAGACCCTCAGGTTTACGAGGCCATTGTCAGAGAGGAGGAGAGGGAGAGAAACAAGATCGTCCTTATCGCCTCTGAGAACTATACCTCAAAGGCGGTCCTTGAGGCCCAGGGATCGGTTTTCACCAACAAATATGCTGAGGGATACCCGGGCAGGAGATACTACGGTGGATGCGAATATGCAGATATGGTAGAGGAACTCGCAATTGAGAGGGCAAAGATGCTCTTTGGTGCAGAACATGTGAATGTCCAGCCCCATTCCGGCACCCAGGCAAACATGGCGGTGTATTTTGCGGTGCTGAAGCCGGGTGATACAGTAATGGGTATGAGTCTCAGCCACGGAGGACATCTCACCCATGGTGCAACCGTCAATTTCTCGGGATTTCTATATAACGCCATCACCTATGGTGTCAATCGTGACGGATATATTGATTATGACCAGGTGAGGGACCTGGCCAAGAAACACAGACCAAAACTGATCCTGACAGGTGCAAGTGCCTATTCCAGGGTGATAGACTTCAAGGCCTTTGCAGAGATAGCAAAGGAGGTAGGTGCCTATCTACTGGCAGACATTGCCCATATAGCAGGGCTGGTGGCAGCAGGTCTGCATCCGTCTCCTGTGCCCTATGCAGACTTTGTAACCACCACAACTCACAAGACACTGCGGGGGCCGCGGGGTGGAATGATTATGTGCAGAAAGGAGTTTGGTAAGGCAGTAGACAGGATGATATTTCCAGGCATCCAGGGAGGCCCTCTGATGCATGTTATTGCCGCAAAGGCCGTGGCACTTAAGGAGGCCCTCACTGAAGAATTCAGGAGGTATCAGACACAGGTGGTCAGGAATGCAAAGAGACTGTGCAGGGCATTGATTGACAGGGGTTTCAAGATCATCTCTGGAGGCACTGACAACCATCTCATGCTGGTGGACCTTACAGACAGGGGGATTACTGGCAAGGAGGCTGAAAAGGTCCTGGACCAGACAGGGATAACAGTTAACAAAAACTCAATCCCCTTTGATGACAGGCCTCCCACGGTTACCAGTGGTATAAGGCTTGGTACCCCCTGTGTCACCACAAGGGGTATGGGAGAGGAGGAGATGGAGGAGATTGCAGACCTGATAGACAGGGTCTTAAAGAGGCCAAAAGACTCAGAGACCCTCTCTGAGGTGGGGGGAAGGGTGAGAGAACTCTGTCAGAGGTACCCCATATATTGATTAAGAAGAAACCCCATGTTGTCCCCAGAGGGGTTATCTATTTATTCTTCGCGCTTGGACTACTGTCTGCAGTTGCCTTCAGGGCGATAGTGATTGCCCAGCATCTGGACCCCTCCTGGGTGAGATCACTCTGGTATACAGGTACAATCGGTTATCTGCTCTTTTTCTTCTACCGGTTTTACATCTCGCGGAAGAGAAAGGGGGCTATTGAGAGATTTGGTCTTGAAGGGAAGGTGAAGGAGTCAAGACTCAGTGAGGAGGACAGGGAGGTGCTCCTTTATTTACTCGGTTCCCTGAGGAGGTCACCCGAGGATTTGAACTACTGTATAATCTTTGCCCTCTCTGTGGTGGCAATTCTTGTTGATATCTTTGTCTTTTAATCTGCAAGGTGATAGATTCAAGAATCCCCTTCTGTTAAACCAGTACTCTATCGCATAATATACCATTGACCATCAGGGGCCTGAAAGAGGTGAAGTATCCTACGTCTCTGGTCTTTCAGAATGAAGTGTCTGGTCCTGTTACGGGTGTGAAGTTCTTCCTCTATCCAGGTCCTGACCAGGACCACATAGCACCATTCTCCATCTAAGAAGACTTCAAGTGGCCTCTCTCCGCCTCTACCGCCTGCATACTCTCTCACCTTTATACTTTCCTTCATCTTCTAAAACAGCCTCCCCTGGACCTGTCTTCTCTTCCTCTGCTGATAGACCTCTATATTCTGGTCTTCAAGGTTTATAAAGGGACAGAGGGATTGGTGTCTCCTCTTACCGTAGAGTAAGCGGTGGTCAGCATAGGTCAACACCAGTTCCTCCTCAGCCCTGGTCATTGCTACATAGAGGAGTCTCCTCTCTTCTTCTTCATCAGCCTCCTTCCCCTCAAGCCTCAGCGGTATTATCCCATCCTCAAGGCCTGCAATGAAGACTACAGGGAACTGGAGCCCCTTTGCTGAGTGCATGCTCATTATAGTCACAGATTCAGATTCAGGCAGGCCTGCAGTGAGGTCATCTCCCCTGGAAAGACTCAGTTCATCCTTCACCTGCAACAGTCCGATTTCAGGTGGTAAAGACCTACAGGCCCTGGCGAGTGTAATGAGATACTGAAGAGGTTCGTCCACACCTTCCGGGCAATAGTGGTCGAGCAATCCGTAACACCGGAGGACCTCACTTAAGAGGGTATGTATATCCATTACAGAACTCCTGAGTTGCTCTGTAGTCTCGATAAATTGCCTGAGGGATTGTTGCTGTCTCGCCTTTTCCTTTAATAATGTATAGAGGGAAATATCCCTTGCACTCGCCTCCTGGAGGAACCTCCTCAGGCTCGCCTCTCCTATACCTCTTGCAGGTGTGTTTATTATTTCGACCAGTGAGGTCTCCTCTCCCGTAATTATAAAGTTGAGGTAGTGAAGTGCCTTGATAACAGGTTCATACTCCAGTGGTGACCGCATCTTTACAGACCTGAAGGGGATACCGGCCCTTCTGAGGGCATCTTCAATTGGGCCTGCAAGGGCGTGTATCCTCACAAGTATGCCAAAATCCCCAAGGCATCTGTGTCTGTTATTGCTGAGGTCATGGTATCCTGTACCACCAAGCCTCTTTTTTATCTCGCTGGCTATAAAGGCAGCCTCTGTTGATTCATCTGGCTGTCTTACCAGAAGCACCTTCTTTTTTAAGGGGTTTCTGATTTTCAGTCTCTTTGGGAGTCTATCTGGAATGCCATCCACAACTGCAGAGGCAATGGAATAGACAGGGGAGGGGTTACGGAAGTTTTCCTCAAGAACGACCAGTTCAGCCTGAAACTCTTCGAGGAAACGTCTCAATACCTTAGGTGCGCTTCCCCTGAATGAGTAGATGGACTGATCATCGTCACCAACCACGAAGGCCCTGGCGCCTCCTGAACAGATCGCCTTGATAAACTCATACTCCAGGGGGCTCACATCCTGAAACTCATCAACAACGACCTCCCTGATCTCACTTAACACTATCTGTCCAGCCCTTATCATATGGATGGGGATTTCAAGCAGGTGTTCAAAGTCCAGATATCCCCTCTCTCTTAGTAACCTCTCATAACAGTGATAGATCTCCTGAATCTCTTCACCCATCTCTGCAAGTGCAGACCTCTTCATGATCATCTCATCATATACCTCTCTGTAATTATCACCTCTGTAGCATTCTCTCAGTACATCGAGACAGTACTGCCTATCGGCCACTGCATGGGTGATACCAGCCTGTCTGAGGAGGGTCCTGCCGAGGGAATGGATTGTCCCGATAAAGAGGGGGGTCTCCTTTAACCCCAACTGCCGCAATCTCTGAAGCATTTCCTGAGCGGCCCTCTGTGTAAAGGTTATCGCCACCGTCTCTTCTGGTTTATATCCATTGTTCATGAGATACATCAGTCTGTGGGTTACCACCAGTGTTTTGCCAGTGCCTGGTCCAGCCAGCACCAAGAGATTCCCCTCCTTATGGGTTGCTGCCCTTGACTGGGAAGGTGTGAGAGTGGCCTTCAGAGGCATGGGAGAATCTATCTCTGGAAACCCTCCAGTCTTTCCTGTTGGATATTTACCGCTGCCCCCATCATTCTTCCAAGTAATGGGGTGAGGAGGGAATCAATGGTAATCGCCATGGCAACCACAAGGATGAGATAGACACCTGCGGCGATCAGAAGAGGCCTCTTTCTGTTTACCTCTGGCCGTTCCTCTGATTTGAATGCGAGGTAGCCTATGTAAAAGAACTGGACCAGAGGTACAAGGATGAGTAACCCGAGCCACCTGTTCTGCCCCAGTCTCTCACTGATATTCAGCCAGAGTACTATAGAGAGGAAGAACACCACGACGGAGGAGATGATTGAAAGTATATTCATAACAGGTGTTAAATACGACAGGAGGCTGAAAAAGAGGGGAGCCAGAAAGAAACCCGCCCACCAAAGAGGTCTGCCGGAGGCCCCCACAAAGGGGAAGACCTGTAAGATTGGCACCCAACTGAGCCAGGCGTAAGGGAGTTCCTGTTTCTTTGCAATAAGGTAGAGACATATGCTCCAGAAGAAGTAAAAGAAGAGAGACAGGGCAAACAGAAAGATTATTAATGTGAGACCACCAAACCTGAGCAGGTCCATCCCCTTTTGAAGGTCTGTCATTGCATCCGGTGGTATCTGAAGTGGTTGAGGAGCAGGTCTTTCAGGAGGGGTTGTGTGTTCTGGTCTTACTAAAGGTGGTGTCTCAGGGGTCTGTTCTTCTTGTGGAGGCCCCACTGTAACCTCAGGTACCCCCTCTTTTAGTATTTGTACAGAGGGGCGTTCTTCCTCTGGTGATTTCTTTCCGGTTTCCACTTTTTCTGGAGGACTCTGGAGTTCCTCTTCAGGTGGTGGATAATCTGTTATATGGATCTGGCCCTTCTTATCCACCCATTTGTAAAGGACCCCTCCTTCTGCAGGCAAAATAAGAAGAAGCGCAAACAATACAGGCCACAATTTGCTGAGGACCAGCATTAAACAATATTATCAGATAATAAGAGACAAATGCAAATTACAATGAATGACTCGCCCTTTCCAGTTTGGGGATGACCCTTTTGATAACCTCTTCCTTATCCTTCAGATAATCCCTCCAGTCCTTGCTATCAGTGTCTGCTATCTCAAATCTGAGGTCACCAAGATAAGACCACAGGATCTCCTTTAAGACCTCCAACTCCTTCTTATCAAGTTCAACCGTTGCCATGCCACCCTCCTTAGTTTATTTTAGATTATATATCAAAATATCCTTATGGTCAAGTATCCGCTGTGGGGTGAACAAGGGTTAAAGGAGGCCGGCAGTGCTGCCTATTGCCCATTGCCTGTCGCCTTTTGCCTCTTTGTGTCCGAACCGGCACTGCCTGACAAATCTGTCGCATAAATCATGTTTCAGGGCCTGAGTCCCTGGTAA
>WGER01000064.1 GCA_015492645.1 Nitrospirota bacterium
GGATCTTTTTATTTTTATCAGGGATTTCATATAATAACAGGGTGGCTGAAGAGTGCGAGAGAGAAGATATCCTCCCAGTGTGTGATCAGAAGTGTCCTGAGTGTGGAAGGCCCTGTGTGAGTAAAGACCATCAGGGTTGGCAACACGTATGTCCTGAAGGACACAGATGGTGGATGAGATACTGTTATAGCCTCTGATTGAATAAAACCTCATCTTTCGGTTAGAATCTATCTCCAGAAGAAGAGAGGAGGAGTGAGTTGTTAGTTCCCTATGAGTGGCTGAAGGAGTATGTAGAGAACATAGAGAGCCCTGAAGAAGTGGCAGAGGCCCTTACACTTTCGGGGCTGGAGACGGTAGTATCAGGAGAAGTCCTTGAAATAGACGTCACTCCCAATCGTGGAGATTGCCTGAGTGTGGTGGGTGTGGCAAGAGAGGTTGCAGCAGTCCTCAAAAGGCGGTTCCGGAGGCCTTCCTACCATTCAGAGGGGAGTTTTAAGGCAGACTTCAGAGTGGTTATAGATTCACCCCTCTGTAGGAGATACAGTGGTAGGGTCCTTAAAAGAGTGAAGGTAGGAGAGTCCCCGGAGTGGATGAAGAGGAGGCTGGAGGCTGCTGGAATAAGGGCAATAAACAATGTTGTGGATATTACCAACTATGTGATGCTGGAGATGGGACAGCCCCTTCACGCCTTTGATCTCAAAACACTGCGGAATGCAATGATAAGGGTGGACATCGCAGCAGAAGAGAAGGAGTTTATCACCCTTGATGGACAGAAGAGGTTGCTCCGACCGGATACGCTACTCATCTGGGACGGTGAGAGACCTGTGGCAATAGCGGGGGTTATGGGTGGAGAAGAGACCGAGGTGACCGAAAAGACAACAGAGGTCTTTCTGGAGAGCGCCTATTTTGAGCCCTCCTCAATACGGAGGACATCCAAGACACTCGGTTTAAGGACAGAGTCGTCCATCAGGTTTGAGAGGGGGATTGATATCTCAGGAGTTGTGAATGCTATCCACAGGGCAACAGAACTCATGACAGAATTATGTGGTGCAGAGGCATCAGAGATAATAGACAACTTTCCATATCCCATAGACAAGAGACATGTTTCCCTCAGTATTGACAATGTCCAGAAACTGCTTGGTATAAGGGTCCCTGAAGGGGAGATCACGACAATCCTCAATTCCCTGGGATTTGAGATAAGGGGGGTTGACGGGACCCTGGAGGTTACAGTTCCGTCTTTCAGACCTGACATTGTTATGGAGGCCGATCTCATTGAAGAGATAGCAAGGGTCTATGGTTACCAGAATATCCCCTCTGTAGTGCCAGTAGACTCCATAGAAGGGGAACCCACCCCACCAAGGCAGAAGAGGATTCAGTTGATAAGAGAGATAATGCTTTATTCAGGATTCAATGAGGCGATTAACTACAGTTTTATGAGTCCTCAGGTATTCCAGATCTACAGTATACCTGATGTGGATACAAGGAGGAAAACCGTTGAGATACTCAATCCTCTCCGGAAGGATGAAAACATGCTCAGGACCTTCCTACTTCCATCTCTTGTGGACAATCTCCTCAGAAATTTGAACCGGGGCGTCTTTGATGTAAAACTATTTGAACTCTCAAGGGTCTTTTTCAGGACTGAAGAACCACAACCTCAGGAGTTGCTCACCCTGGGTGCTATCTACTTCTACAGGAGAAGACAGAGACTCTGGGAGTCTGATATAGACGTCTATTATCTCATGAAAGGGATAGTTGACAAAATTGCGATTGTCCTGTCCCTGGAAGACATCCATTATAGTCCGACCGATGAACCCTTTTTACATCCTGGCAGGTCTGCAGATGTGTATCTCGGTGAAAGACGGCTCGGATATGTAGGTGTCCTTTCACCAGATACGAAACAATCCCTTGACATTGGAGAATTAAAGGAGGATATCGGGGTGTTGGAACTGAACATAGAGGAACTGCTCGAGGCTAAACCAGTGACAAAGACATTCACTCCTCTACCAAGGTATCCCTATGTTCAGAGGGACGTCTCCCTGCTAATAAGCAAGGACCTGCCGGTAACAGAACTACTCCGCTATGCTGGAGATTTTCAGAAGGAAGTGATAGAAGAGGTGAGGATATTCGATGTTTATGAAGGTGGCAGTATCCCCGAAGGAATGAGGTCCGTAGGAATCACTGTGATATACAGGGCCAAAGACAGGACCCTTACAGATGAAGAAGTGGACTCTCTGCATAGAGGGTTAATAGAGCACCTGTCAGAGAAGACAGGTGCCCGACTCAGATAAGTCTATCCCGCTACCCTGTATCCGGCTTCAGCAATCGCCTTTGCTATGTCTTCTCTGCTTGCCTTCTGATCATCGAATACCACCTTTACAGAACCAATCTCGACCTCAGATCTCTCCACACCCTTAATAGCATCAATCGCCTTTTTTACTCTCATGACGCAGTGTTGACAACTCATGCCCTCGATCTTGAAAGATGTCTCGGCCATTCTTACCTCCTTCTTCTCTTCTGACATTTTTTGCATATACCATATAGATACATCTTGTGATGAGTCAAACGAAAGCCTTCTCTCTCTGCCATCTTCTCCTGGAGCGCCTCTATCTCAGGGTCATAGACCTCCACTTTATCCCCACAGTCTGTACAGATGATGTGGTCATGATGGGCTCGACCATACTCTGGTTCATACCTCATCACACCATCACCAAACTCCACCTCCCTTGCAATTCCTGCCTCGCAGAGGAGTTTAAGTGTCCTGTAAACCGTTGCCTGTCCTATTGAGGGATCATGGACCTTCACCATATCATACAGTTCCTCCGGAGACAGATGCCTCTGTTCCTGGAGAAATAGATTCAGTATCACCTGTCTCTGATAGGTCATCCTCAGGTTCTTTTTGGTGAGAAACTCTTCAAATACCCTCTTGGCATCCATTGCTGAGAATGAAAATCATTTTTATTATTATAACACATCTGTTATGTTTAATATACGGGTTACTCTGGACAAAGGGCAAGGGTCAAACTCGAATCTGCCGACAGAATTTTAATCAAGATTTTGGAAGGTGGCAGGGTGTCGTATCTGGCAACCTACGGGATTAACCTTGTCCTGGGCAGATATGAGATAATAGTATTATGATTAATCTGGATGACACGATAGTGGCTATATCCACCCCTCCAGGTGAGGGGGCAATAGGGATTGTCAGGCTCTCAGGAAGGAATGCTGTGAGGATCGCCTCCGGGGTGTTCCGGAGTCCAAAGGGTAAATCCCTGGAAGATGTCCCATCTCACACTGTCCATTACGGAGTTATTGTTGACCCCAGAGAGGAGGAGATAATTGACGAGGTGTTGGTGACAGTGATGCGAGCCCCCTTTACATATACAAAAGAGGACGTGGTGGAGATAAACTGCCATGGCGGGATGGTACCAATGAGGCGGGTCCTGGAACTCCTCATAACTGCAGGGGCAAGGATCGCCTCACCAGGTGAATTCACGCTGAGGGCATTCCTGAACGGAAGGATTGACCTTTCTCAGGCTGAGGCAGTCGCTGACCTTATAAGAGCAAAGACTGACAGGAGTAGAAGGCTCGCTATGGAACAACTGAGGGGCACCCTATCACTGAGAATACAGCAACTCATCGATGCAGTAACAGAAGTGACCGCACATGTAGAGGCATATATAGACTTTCCCGAAGAAGACATAGAACCGGCAACCATGGATGAAATCAGAGATTCCCTGATGAAGGTGATAGAGGAGATAAAAAGGCTCTCCGCCACTTACCAGGAGGGCAGGTATTTCAGAGAGGGCCTTGCTGTAGCAATTGTGGGCAGACCAAATGTGGGAAAGTCCTCATTGCTTAATGCACTTCTTCAGACTGACAGGGCGATTGTGACGGATATTCCGGGGACAACGAGAGATACCATCGAGGAGTATCTCAATCTGAATGGACTTCCTGTGAGGGTTATCGATACTGCAGGGATCAGATACTCAAAAGACCTTGTAGAGGCGGAAGGGGTTAGGAGGACACTGCAGGCGGTGGAAAAGGCAGACCTTGTACTTGCGGTCTTTGACATCAGCAGGCCCTTCACTGATGAGGACAGGCTGGTAATAGAAAGGCTAAATGGGGTGAAAGCGGTGATTGTACTGAACAAGACAGACCTCGGTCACCAACTCCAGGAGAGTTCACTACCCGATGGATTTCCTGTGGTGAAGATCTCTGCAAGGACTGGTGAGGGTTTAGACAATCTCAAGGAGACCATACTGTCTGTTGCACTGAAAGAGACAGAGACATTTGAAGGTGTGATGGTGACAAACCTCAGACACAGACAGGCCCTCCAGAATGCGGAGGAGGCCCTTCAGAGGGCGTTACAGGGGTTGTCTGAAGATACACCACTTGAGATAGTTGCTGTGGAGTTGAGAGATGCCCTCCAGAGTCTCGGAGAGATCACTGGAGAGGTGACCACAGAGGATATCCTTTCCCGAATCTTCAGTCAGTTCTGTATAGGAAAGTGAGCCTTCTGTAACATGGCTATGGTATAATAGTAGCCCATGCTTCAACCCTTTGACACCACAGGCATAGGCAGTCTCCCTTTTATCGAACCGGAAGAGGCCGTGAGATTCTCAATCAATGCCTGCAGTATACCCTTCTGGCCACAACTACCCAGAAGGTCCTTCCTCGAACAGATGATCCCTCAGTTTGCAGAGGATATGCCAGGGCTCAGGATTGACCCTTCAAGGGAGGTGATTTATATAGATACAGAAGACACGGAGTCACTGAACAGGTTTTATGAGAGATTGGAAGGAGAGGAGGTGTTTCTCCTCTCTGAATCCGTTGCTCCAGGGCTTTACATCTTTTTAAAGACTGCCAGACAGAGGGGGTTCAGGGTTGTAAAGGGTCAGTGTACAGGACCCCTCACCTTCACCCTTGGCCTGAAGGACTCCTCAGGCAACCCCATTTATGCGAACGAAGAACTGAGAGAACTCTCCCTGCTTCTGCTACAGAGAAAGGTTTCCTGGCAGATCAGACAGTTGAGAGAGGTTGCTGAGGAGGTCCTCATCTTTATTGATGAGCCGGTGCTTACTGCTGTGGGCAGTAGTGCCTATCTGGGGGTGGCAGAAGCAGAAGTACTCAGAATGATCAGTGCAATTGTGGAGGCGGTAAAGTCCGAGGGAGGCATAGCAGGGGTCCACTGTTGTGGTAAGGCTGACTGGACCCTGTTAATTAGGACAGGTGTGGACATAATAAACTTTGACTCCTACTACTACTTTGACTCCATAGTTGCAGCCAGAGAGGCATTGAAAGAGTTCCTTGAAACAGGAGGTTATCTCGCATGGGGGATGGTGCCCACCACAGAAGATATAGGAAGCGTGGAGTTTGACGACCTTTTTAATAGGTTTAAAGAGGCCCTATCTGAACTGGGCAGATTCATCCCCGATGAACTCCTCTACAGCAGGTCTATACTCACCCCATCCTGTGGTGCAGGGGGCAGGGATGTGGAGGAGACAGAAAAGGTCTTCCGACTCCTCAACCAACTCTCTGAGACGATCAGGCAATGAAGGGAAGGTTTATCACCTTAGAGGGGATTGAGGGTGCTGGAAAGAGCACAATACTGAGGTTGCTCGGAGAGGAGATGAGACAACGCGGGTACAGGGTCATCTGTACCCATGAGCCCGGAGATACAGATCTGGGCAGGATCCTGAGAGAGATACTCCTGAAACAGTCAGGCATCCCCCTTTGCAGGGAAGCAGAACTGCTCCTTTATCTGACTGACAGGGCACAACACGTCAGGGAGAAAATCCTGCCCGCCCTTGAAGAGGGCTGTCTGGTCCTCTGTGACAGGTTTTCTGACTCAACAATTGCATATCAGGGCTATGGCAGGGGACTGGATATCAATACCCTCAGGAGTCTGGATAAGTTTGCCAGAGACGGTCTAACCCCTCACCTCACCATTCTCCTTGATCTTGAGGCAGAAGAAGGACTCAGGAGGAATCTCGGTACAGGTAAGATGGACAGGTTTGAAGGGGAATCCCTTGATTTTCACAGGAGAGTGAGGAACGGCTTTCTCCAGATTGCCAGGAAGGAGCCGGACAGGGTAAGGGTGATTGATGCATCAAGGCCCCTCAGGGAGGTCTTTCAGGAGTGCCTGAGACTTATACTGGAGGTCCTGGATGTCGATCGCAGATGAGCAGACCCTGAGAGTGCTTGAGTTTGACAAGGTCCTGAGACTTATCTCTTCAAGGGCTGTCACCATACCAGCAAAGAAGAGAATAACCGACCTCCGCCCATTGAATGACCTTAAAATGATACAGAAAAGGCTTGATCTCATCTCAGACTGCAGGAGACTACTTCAGGATGGACATCTCTTCGGAATCGAAGAGATAGAAGATATGGACACCCTCTTCAGGATGCTCAAACCAGAAGAGGCTGTGCTTGACCCGCAGCAACTGAGGATGTTTATACCATTGCTCAGGTCAGCCATTAACCTCAAGGCGCTCATACAGAATGCGCCTCCGGCACTGTTAGAGTTGCTCAGGAGAATTCACACTCATCCTGATATCCTTGGAGAGATTGAGAGGACGGTGGAGCCTGATGGGAGGATCTCAGATGAGGCATCCGAGGCCCTTTACAGTGTCAGGCAGAGGATAAGGACTGTTGACAGAAGGATAAGGGAGACCCTTGAGAGGATCCTCCGCGACAGGAGACTCAAGCCACATATACAGGACTTCTACATTACTGAGCGGAATGGCAGAAAGGTGATACCTGTGAAGGCAGACTCAAAGGGCCAGATCCCTGGAGTGATCCATGACATCTCAAACACTGCAGAAACGGTCTTTGTGGAGCCCTATCAGACACTCCAGATGGGCAATGAGTTAGAGGCCCTGAGGGCAGAGGAGAAGGTAGAGGAATACAGGATACTGAAGACCCTGACCGCGATGCTCAGACAGCAGAGGCAGAGCCTCAAAGGTGACTATGATCTGGTTGTAGAGGTGGATATCTTACATGCACTCGCCTCATTTGCAGAAGAGTATCAGATGACCCAACCAGATATTCGTCCGAACAGTGGAATACTGCTCAAAGGGGCAAGACATCCCCTGTTACAGGCTACCCTGAGGGCCTCGACCAGAGAAGAGGAACTGGTCCCTCTGGACCTCGCAATAACCAGACCCCACAGGGGCATGGTAATAACTGGTGTCAATGCAGGTGGTAAGACAGTGGCATTGAAGACAGTGGGACTCTTTGCACTTATGGCAATGGCAGGAATGCATCTGCCAGCAGAAGAGGTGGTGTTCCCTCCTTTTACGAGGGTCATAGCAGACATAGGAGACGAGCAATCCATAGAGGAAAGGCTTTCCACATTCTCAGGCCATATGTTGAGATTAAAGGAGATACTGGATCATGCAGAGAACAACTGTCTTGCCATAATTGATGAACTTGGCACAGGCACTGACCCTGATGAGGGGGGCGCCCTTGGATGCGCAATCCTGAAACACCTCTTAGACAGAGGTGCCTTTTTTCTGGCATCCACCCATCTGGGCCTTCTGAAACTCTATGCATACCAGAACCCCTTGATACTGAACGGTGCGATGCAGGTGAAGACCGCCACAGTCAATGGCAAATCAGTATTTGTGCCAACCTACAGACTCCTGGTGGGTGAACCAGGACAGTCCCATGCCCTGGATATCGCAAAGAGGTGCGGGCTGTCTGATGAGATTATTGAGGATGCAAGACAGTTCCTCAGGGATAAAGAGAGTCTCCTTGAAGAAGCGTTAAAAAGGTTAAGGCACTCTGAGGAACTGCTCCAGAAAAGGGTCAGAGAGACAGAGAGACTCAAGAAAGAGGTGGAAGAATTGAGGGAGTCCCTGAAGGCCGAAATACAGGAGATAAAGGATAGAAAGAGAAAGGTCCTGAGGGATGCCCATAAAGAGGCAGAAGCAATCCTCCTTCAGGCAAAGAGAGAGGCCGAGGAGGTCCTGAAGACCATCAGAGACAGGTCATTACAGGAAGGCAGAAGGATGGTGAAGAGACTCCTTGAGGAGGCACGGTTACATTCCGAGAAGGCACAGGAGAGACCTCTCTTACAAAGGCCTGATACCTTGCAGATGGGACAATCAGTTGTTGTTTTTCCCTTTGGAGTTGTCGGAACAGTCACAGAGGTTGATGAAAAGACAGGCAGATGCAGGGTTCAGGTGAAAGGGAAGGAGATAGAGGTGGACAGAGAGAACCTCTTTATACCAGAACCTGACGCAGAGAGTGAGGAGTCGGGGCGGAGGTCTTTAGAGGAGATTGCACCGGCATTGTCCAGAGAACTCAGTCTGCTGGGTATGAGAGTGGATGATGCCCTGAGACTACTGGAACGGTATCTGAATGATGCCTCACTGGCAGGACTTGATGAGGTGAGGATAATTCACGGTGCGGGCAGAGGTAGGCTCAGGGAGGCCGTGAGGGAGTACCTCCGTGGACATCCCCTTGTAAGGGACTTTTCACCCATCAGCCATCAGGACGGGATTGACAGGTCAACCCTTGTCGTCCTGAGATGAACCGCCAAGTGCCTTTCTTATCTCTCTGGCAATGCTTAACCGGGTAAAGGGCTTCTGGACAAAACCCGATGCTCCCTGTGCCAGCAGTTCTTTTATCCCTGTGTAGCCCTCCTCTGTATATCCTGAACAGATAAGGACTCTCACCTGAGGATTTATCTCCTTTAGTCTCTGAAAGACCTCTCTTCCAGACATCTTTGGCATCACCATATCAAGCACTACCAGGTCTATTTCATCTTTTCTTTCTCTGTACAGGGATATCCCCTCTTTACCACCATTTGCAGTAATCACCTTATACCCCATGGGTTCTAAAAGGTCCACAGTCAGATTCAGTAATTCTTCTTCATCATCTATCACAAGTACTGTCTCCGAGCCCTTCAGTGTATCCAGGGTGATTTCCTCCTCTTCTTCTTCTGGTCCTCTGTAAACAGGAAGGTATATATTAAACCTGCTACCCTTACCGGGTTCAGAGTAGAGATTTATATAGCCTCCATGGTTGGTGACAATGCTGTGTACGATATAAAGACCAAGCCCTGTGCCTGCCTTCTTGTCCTTTGTTGTAAAAAATGGATCAAAGACCCTGCTCTGCAGGTCCTTCTCTATGCCCACACCGGTATCAGAGACCGTCAGTCTCACAAAGCCCTCTTCAGAGGTGATCCCATTTGAGGCACCGTAGGAGTTTCCCACCTTTGAGGTGGCTATGGTGAGGACACCACCCTCTGGCATCGCATCCCTGGCATTGAGGGCAAGGTTTATAATCACCTGTTGTAACTGAGCAGGGTCAGCCTTCACAGGAGGGATTTCCTCATCCAACTGGACCCTTATCTCGATCTCCCTCGGAATACTCCTCTGCAGTATCTCGAGTGTATCCATCACAATCGTATTCAGGTTTACCACCTTCTGTTCCATCCTCTCCTTTTTCACCACTGTAAGTATCTTTGTTGCGAGTGATGCACCCCTCTGCGCTGCCTTCTCGATCACATCAATGGGCCTGTAGAGGGAACTATCTTCTGAGACCATCTCTTTCAGGATCTCGGAATATCCGAGTATGATACTCATGATATTGTTAAAATCATGGGCTATTCCCCCGGCAAGTGTACCAATCGCTTCCATCTTCTGTGCCCTGAGGAGTTGTTCATAGAGTTTCTTCTCTTCAGTAATGTCTCGCTGGATACACACAAAATGAGAGATCTCTCCCTCTGTATAGATCGGGAATGCAACGGTTGATGTGATAAAGGATTCTCCATTCTTCTTTTTGTTTATGAGTTCACCCCTCCAGTGGTTACCAGAAAGTATGGTATGCCATAGCCTCTCATATTCCTCATCTGGCTGCATATCTGATTTGAGAACTGCCAGGTTTTTACTGACTATCTCTTCCATTCTGTATCCGGTAACTTTCTCAAATATCCTGTTTACATAGACAATACTACCAGCCCTGTCAGTAACCACTATGAGATCAAAGGCCGAATCAATGATCTCCTTGAACCTCCTCAGTTCTTCCTCCTCCCTCACCCTCTGCACTGCCACGGCCACATCTGAGGCTATCGCCATCAGCAACTTCTCATCCTCTTCTGTGAATGTTCCGTCCTTCTTGTTTGCAAAGTAAAGAGCCCCGAGGGGCCTGCCGTCCCTGGAGAATACTGGATATCCAAGAAAACTCCTTACAACTGGATGGTCCTCCGGAAATCCACCGCTGAAGGCAGGGTGACTGCTCAGGTCATCTATCCTTACAGGTGTCAAACTCAGTTGCATCAACTTTAAAACCCCTTTGCCCTCAGGAAGTCTTCCCACCTTTTTTAATGCCTCCTTCTCCTCTACCCCTGAAACCCTCAACTTCACAAACCTGCCCCTTTCGTCATAGAGCGCAAAGGCCGCATATTCAGCCCCCAGAAGCCTTCTTGCCTTATCAAGAATTCCTTCCATCACCTCGTCCATCGTCCTGTCCTCGTTCAGGGATACCGCAATGCTGTGTAACGTCTGCATCTGAAAGTGTTTCAACTCTGCGGTGGCAAGTGCATCGTTCACCACCTCAATCACCTCATCCAGTTCCCTGATATGGGTGGGCTGTGCACATTCACCCTTCTTTATCTGAACCCCTATCTGCCTTAGGGGGACAAAGATATAGCGTCTGAAGATTGCTATAAATATGAGCAGGGCTGTCAGCATTGTAAGGGTAAATACAAATAGGACCTCACTGAGCGTCCTCTGAAGGGTTCTTGTTTCCTCACCCTTTCTTAAAAGGAGTATTTTTAACCCTTTTGCCTCCACAACGACTCCTCTCAGTGCACCTCTGGAATAAATATATCCATCTGATCCTACCCGGTATGCATGAGGGAACTCTGTGCTTCTGAGAATCTCCTCACCTCTAAGAGATACCAGATAATGATAGGGCCTACCATTAAGACTTTTTTTCAGTTTCTGGATGGCATCTGCTTCAGTAGTTGCCTCTTTCAGTATCTCCTCAAGTGTATTCTTTTCTATCTTTAGCAGTTCCTTCAGGTGGGTATCGGTAATCTCCCATGTGATGGTGGTGAGTCTGAGAAAGGAAAAGATGAAAAAGACAGAGACAATCAGTATGAGAGGAAGCAGGACCCTTCTATTAAGACTTGCTGTCTTCATTAATACAGTACGAAAATAATTGCAGTCCCTATAATTGTTAAGGTGACTACAGTGGTGGTAAAGGGCTTGAGACCTGTTTCACCAACCGCATCCAGTGTGGTGTTCAGCCCGATCGCTGTAAGTGTTACAGTCAAAAAGAATCTGCTTATGTCAGCAAGTATATTAAGCCCCCCTGAAGGTATATCAGTGGTATTTGTAATCAAAACAAAAAGAATAAATAGGGGCATAAACCATGGAATGACTATCCTTCTCTTTTTTATTCCGGTTATAACCATTGCCAGGGTTACCATAAACACAAGGGATGCTATCCTGAGATACTTTAGTCTCAGTGCAGTCGTAAGAGCCTCTTCACCCATCTGACCGGCCGTTACCTTTACCAGTCCGAGCATAGGCAATGTCGCCCCTGAGAGGAAGCCGAACTCCTGAGGACTGAGTTGCATGAAGGCAAGTAGAGCAGGGTAGAGGATGGTATACAGGAGTCCTGCTGTCATTACTGCAAGTACAGCCACTGATGTCTCTTCCTTCTTTGCCTCTATGGCAGGAGAGGTAACGGCAATAGCAGATGCACCGCAGATTGCCATACCGGTGGAAAGGAGTATGGATGTATTGGTGTTTAATTTCAGAAGTCTGGCCAATATGTAAGTTATAAGATAAAGCCCGATGAACGAATACAGGAGCCCGATAAATTCCCCTGCTGGTGTATGATTTTGAAATCTCAACTGGAACCCATAGAGGGATATACCGACAGGCAATGCTACCTTTATGGTAAACTCAGCACCTTCCTCAATGTCTTCCCTTATATCAAGCAGGTTTGATATAATTATCCCCAGGATTATACCAAGGACCAGCGGGTCAAAAACAGGACTGATGTAAGACATCCCGTAGGAGAGACCTGCAATCAAAAGTGATAAGACAATCCCTTTCCCCTTCCGCACGATGCTATTTTATCAGAAAGGAAGTAAAAAATCAAACGACCATACAGCCGAATTTTGTTCCATAAGTACAAATACTATTATGGTATAATATCCTCATGCAGAGCAGTGTCACTAAAAAGGAGATAAAGGAACTCATAATGAAGGAACTACCTTCCCTTATCAAGAAGGACCCGAAGGTGAGGGAGTTTATTATAGAGTTGACCTCAAAGCACTATGCAGACAGGAAGAAGACAGAGGACCGGATAGACAGGATGCTGGAGGAATTGAGACTTGAAAGGTTAGAGAACCAGAAGAGGTGGGAGGCACTGCAGAGGGAGTGGAATAAAAAGTGGGAGGAGAATCTGAAAAGATGGGAGACATGGGAGAAGAGGTGGGAGGAGACTCAGAAGGAGTGGAACAAAAGGTGGGAGGCACTGCAGAGGGAGTGGAATAAAAAGTGGGAGGAGAACCAGAAGACCATCAACCGGATGCTTGATGAAATAAAGGCCCTGAGAGAGAAGCAGGATGCTGACACAAAGAGACTTGACCGGAGGTTTGACTCCACCATAGGTGCCCTTGGTGCCCGATGGGGCCTCTTCTCTGAGGCGAGTTTCAGGGGAGGCCTGAAGGCGATACTTGAAGAATTGGGCGTAAAAGTTGAGAGATACCACGACTATGACACCGAGGGTATGGTCTTTGGCAGGCCTGACCAGGTGGAACTGGACCTCCTTATCTACGACAACACCCTCATAGTGGCAGAGATAAAGTCCTCCATGAGCCGTGAGGAGATGCACGCCTTCCAGAGAAAGGTGGAATTCTACGAATCAAGACATGGGAAGAAGGTCAAGAGAAAGATCGTCATCTCACCGATGGTTGAAGACAGGGCGAAAGACCTTGCCAAGGAGTTGGGCATAGAGGTCTACAGTTACCCTGAGGATATATCCTTTGAAAATGAAAAGGAGACAGTCTGAGTGGTTACTGCAGTTACCAAAAGAGCCAAAAAGACCATGACCTATGAGGACTATGCGAAACTGCCTGAGGGTGCCCCCTATCAACTCATAGGAGGAGAACTCGTTATGAGCCCTTCACCTGTTCCATACCATCAAAAGATTTTAAGGGATATCGGGTTTGAGATTTACAGGTTTGTCAGAGAAAGGGACCTCGGTGAGGTCTTTTATGCACCGATTGATGTCTATCTACAAGAGACAGAGACCTACCAGCCTGATATCATCTTCATCTCAAAGGACAGGCTGGAGATAATAGGGGAGAAGAAGATAGAAGGGCCCCCTGACCTTGTTATAGAGATACTCTCAGAGGCCACTGCCTATTATGACCTCAGACACAAGAAGAAGGTCTACGAAAGGACAGGTGTGAGGGAGTACTGGATAGTGGACCCAATGGAGAGGTCCATTGAGGTATATGAGAACCAGAATGGAGAGTTCAAACTGAGAGACAGGGCAGAGGAGAAAGGTAAGGTCAGTTCAAAGGTCCTTGAGGGGCTTTCTCTCGCCCTTGAAGGAATTTTTTGACTTAAATTGGCAGTCTTGTGACAAAATTTGTCATCTCATGACCCCTTCCCTCCCTTTCTTACCCTTTCAGGACAGGACTGAGCAACTATATCTGATGGCACAAAATTTGCTTATATTTATAACAAAGGTTTATAAAAGGGAGGTGAGAATCAGAAGAGGTCTTTAAATGGTGGGCCGTTGTGCCTCAGAAAAAAATGTTATGAAAGGAGGTTAAAGAGATGTACAGAGTCTTTGAGAGGTTATCAAAGAAGGTGAGACAGGAAAAGGGCTTCACGCTGATCGAGTTGCTGGTGGTCATAGCCATCATCGCAATCCTTGCAGCAATCGCAATACCCCAGTTCGCAGCCTACAGGACAAGGTCCTATAATGCTGCAGCAGAGAGTGACCTTAGAAATCTCAAAACAAATCTGGAAGCCTTTTATGTGGACAACCAAAACTATCCATACTAAGTTAAAGGAGGTGTAAGATGAAAAAGGTTTTGGTATTAAGTATAATGATTATACTAATAGTTGCAAGTACATCTTTTGCTGCTTACGAAACGGGAACCAAAACGCTGGGGAGTACCGATACCACTACTTTCACGACTTCTAATAATGTTTATATAGACTATACAGCGGGGACAAATGGAGTAAGCTATGTAGCCGGTTCATATCATCAGACAGGGACAAGAACGTTCGGTACTTCCTCTGGAGATACCAGGATATATTGGAGAGATGGTACAGGACAAACTCTACCTTCAGCACCTACAACATCATCTGGCACCGCAAACTGGACTGGATGGAATGCATTGTAAACAAAAAGGGAGGCTGTGTAAACCAGCCTCCCTTTTTGATAAAACCTATGAGTAAGGGGTTTACACTTATAGAGATTCTGGTTACCATAGCAATTATTGCTATACTTGCAGCTATAGCATTACCTACCTTTTCCGCTTATAAGGTTAAGTCATATAATGGTGCAGCTCTATCAGATTTGAAAAACTTACAAATCATACTTGAATCTCATTATGCAGATGTCTATGAATATCCTCATTAAAGCATGAGAAACTTATCAACTAGGACACAAATACTTTTTATTATTTTTGTTTCATTAGGAATATTTTATTCAGCTATATTTGGTGATGTTAATACTGTTGATGATCAAGAAATGTTTAATGCAGTTGCCAATTTTGATGGCAACTTTAAATACATATTTCATCCATTATCTTCACCTAAATATTACAGGCCTCTTATTTATTTAAGTTATCTTTTTGATTACAAGTTATGGGGAGAAGAACAATCTTTCTGGCATCTTGAAAATATTCTTTTACATACTTTTAATGCCTTATTAGTGTTTTTAATCTTTAGAGAGTTATTAAAAATATACCAACTACAAGTAACTCCATACATACCATTAGTTGGAACAATGTTATTTGTCC
>WGER01000065.1 GCA_015492645.1 Nitrospirota bacterium
CCTATCACATTGTAGAAAAAGGCCCAGAAGAGGTTCTGCTTAATGGTCCTCAGGGGTAACCTGCTCAGTCTTATCGCATCTACAACCGTCCTCAGATCACCCTTTATGAGGGTGATGTCAGAGGCCTCCATTGCAATATCCGTTCCTGTGCCTATGGCAATCCCCACATCCGCCTCTGCCAGGGAAGGTGCATCATTTATCCCGTCCCCGACCATCGCCACCACTTTGCCCTCTGCCTTCAGTTCCTTCACGATCTTCACCTTCCCTTCCGGAAGCACACCCGCATAAAACCTCTCTATACCAACTTCAGAGGCGATCGCCTTGGCAACCGCTTCATTGTCACCTGTCAGCATGACCACCTCTACACCCATCTCCTTCAGCCTCTCTATGGCTTCCATTGAACCTTCCTTCACGGTATCGGCAAAGGCGAGAAGGGCCTGCACAGTACCATCCACAACAACCGCAACTGCGGTCTTCCCTTCTCTATACAGCCCCTCTATCTTCTCTCTGAGCCCCTCTGTACTTATCCCTTCCTCTTCAAGGACCCTTGGGGTGCCCACAAAGAGGCTCCTGCCTTCTACAACGGCCCTTATCCCTCCACCTGGTATCGCCTGAAATTCATCTGGTCCTTCAACACTTATCCCCCTCTGTTTCGCCTCCTCCATGACAGCCCTTGCAAGGGGATGTTCTGAGACCGCTTCGGCCGTTGCTACCAGCCTGAGCACCTCATCAGGCTCTGCTGAATTGAGAGGCACGATCTCAGTGAGTTTCGGCTGACCAGCGGTTATTGTACCCGTCTTGTCCAGCACCACCACCTGGACCCTGTGGAGGGTCTCCAGTGCCTGGGCATCTCTGATCAGGATACCCCTCTCGGCCCCCTTACCGGTACCCACCATGATCGCAGTTGGAGTTGCAAGACCGAGTGCGCAGGGACAGGCTATTATAAGCACAGCAATGAAATTCATCAGCGCCCTTGTAAAGGCTGGCTCAGGGCCAAATATATACCAGACCAGAAAGGTGACCACCGCGATCCCTATCACCACAGGGACAAACACAGAGGCAACCCTGTCGGCAAGTCTCTGTATCGGGGCCTTGCTACCCTGTGCCTCCTGGACAAGACGGATGATCTGTGCCAGGGCAGTGTCTCTGCCCACCTTTGTGGCCCTCAACTTGAAAGTCCCCGAGAGGTTCACTGTCCCACCAAATACCCCGTCTCCCACCCTCTTCTCTACAGGTATGCTCTCCCCGGTGAGCATCGACTCATCTACAGAGGAGTAGCCATCTATAACCACCCCATCCACAGGCACCCTCTCTCCCGGTCTCACCAGAACCGTCTCTCCCACCATAACCTCTTCAACAGGGACCTCGACAACCTCTCCATCCCTTTCAACCCTCGCCGTCTTTGCCTGCAGCCCCATCAACTTCCTTATCGCCTCAGATGTCTTCCCCCTGGCCCTCGCCTCCAGGGTCCTGCCGAGTAATATGAGGGTAATTATCACTGCAGAGGTATCAAAGTAGACATGGGCCTCAAGCCCCCCTGCCTCGAACAGGGAAGGCAGAAAGGTGGCAAGCACGCTATATATGTAGGCCGAAAAGGTGCCAACTGTTACCAGTGTATTCATGTTGGTAGTGCGGTGTTTGAGGGCTGCCCAGGTCGCCCTGTGGAACCTCAAGCCACACCAGAACTGCACCGGGGTAGCAAGTGCAAAGAGAACGATCCGTTCTGAGAGGTAGGGCACTGGAAAGAGGCTACCGATAAGTATAAGGAGACTGAGAACGGCGCTCACCCCGAGTCTCCTCTTCAGGTCAGCAAAGTCCCTCTCCCTCTCCAGGGCCTCCCTGTCAAGGAATCCCTCCTCCAGAGGTTCAGCCTGGTATCCCTCTGCCTTTACAGCCTCCTTAAAATCCTTAAAACCGACAACTGTTGGCAGGTAAATCACTGTGGCGGTCTCGGTGGCCAGATTCACCTTTGCCTCAATAACACCGTAGAGTCTCTTGAGGGCCTTCTCCACTGCAGTTACACAGGCAGCACAGGTCATCCCCTTCACCTTAAAGTCCTGCCTGTGTGTGATCACCTCATAGCCCTCTGCCTTAACAGCATCCAGTAACTTCTGAAGGGGCACAGTATCATCCACTACCACATTGGCCTTTTCTGCAGCAAAACTCACATTCACCTCTGATACACCATCAATGGCCTTGAGGGCCTTCTCCACTGCAGTTACACAGGCAGCACAGGTCATCCCCTTTATCGGAAGCACTATCTTCATATCTTAATGATAAACAAAACAATGTGAAGATTTCATGAACCTGAGTCAATCTCCTTCCGAGATTTTGTGGGAACCCTGCTGTAAAAACAGTCATTCATACCGGCAAATCTGGGTAACCCTGAAACTTGAAGAAATGTATTGTCAGTGACTATAATTACTCAACTGAAGGGAGACCTCCTGTATCTATTATTGAAGAGCACCAAAAACCAGGAGGGATAATGGAAGAGAAGAGGTATTGCCTCTGCTGTGGTGAAGATGTTCCATTCAATGTAATTGTGAGGGAAGAGAGAAAGGAAAAGACCTGTCTGTACTGCGGGTTTACACTGGATGTTGAAAATCTATGGGAGGAAAAGAAGGTCAGTGGCAAGACCTATGCCCTGATAGCAGAGGACTCCCCCTTTACCAGAAAACTGTTAAAGGGGGTCTTAAAGAAGAAAGAGATAGCCAGTGAGGTGATTGATACAGAAAACGGACTTGAATTTGTAACATCCTACACCAAGTTACTGAATGAAGGTGTAATTCCTGCCTTTGTTATCCTCGATCTGAACATGCCTGTAATGGATGGGCTCACTGCTGCAAGGACTATAAGGGCCCTTGAAGAGAAAATGGGGGTACCCAATGTCCCTATTGTCTTTTTCTCATCAGTAAAGGCGGACGATGCCCTCAGAAAACAGATGGAACTCCTTGCCCCTGCAAATTATATCAATAAGGGAGGAGAGGATCCAGAGAGACTTGCAAAGAGGGTGGAGATGTTACTCAACTTCATTGTACAGCACTACAGGGGACACTGAACGATTAGAGACTGTTTTAGTTTACGGTAGCCTCCATCCAGAACAATTCAGGAGAGGGGCCTCATAAAGGCCCCTCTTTTCTGTTAGTACATATCCATTGGTGGTTGCTGCTTTTCTTCCTTCTCTGGCAGTTCGGTAATCATTACAGCGGTTGTGAGCATTAGCCCTGCCACAGATGCAGCATTCTGCAGTGCGGTCCTTGCCACCTTTGTCGGGTCAATCACTCCGGCCTTGAACATATCAGTAAACTCCTCCTTCTGCGCGTCATAACCGAAGTTCTTGTCCTTGGACTCCTTTATCTTCTCAACAATGATGGACGGCTCAAGCCCCGCATTTGCGATAATCTGTTTTGCAGGCTCCTCAAGGGCCTTCTTCACAATATCCACACCTATCTGCTGATCTCCTTCCAGTTTCAAGTCATTCAGTGCAGGCAGTGCCCTCAGGAAGGCCACTCCACCACCAGGCACAATGCCCTCTTCTACTGCCGCCCTGGTGGCGTGAAGGGCATCCTCAACCCTCGCCTTCTTCTCCTTCATCTCCGTCTCAGTGGCTGCACCCACATGGATTACCGCCACGCCCCCTGCCAGTTTTGCGAGCCTCTCCTGGAGTTTCTCCCTGTCATAGTCAGAGGTGGTCTCCTCTATCTGGGTCTTGATTTGCTTTATCCTGCCCTGGATCTTTGCCGGGTCTCCAGCACCTTCCACAATGGTAGTGTTCTCCTTATCCACAATCACCTTTTTCGCCCTTCCGAGGTCTGTGAGTTTCACGTTCTCCAGTTTCATACCTATATCCTCAGAGATCACTGTACCGCCAGTGAGGATCGCTATGTCCTCCAGCATCGCCTTTCTCCTCTCACCGAACCCGGGTGCCTTCACAGCACAGACCTGAAGGGTCCCTCTCAACTTGTTCACCACCAGCGTGGCCAGGGCCTCACCCTCTACATCCTCTGCTATAACAAGCAGGGGTTTGCCCATCTTTGCTATCTGCTCCAGCAGCGGGACCATGTCTCTCATGCTGGAAATCTTCTTGTCATGGCAGAGGACGAAACAGTCTTCAAGAACACACTCCATCCTCTCCGGGTCAGTGATGAAGTATGGAGAGATATAGCCCCTGTCAAACTGCATACCCTCTACCACTTCAAGGGTTGTCTCCAGTCCCTTTGCCTCTTCCACAGTGATCACACCGTCCTTGCCTACCTTGTCCATCGCATCGGCAATCAATTCACCAATTGACATATCATTGTTGGCTGAAATCGCACCTACCTGTGCGATCTCCTTCTTGTCCTGTACTGGCCTGCTCATCTTCTTGAGTTCATCAACAACCACTTCAACCGCCTTGTCAATACCCCTCTTCAGGTCCATCGGGTTGGCACCTGCAGCCACATTCTTCATCCCCTCCTTGTAGATGGAGTAGGCAAGCACAGTTGCTGTGGTGGTACCATCACCTGCGGTATCTGATGTCTTGGAAGCCACCTCCCTTACCAGTTGTGCACCCATGTTCTCGAAGGGCTCCTTCAACTCGATCTCCTTTGCCACGGTCACACCATCCTTCGTGATGTTGGGAGCACCAAATTTCCTGTCGATAATCACATTACGGCCCTTAGGCCCCAGGGTCGCCTTCACTGCATCGGTGAGGATGGTAACACCCCTCAATATCGCATTCCTTGCCTCTTCCTGAAATATCAACTGCTTGGCAGCCATAAACCACACCTCCTGTCCTTTATTCTTGAAACTTTAAGGGCAAGGCCCTTCTTTTATTCTTCAATAATCCCGAGTATGTCCTCTTCCTTCACAATTAGATACTCTGTACCGTTCATCCTCACCTTTGACCCGGCATACCTGTCAAACATCACTTCATCACCCACCTTCACCTCTTTCACCTCCGGCCCGATCGCCTCTACCTTACCTCTCTGGGGTTTCTCCTTTGCCGTGTCTGGCACATAGATACCACCCGGTGTCTTATCCATCTCCTCTGTGTAAGATATGAAGACCCTGTCCTTAAGTGGCTTAAACTTCATAGCCCACACTCCTTTCTTTTAGATTTTTCCGGCTGCATACTGCAGCCTCTATCAGATAACTTGAGTGATGAATTTAGGATAGAGAATCTTTGTTAGCACTCACTCCTGACGAGTGCTAATATAATAGTTTCAATTCATATATGGCAAGATCAAAAATTAGAGGATATAAGGAAATATTTCAATTCCCTTATAGATATGGCCTTTTTTCTCTTTATTTCAGATTTAAAGGTCGTATTTCTCCTTTATCTGGTCTATAAAACGGTCAATCTCTTCATTGTAGAAGTCGCCCTTCTGTCTTACCTCTTCAGGTATCCTTGCATTGTAGAGTTTTAGGCCCTCTGACAGTTGGGATGCAAACTCCTCTCTGAACCTCCCTTCTCTGATGCTTTCTTTCACCTTATCAGGATGGTAAAGCATCAGGTCAGACAGAATTGTCCTGACAAGCCTCCTTGCCCTCTCGATCGTCTCATCTCTCTCAGGTGCCTCAGGCCGGACCTCTTCCTTCAACACAGGTTCTTCCTTGAATGATACCTCTTCTGAGCGGCTCCCTTCTACAGGAGTCTCTTTTACTTCAGGGCTTTCCGGTCTGCCCAGGATCTTTTCCTTCAGAGAACTCTCTATGTATGGTTCCTCTATATAGTCATCAGCACCGTAGAGTGAGGTGGGTTCCCTCTTGTATCTCTTATCATCATAGACAGAGGCTATCAGGATCACCTTTATATCGGATATCTCCTTTCTGTGTTTAATCCTTCTGGCAACTTCAAACCCATATATCTTGGGCAGGGCAACGTCAATGATGGCAACAAAGGGGTGTTCTCTCATTGCAAGGACCATCGCCTCAATCCCGTCTCTCGCCACAATGCTCTGAAGCCCCATCTCCTCTATCACATCTCTGCATCTCTGCACAACCGTCTCATCCGAATGTGCCACAAGTACAAGGTTCTTGTTAATCGGTTTAATCTCTCTTACAGGCTTACGTACAAGGAGGACAGTCTGACATCTTGGACATCTGAACCTGCTTCCAGCAGGCGAGAGTTTCTCTTCCTGCACCCTGAGTCTTGCCTTACATCTGGGACATATTACCGTCACAGTTACCTCCAGCCCCTCTTGGGCAGCCACAGTTTAATGCTGAGGAGACCAAAAATAAAACCTCCAATATGGGCAAACCATGCAACACCTGACTGAACCATCAGCCCCTTGCTCATGATACCATTCAAGACCTGAATCAATCCCCATAATCCTATCACCACTACCGCAGGTATCCTCACAATCTGAACAAAAAAACCAAAGAATATTAAAGTATGCACTTTTGCAGTAGGATAAAGCAAGAGGTATGCACCCAGTATCCCGGCAATAGCCCCACTTGCACCCACCATTGGAATCGTAGATGAGGGTGAAGAAAGGGCATGGGCATAGGCTGCCACTACCCCGCTGCTGAGATAGAAGAGTATAAATCTTATCCTTCCAAGTCTATCCTCTATATTGTTGCCGAATATCCAGAGGTAGAGCATATTACCCGCTATATGAAACAGACCACCATGCAAAAACATTGAGGTGAAGACAGTCAGAGGAGCAGGCAGAGGCTGATGGGTCTTGAATGTCAAAATACTCCTTGGTATCGCACCATACCTGTAAAGGATCTGCTGAAGACCAGCAGGATGGGTAAGGGAAAGGACGAACACTACGATATTCAGGAATATCAGTATTAGAGTGAGTACGGGAAACCTTCTGGTGGGGTTATCATCCTTAAAGGGTATCACTACTTATTACCTCTATCCCTCTGCTCTTAAGGAGTGCTGAAGTAACACCCATACCTGGTACATCCCTGCCATCTCTTTTTAAGATATTCACTCCACAGGAAGGGCTCCTCTCCTTCATTATCGCCCTTCTTATACCCATAACCTCAACTATCCTTAATACCTCCTCTGCCCCCCTCAGGAAACTGTCTGTAACATCTTCTCCCTCAACTGTTATAACCCTGCATCTGCCTGAGAGCACCCCTTCTCCTGAGCCTGACACTATCTCCGCCTTTTGTCTGGGTGTGGGGAGCCCTCCCAGTTGTTCAGGGCAGAGAGGAACTGCCATACCTTTTCTGAGGAGTTCAATCACCCTTTCATGAGGAGTGGCAGTTGCATCAAATCTCGTTCTAAGGCCTGCAAGGCATGCACTCACAAGTATTATCTCACTCACATTCAATTATAAAAACTTCTGACACATCAGTTCAAACAGTCAACAAATTCGGGATTTAGGATAATTTGCCGTGTATTGATGAAGTATGATATAGTTAAACATGCCCTTCAGCACGAATGTAATAAAACTCCTTGAAGAGATAGAGCCCTCTCTGAGAAAGGTTTTGATAGCAATACTTGAGGAGATAGAGAGGCAGAGGGAGGAGAGCATAACGAGGAGGGAGTTTCTTGAGTTTGCCCGCCAGACAGAGGAGAACTTTCAAAAGGTCTGGCAGACAATAAAAGAACTCGCTGAGGCCCAGAAGAAGACAGAGGCAAGGGTTGAGGAACTTGCCGAGGCACAGAGGAAGTCTGAGGAGAGACTGACAAGGGTTGAAAAGGCCGTCGAGGAACTCGCTGAGGCTCAGAAAAGAACAGAGGCAAGGGTCGAGGAACTCGCTGAGGCTCAGAAAAAGGCTGAGGGAAGGCTGACAAGGGTTGAGAAGGCTGTTGAGGAACTTGCAGAGGCACAGAAGAGGACAGAGGAGGAGATCAGGAAACTGTCGATTGGTCTGAGGATGACCAGGGAGCAGGTTGGAGGACTTTCAAGGAGTGTTGCCTACGCCCTTGAAAACGAGGCATATGTAAAATTGCCAGGATACCTGAAGGAACACTACGGGATAGAGATAACGGAGAGATTCATAAGGACGGAGATCAATGACAGGGAGATAAACCTCTTTGCCAGAGCACGCAAGAACGGCGAGGAAGTGACGATAGTGGGTGAGAGTGTGCTCAAACTGGACGACAGGGAGAAACTGAAGGCGGTGATGGAGAAGGTGGAGGCTGTGGTGGATGAGGTAGAGGGGGAGGTGATCCCGATAATAGTGACCCACTTTGCGAAGAAGAAGGTGCTTGAGGCAGCAAAAAAGAGGGGGATAATAGTGGTGCAGAGTTTTCAGTGGTAATGGATTAAGTGTGAGCCTTGATATGAATCTACTTTCGGTAGTGGCAAAATTTAGAAAAAAGCAATGATAAAATCAGATAATGGAACAGGAGAAGAGGTTTTACCCGGATTACCTCTTTGAGATCGTCCTTGTTATCCTTTTAACCCTTGAGTTGGTTATCTGTCTGGCGCTTCTCTTTCCGAAACCTATAGGGAGGATGATTGACTTTACAGCCCCCTACCAACCCAAGCCCGAGTGGTACTTCCTCTGGCTCTACCAATTGGTTAGATACTTCCACGGGCCCTATATCTTTGTAGGCACAGTACTCATTCCTGTTACTGCAGTGATCCTTCTGGCAATGCTGCCATGGCTGGACAGAGGAAGACATGGCAGACTGGCTGTCATTGCCGTGGCAGGGGTCCTCTCTCTTGGGTTTATAATACTGACCCTTATCCCTCTGCTGGGTAATTGATATGGCAGAGACGATCCTCTTAAATGGCGACCTTGTGGGTTATGTAGCAGAACGGCTCTTAAATGACGGAGAAGATCTTTCACCTAATATCGTTGTATTCCCGGGCAGAAGACCATCCCACTTCCTGAGAAAGGTTCTCGCCAGAAGAATTAAAAGGAGTTATATCCCGCCTCAGATCTTCTCCATGGATGACTTCATCGATTACCTTTACGAGAGGATTCTTCAGAGGAGAGAGAAGAAGATAGGCCCACTTGACGGTGCAGGTCTCCTCTACAGAATCAAAGATGAATTTGCTCCCAACGAGATGGAAAGCCTTTCTCCAGAAGGCACTATATCTTTACTTATCAGGCTCTTTGGAGACCTCGAGGAACTCCATATCGAGGGAGTCCCTCCTGAGAGACTTGCCAACCTGGAACTGGTTGACTATACAGTCTCTGAAAGGACAAGGGGGATGGTATCCCACATCTCAAAGGCCTACAGGGCCTTTTACAACTATCTGAACAAACAGGGACTGTCCACAAGGGCAATGAGATACCTGAGGGTTTCAGAAGAGGTGGAGTTATGGCTGCAGAAATTAAGGGTGAAGAGACTCATCATTGGAGGATTCTTCGCCTTCACTCTTGCTGAAAAAAGAATTATTAACGGCCTGAACAGAGACGACAGAGTCCTTTTTATTTTTCAGGAGGCAAAGGGTATAAGGGTCAGACTAAAAGAATTGAATCTCACTTACACTGAGGTCTCAGACGAAAATCCTGTAACAGACAGTAGCAGGGTTCGGATCTTTTCCTGCCCGGACACCCATGGAGAGGTTTTTACCCTCAGGAGCAACCTGCAAGGCCTGAAGGAAAGATTCAGTGAGGACACTGCGGTGGTACTGCCTTCATCAGAGACACTGATGCCCGTACTGCATGTCTGTCTCGGGGACATACAGCCCGAGAGATTCAATATCTCAATGGGGTATCCACTCCAGAGGACGCCCCTCTTTGGTTTCTTCAACTGCCTCTTTGAAGTGATAGGTTCCATCAGAGATGACCTTATCTACCTGCCCGATTACCTCAGGTTTGTACTTCATCCCTATACAAAGAACATCCTATACCAAGGAAGCCCTGAAGGCACAAGGATTCTCTTCCATGAGATAGAATCCCATCTACTGTCGGAACGGAGGACCTTTGCGGGTATCGAGGAGATAGAGGTCCTGCCATCTAAACTCCCCTCTCTCATGTACGATGCAGGCCCACTGACAGATCACCTCATCAGGATCCATGACAACACCATCCGGAGATTACTGGATATAAGAGATGTGGGCGAGTTTGTGGAGAGACTCTCATGGATACTTCTTTTTATATACAGAGAGAGCACAGCCCCCCGACACCCCTACTTTCATCCCTTTGCAGAGGCATTCCTCAAGACCTTTGAGGATATAAAGAACTCAGAAATAGGCAACGTCTCTTTCACCACCAGGGAATCATATTTCAACCTCTTCAGGAAGGTGGTGGCCCTTCAGAGGGTCCCCTTTGAAGGCACACCCCTCAGGGGCCTGCAGGTGCTCGGACTGCTGGAGACAAGAAATCTCTCTTTCCGCAGATTGTTTGTACTGGACTGCAATGAAGGCATACTACCACCCATCTCACACAGGGAAAGCCTCCTGCCAGCCGGAGCAAGACAGGTACTCGGACTGCCCACCCAGACCGATACTGAAAAAATTGTTGCATACTATTTTGACCTACTTGTAAGATCATCAGGAGAGGTGAACCTCTTTTATGTGTCTGGCCCCAACACGCAACGGAGCCGATTCCTGGAATCGATCATCTGGAAGTATCAGAAAGACACCGGAACCCTTCATCTCAAAGAGATGATGCAGACAGTGGAATACAGGGTCCAGTTGAGTAATCCGTTACCTGAAGAGATAGAAAAGGACAAAGGTCTGGCCAACCACCTCAGGCAAATGGTTTACACACCCTCACTGATTGATCAATATCTCTTCTGTCCTCTCAGTTTTTATTACAAAGAGATACTCGGTCTCGGCGAGGCAGTGCCTGAATTAGAGCCTGACAGGACATTAATTGGAACTCTTGTACACAGGATACTCAGGGACTTCTTCCGTCCACTAAAGGGAAGGGTATTGACGGAGAATGACCTCTCTGAAGAGAGGATGCATGGACTTGTTGAAGAACACTTCATGATGGCCTTCGGCAGCAGGTTGAGGGGAAGGCACTATCTAATTAAAAGGCAGGTCCAGAGGAGGTTGCAGGAACTCCTGAGGAATTACTACCACCCACTCCTGAAAAGAGAAGAAGTGATCACTGTAGCGGTAGAAAGGGAATACAGTTTAAATTTCAAGGGCTTTAAGATAAGGGGCACACTTGATAAAGTGGAAAGACGGAATGGAAGAGACATTATAATAGATTATAAGAGTTCCTCAAGACCCGATAACTTCAGGATCAATTTTAAAAGACTGATACCAGAGGATCACAGAACATGGTCTTCTATAGGTTCACTCCAGATCCCCATCTATCTCCTTCTCTACAGAGGCAATAGCAGCATCAAAAGACACAGCGGTATTTATCTCCTCCTGGGCAGGCTTCATATGACAGGCCCCATAATAGAATTTGATCCACTGCAGACAGAGCCCGAGGCCCTCTCACTCCTGGAGGAGACCCTTACCCATATCCTTGGAGAGGTCACAGATCCCTCTGTGCCCTTTTATCCTGCTTTTGATTACAAGAGAAGGTGTCCTCAGTGCAACTTTACCACAATCTGTGGCACCCTCTGGGTGAAGAGACCTCTTCAGTTTTCTTAAAGACACCTACAAACTGCTATAATTACTCCATGCGAGGTTTCTTCTTCGTGATGGTTACCTACCTGCTCGGTTTTCTGAGCGCGATCCCTGTTGGTGCAGTACAGATTGAAGTAGCAAAAAGGGCACTGAAGGGGCATATCAGGTCTGCCCTGCTTGTCTCAGCAGGTGCGGTACTGGTGGATGTACTCTATGGGGTGGTGGCCTTCTTCGGAGTGTTACCATTTCTTAAAGACCAGACAACTATGGCTGTATTCTGGCTATTTGGTGGTGTTCTGCTGATCTATCTTGGCCTCACGCTCCTCAGGGAGGCAACCGTCTTTAGGGACTTCACTACAATGCACTCTCCTCTGAAGAGGAGGACCATCTCTTTTTTCACTGGGATCTCATTGGCTGCTGTTAATCCAATGATGATCCTCTGGTGGTTACTGGGTGAAAGAATTGTTACAGAGTTGAGACTGGTTGGGGAGTTCACCAGACCTGTGGTGATAGAATTTCTCACTGTGGGCGCGCTCGGGATGTTCAGTTATCCAGCCCTGCTGGCATTCGGCCTGTACTGGCTGAAGAGGTTCATACCTCAGACAGTAATAATGCGGATAACACTAATGTCAGCCATTCTGCTCTTTATCCTTTCATTTTATCTAATCCTGAAATCACTCTTTTATTTACTGTAATCCCCTATTGGCCAATTGACTTTTGGTCAAAACCTTGAAGGCTGCAGAACCTGCCGAGAAATAATGATTTCACCTCCAGTGCCAATATAATGGCGAGTCATCCCTTTGGTGAAAAGGGTTGAAGGAGGAGGACAGTGCTGCCTGTTGCCCATCGCCTATTGCCTCTTGCCTTCTCTGTCCGAACCGCACTGCCCGCCTGAGAAACCTCGTCCCATAAATCCTGTTTTGAGGCAGGGAGCCTGAAAAGTCACAGATTTTTCAGGGCCTGAGTCCCTCAGCCCACAAAACTCTGATTTTGTAAAGAGTTCCTGCCCTAAAAAACAATCATTTCTAACGGCAAATGAGCACAATAGTAATCTTGTCCGGTCCCCTGCTGAAAGGTTAATATATGATATGAGGTGGGTGATTTCTGCAGTAGTTGTCCTCTTCTGCCTTTGTGACCTGGATGCAAAAGAGAGACTCCTTGAAAGAGACACAGGACCGGACGAGATAATGGGAGTCTTCAACCTTATCCTTTATGATGGCAATGCACAGGAGGATATACGGGCATTGGCCATCCTTGATCCTGTTTCTGATAGGGTCGAGGTGGTACCCTATGATCCCCCCTTTGAATACCGTATTGTAGAGTCTCTAAAGGCCAGGGATGCGATTGAAAGAGCCCTGCACTTCCTATCTCTTCAGACTGATGTGGTCTCATACAGGTTTAAAAGGATTGAAGACCAGAAAGGTGTTCCCATCTGTTATGAGATAAGGCCCTTTTACCTTCCATTCACCTATGGAGAACCTGATGTCCTGGATACAGTGTATCTTAAATCAGGCAATAAGGTCGATGTGTATATAGAATTAAAGCCCTCTGTGGAGAAGACACTGGAAGGTCTGGGTTCAGAAGGCTGGATATGGGGTAACTAAACCACCACCCCTCTGATCATCTTTTTCTCAGGAGGGCTTTCAGGACCGATCCTGAAGGAATCCTTCAGGAGTGTCTCTGCTTCCTTCAACCTCTCATCATCATTATAATGTATTACTGCAAGTGGTTCTCTCTGCTTCACGAACTGGCCAGATTTCTTGAGCAGCACCACTCCTACCGAATGATCTATAACATCATCCATTCTCATTCTGCCTCCACCGAGCAACATTGTGGCAGTGCCGACCTTTTCAGCATCCACTGTCTGTATATACCCCTCAGTTGTGGCCTCTATTGTATGGATGTTCCGTGCAATGGGCAGAAGGCCCGGGGATACTACTACCTCAGCCCTGCCGCCCTGTGCCTCTACCATCTCCACAAACTTCTTCATCGCTTCACCCGAGGCGAGCAACTCTTTCAGTCTGGCTATCTTCTGGTAAAACCTCTCCTGATCGATCCCCTCTCTTGCCAGACGGAAGGCCCCCAACTCTTGACTCTCTGAGACCTCCTCGGCGATGTAGAGCATCCATGCTCCAAGAAAGAGGACCACCTCCTCCAGGTCAGGCTCTCCTCTGCCCTTCAGCAGGTTTATACACTCCCTTACCTCAAGGGCATTGCCAACCGCCTTACCCAGAGGTTCCTCCATGTCGGTTATCACAGCAACAGTCCTCACACCAAAGGAATTACCGATCCTCACCATCGTCTCAGCCATATCCCTCGCTTCATCCTCCCTCTTAAGAAATGCCCCCTTACCACACTTCACATCCAGCACAAGCCCCTGAAGCCCCTCTGACAGTTTCTTTGACATGATACTTGAGACTATCAATCCCCTGGACTCCACGGTTTCTGTGGCATCTCTCAAACTGTAGAGTCTCCTGTCCACTGGTGCGATCTCCTCCCCCTGAGCGGTTATGGCTGTGCCCACCTCCCACAGGATATCTCTGAAGGTAATGATATCCAGTGAGGCATTGAACCCAGGTATAGACTCTAACTTGTCTATGGTACCACCTGTATGCCCCAGTCCCCTTCCTGCTATCATCGGCACCACCACTCCTGCAGAGGCGACCAACGGGGCAAGAACGATGCTCACCTTGTCACCCACCCCACCGGTGGAGTGCTTACCCACCACTGGAGAATCCATCTCAGAGAGGTCAAGCCTCTGGCCTGATGTGAGCATCTCCTTGGTGAGCCAGGATGTCTCCTCCTCACTCAGTCCCCTCAGGAAGGCAGCCATCAGGAAGGCAGCCATCTGATAATCAGGAATCTCTTCCCTGTGGTAACCCCTGATGAGGCACCTCACCTCATCCTCGTTCAAAACCCCTCCATCCCTTTTCTTCCTTATAATCTCTTTAATATTCATAGTGATGAATTATACAAAAAATCGTCCCCCTCAGTCCATGAGACCAAGTGCATCCACAAGTTTTGATAACCATGTATGGACAGGCCGGTTATAAATAGTCAAGTATAAAGAAGAAATGGTGTTTTTGTCCCATCAGGATTTTCTCTTATTAACGAAGGATGTTCCTTTTCCCTCACTACCTTAAAACCCTCACATCCATGTTTTTCAAAATGACGAATTAAATCTCTTCTTTTCAAACCACAACTCCTCCAATTTCCTCTCTGGTAACTTCTTTGCCTTCAAATTCTTCTCCCATAAGTTGTTTATTTTGACTCTAAAACAAGCCTGATAGCCTTTATTATTAATACCACTACACATCTGTCCAAAATAGGATTAAGGCACAGGCGGTATGCCAAAAAAACAGAGGTCAGATATCAGAGGTCAGAAGTCTGAATTTTCCTTAGTTTTCTGATCTCTGACTTCAGACTTCTGACTTCCGTTCTTCGGCACACCGTCTGTATATACTATCGCAGGTTATTTTGGACAGCAGTGTTTTGATTGAAATTCTAACGGCAATTCTGGGATGTAACTCCTACCTATCATTAATCAAACTGACATGAGTATAATAATAGTCTCATACATATCCTGTGGCACTCCCATGATGGGTGCTCAGGACATAGAGATCTTTCATAGGAGGTATTTATGGGAGAGATTATTGATGTCCATGCGAGGGAGATACTTGACTCAAGAGGCAATCCCACTGTAGAGGTGGAAGTGATCCTCGCTTCAGGCGCGATCGGGATTGCCCAGGTTCCATCAGGTGCATCAACAGGTGAGAGAGAGGCATTAGAGTTGAGGGACAACGAGCCGGGCAGATATCTCGGTAAAGGGGTACAGAGGGCTGTAAGGAATGTGATCGATGAGATCGCACCCAGGATCATCGGGCTTGACTCAGAGGACCAGGCATATATAGACAACCTCCTCTGCGAGATGGACGGCACAGAAAACAAGAGCCACCTCGGAGCAAATGCAATCCTGGGTGTCTCGCTGGCAGTGTGCAAAGCAACTGCAGAGGAACTGGGGATACCACTCTATCGGTATATAGGTGGCACAAATGCAAAGAAGGTGCCTGTGCCGATGATGAATATCCTGAATGGTGGTGCCCATGCTGACAACAATCTGGATATACAGGAGTTTATGATTATGCCTGTAGGATTTGGGAGTTTCAGAGAGGCCCTGAGGGCCGGCTCGGAGATCTTTCACACATTGAAGAAGATCCTGAAGACCAGAGGACTTAATACCGCAGTCGGTGATGAGGGTGGCTTCGCCCCTGACTTAAACCGGAATGAAGATGCCCTTGAACTGATAATAGAGGCGATCCAGCAGGCAGGCTACAGACCGGGGGAGCAGGTCTCTGTGGCACTTGATGTTGCTGCATCAGAACTCTACGAGGATGGCAGGTACAGATTTGAGGGGAAGATGCTCACTTCAGAGGATATGATCAGTTACTACCAGGACCTTATCAGTCGTTACCCTATCCTGTCCATTGAGGATGGCCTTGGTGAGAGAGACTGGGATGGATGGAGGCTTCTTACCGAGAAACTGGGAGAAAAGGTACAGTTGGTGGGAGATGATATCTTCGTTACAAACACGAAGATACTGGCAGAGGGTATCAACAGGGGCATCGCAAACTCGATCCTTATAAAGTTGAACCAGATAGGCACGCTCACAGAGACACTTGAGGCGGTTGAGATGGCAGAGCGTGCTGGATATACGGCTGTGATATCTCACAGGTCAGGGGAGACCGAGGATACCACCATAGCAGACCTTGCAGTCGCCTGTAACACCGGCTTCATAAAGACAGGCTCTCTGTCCAGAGGTGAGAGGATCGCAAAATACAACAGGCTCCTCCGGATAGAGGAAGAACTCGGAGATGTCTCAGAGTATCCAGGACTTCGTGCCTTTTACAATACAAGGCCATGGCAGTAAAATATAATAATATGTCTGATATCCTCGGCATCATAGTAGGCGGGGGGCCAGCCCCTGGTATAAATGGTGTGATAAGTGCCGCCACCATTGAGGCGATCAACTCTGGTCTGAAGGTGGTAGGGATAAAAGATGGCTTCAGGAGGCTTTTTGCAGGTGACAGGTCTGCTGCAATGGAACTCAGTATAGAGGATGTCTCAAGGATACATACTGAAGGTGGTTCCATCCTGAGGACCTCCAGGGATTATCCATCACGGTTGAAGACCCGGATGAAGACCCTTATGAAGACCCTTTATAGTCTTAACATCCGCTACCTGATCACGATTGGTGGTGATGGGACATCCTATATGGCAAGGCTGATTGAGAGAGAATCGATGGGCAGGATATCCATTGTACATGTCCCAAAGACCATAGACAATGACCTGCCACTGCCAGGAGGCATGCCCACCTTCGGTTATGAGACAGCAAGGGACGTGGGGGTGCAACTTGTTAAGAACCTGATGGAGGATGCGCGAACCATGGGTAGATGGTACTTTGTTACCACCATGGGGCGTTACACAGGCCACCTTGCCCTGGGTATCTGTAAGGCAGCGGGTGCCACCCTGGCACTCATTCCAGAGGAATTCAGAGAGAAGAAGATCTCTATCAGAAAGGTGGCTGATATCCTCGAGGGTGCAATAATAAAGAGGCTTTACTTCGGAAGAGACCACGGTGTGGCAATACTTGCAGAGGGCATTGCCAACAAGTTCAGGTTAGAGGAACTGAAGAAGTATGAGGAAGTGACAAGGGATGAAACTGGTAGGATAAGGCTATCGGAGATTCAACTGGGCCGGGTGATGAAGCACTTCGTTAAGGAGAGCCTGGCCTCAAGGGGTATTAAGGTCACTATTGTGGACAAAAACATAGGTTATGAGTTGAGGGCTGCCGACCCCATACCCTTTGATATCGAATACACGCGAAACCTGGGATATGGTGCAGTGAGATACCTCTTGAAGGGGGGGTCAGGTGCTATGATCGTCCTTTACGATGGACATCTAAGGGCAATCCCCTTCAAAGATCTGGTTGACCCTGCCACAGACAAGACCCGGATCAGACAGGTGAGCATCAGTTCGGAAGGATACCAGGTAGCCCGTAAGTACATGATACGCCTTGAAAAGACAGACTTTAAGGGTAATAGACTGAAGGAACTCGCCCTGATAGCGAGGATGAAACCGGAGGAATTCAAGCAGAGGTTCTATTACACGGTTAAAAACGACGTCGTCTTAGAGTGATTGCCCGGTGAGTTCTCTGTAAAACTGTTCGTTTTCACAGTAGAGGAGTCCTGACTCGAAGGTGATCAACCCTTGTCTGAAGAGGTTTGCAAGGGAGACATCGATAGAGACGAAGTCCTCAGCCCCGCTCTGCATCTGTGTCCTTATCTGATGGGTCTTGCCCTCCCTTATCAGGTTCTTTATCCTGTAACTGTTTATAAGTATCTCATAGGCGACAATCCTCCCCTCCTTCTGCCTCATTGGCACAAGTCTCTGTGAAAATACGAGCAGCAGGGAGTCGGCCAGTTTCGACCTGATCAGGTTCTGCTGGTGGGGAGGAAATATGTTCACAATCCTTTCAATGGTGGAGGTGGTATTGCTGGCATGAACAGTGCTCAGGACAAGATGTCCTGTATCCGCGGCATCCAGTGCAATTTCGAAACTGTCTCTGTCCCTCAATTCACCTATTACAATCACATCAGGGTCCTGGCGGAATATATGTCTGAGGCCCTCAGCAAAGGACTCCGTGTCAAGGCCTATCTCTCTCTGGTTTACATTGCTGTTTTTGTGTTTATGAAGATACTCTATAGGGTCTTCGAGGGTTACTATATTGCATCTCCTGTTTGTGTTTATAATATCGACCATGGCAGCCAAGGTTGTGGTCTTACCATGGCCGGCAGGTCCAGAAATGATTATCATTCCAAAGGGCTTGAGTGCATAATCCCTCAGCATATCGGGCAGTCTCAGTTCCTGCAGGGAGGGGATAATATCCTTAATATGCCTTATGGTAATTGATACAGAACCCCTCTGGCGGTAGACATTCACCCTGAATCTGCCAATCTCTGGATAGGTAACAGCAAAGTCAAGGTCCCCTTTTTTTTGAAATACCTCCCATTCTTGTGTCTTCATCATCTGTCTGGCGTAGTTCTCACAATCAGAGGGAGTAAGGCTCTGCATACTCGTTCTTTTCACCTCATTTTCAATCTTTATAGAAGGGGGCACTCCTGCAGTGAGAAGCATATCAGTAGCCTCTGTCTTTGCAAGATATTTAAGCAGCGAAAAGAGGTCAGGGGCCCTCCTCTTTGTATCCTTTTTAACCTCCTCTGCTATCACTTCTCTGCTGATCCCCCTGTCTGGATGTTCAATGAGACTCCTGATAGCGGCCTCCATCTGGACAGAAGGTACCACCACAGGGTTCACCTTTCTCCCCAGGAGGAACTCTATCTCATTCAGGGCCTTCATATCATTGGGGTTGACCATTGCTAAGGTCACTGTGTTTTTATCGAGCCCGAGAGGGAGGACCTTAAGGGTCTTGATCCTCTCAAGGTCCAGTATCTTCAGGATCTGAGGATCGACATCCACCTTCATCAGGTTTACATAGGGGACACCCAGTTGCTTGCTCAGGTACTCCAGTAACTGGTCAGTGGTAATAAAGCCGAGTTCTATGAGGATAGAGCCTATCTGTTCACCTGTCTGGGCCTGGACACGGAGGGCCTCTTTTAATTGATTGGATGTTATAAGACCATCCTCAACTAAGAGTTCTCCTAACCGCTGTCTTACTCGGGTCTTCGGGTTAGCCACTAACTAATTTATATATGATTTCCCCCAAAAAGTCAACCCTCCGGCGTTACTCTGTAAATTGTCGAAAGAATTTCAATCAAAACTTTGGAAGGCGGCAGGAACTCCCCACAGAATCAGAGATTTTGTGGGGAGTTCCTGCCATAAAAGCACCCTTCCGGGCTGTTGTCTTTTTATTGGAAAAAGGTATATCCTGAGATTAGATGCTCAGGAAGGAGTTGAAAGAGAAGTTCCTGAGGGACTTCACGCCTCCGGAGCGGGTGTACTTTCTCAAAAAGGCGAGGGAGGCCATATTCATGGAGCACTTTCCCCCCTCTGAAGACCTCTTCTTTTACTGTTACTTTCTCACGATAAAGGAGAGGCTGAGGAGGACCTTCACAGACCTGCTCGATGGATATGGTAGGCTGATCATGGTTGAGGCCCTGAGAGAGGTGGAGGATACAATAAGGGACTACAGGCAACGACTCGTTGCTATGAGATTGAGGAATGTGGATACCGAGGCAGATAGATTCATCGAATGGCTCGGAGAGGTTTAAGATAAGTAAAGGCAGTGTTGGCCTCACTGAAATCTGGATTTTTCGACAGTTCCTGCCGCATTCTATGGTTTGATCGAAAGTCAAATAGCAATTCAGTCTCCCCGGATTTGCAAGTTAAAAGGGCAAAGATTTATAATTTTCTTCTATGGAAGGCAGGCAGGAAGAACTCTACTGGTTGGGTATCACCGAGGCCATCACACTTCTGAGAAGGGGTGAGGTTAAGCCATCAGAACTCCTTGAGGCCTGTCTTCAGAGAATAAGGGCCTTAGATGGGAGGATAAGGGCATTTGTCACGGTCACAGAGGAATATGCCCTCAGCAGGCTCGAAGAGATTAACAGGGATGGAGGGGGATTACTCTGGGGTATACCCCTCGCCATAAAAGACAACATCTGCACCCGTGGGGTGAGGACCACCTGTTCCTCAAAGATACTCGAAGGGTTTGTCCCTCCCTATGAGAGTACCGTAACTGAGAGACTCCTGAAAGAGGGATACATCCTGGTGGGCAAGACCAACATGGACGAGTTTGCGATGGGTTCCTCAACGGAAAACTCTGGGTTCTTTACAACTGCCAACCCCTGGTCACTGGACAGGGTCCCTGGAGGCTCAAGCGGTGGCTCAGCAGCAGCAGTCGCCTCTGGTATGGTCCCGGGTGCCCTCGGTTCCGACACAGGTGGGTCCATCAGGCAGCCTGCTGCCTTCTGTGGCGTGGTTGGACTAAAACCGACATACGGCAGGGTCTCCCGCTTCGGGCTCGTCGCCTTTGCATCAAGCCTGGATCAGATAGGGCCTATAACACGTTCCGTAAAGGATGCGGCCCTCCTTCTGGAGGTGATCTCCGGGCATGATCCGATGGACTCCACATCTGTAGAACTCACTGTCCCATCCTATACAAATGCACTGGATAGAGATATAAAGGGGCTGAAGGTGGGCATCCCAAAGGAGTACTTTATTGAAGGGCTTGATCCTCAGGTAGAAAGACCTGTGAGAGATGCGATTGATGTAATCAGGGACCTTGGTGCGGAGGTGAAGGAGATAAACCTCCCCCATACACCTTACGCAGTGGCCACCTATTACATAATCGCCACATCCGAGGCGAGTTCCAACCTCGCGAGGTATGATGGTGTAAAGTACGGGCTGAGGGTCCCCTCTTCAGGACTCCTCCAGATGTATATGGAGACAAGGGCAAAGGGCTTTGGCCAGGAGGTGAAGAGGAGGATAATGCTCGGCACCTTTGCCCTCAGCGCCGGTTATTATGAGGCGTACTACAGAAAGGCCCAGCAGGTGAGGACACTCATCAAGACGGACTTTGAAGAGGCGTTCAATAGGGTGGATGTAATACTCACCCCCACCACCCCCACTGCCGCCTTCAGGATAGGTGAGAAGATAGAGGACCCGCTTCAGATGTACCTGAACGACATCTTCACCATCCCTGTAAACCTGGCTGGTATACCTGCCATCTCTGTGCCCTGTGGATTCACCCCTGAGGGGTTGCCCGTGGGCCTACAGATCATAGGAAGGGCCTTTGACGAAGAGACGGTCCTCAGGGTTGCATATCAGTATGAGCAAAAGACCGGATGGCATCTCAGGAGGCCACCCCTATGAGGTTTGAACCCGTAATAGGACTGGAGATACATGTCCAACTCAGCACCCAGACAAAGATGTTCTGCGGATGCTCCACCCAGTTCGGGATGGAACCAAACACCCAGACCTGCCCAGTCTGTATCGGAATGCCAGGGGTTCTGCCGGTAATTAACAGGCGGGCCGTTGAGTATGCGATTATGGCAGGGCTTGCGATGAACTGCAGGATAGCCACGCACAGCAGGTTCGCCAGGAAGAACTACTTCTATCCAGACCTGCCCAAGGGCTACCAGATCAGCCAGTACGAACTCCCTCTATGTGTAGATGGATATGTGGAAATAGAAGTGGGCGGTGTGAAAAAGAGGGTCGGTATAACGAGGATACATATGGAGGAGGACGCAGGAAAGAACATCCATGAAAGGGACCACAGCCTCGTTGACCTGAACAGGGCAGGTGTCCCACTGCTTGAGATAGTAACAGAACCTGATATAAGG
>WGER01000066.1 GCA_015492645.1 Nitrospirota bacterium
CTGCCTCCAGATCCGCCAAGCAGTTCCTCCCTTGTTATGGTGTACTCTGCTCTGTGTCCCATGCTGGCGGTCAGGACTATTCTCAGGTCTACAGGTGCCGGTGGCCTGAAGGAGAAACTGCCGTTGTCGTCAGTCCTGCCCTGGAGCAACCTCTTGTCGGTCCCTCTCTCAAATACCTCCACAAGGGCACCCTTTGCCTTCGTCCCGTCAACAAAATAGGCGTCAAGAACAACCCTTCCATTTTCAACATAACCAAAGAGGTTCACCCTGTGTGCCGCCACCACAGAGGGAAGGGTTACCACAAGCAGGACGGTTAATATCCAGTGATATACCTTCATCTTCCCACCTCCAGTATCTCTGGTCGGACCTTTTTCAGAAAGGCCACGGAGAAGGCGGCTATCACACCCTCCAGGACCATCACAGGCAGGTGTGTGATAACCACCACTCCTGCAACAGAGGTGAACTCCTCTCCCGTGGTCACCAGACTCACTGCCAGCAGGACTGCCGCCCCTCCCACACCTGTCATACCTGCAAGAAAGGCTGCCAGGTAGGTGACGGCCCTGTTTCCCCTTCTCACGAGGAAGTTGAACAGGTAGTAGGAGAGCACGGCAGGCATGGCCATATTAAAGGTATTCACTCCAAGAACTGTAATACCTCCGTATTGAAAGAGGAGCGCCTGTAGCAGCAGGGCAACCAGAATACTCGGAAAGGCCATCCATCCGAGCACCACCCCTACCAGCCCATTCATGATGAGGTGCACACTGGCAGGTCCCAGGGGCACGTGTATCAGTGATGCCACGAAGAAGGCAGAACTCAGGACCGCCACCTCCGGTATCCTCTCATTGGTCATCTTTTTGAGCCCTATGGCACATCCACCTGCTGTAAGTAACGCACCAGAGGCGAGCACCGCACCTGAAAGTATCCCCTCTGAAATGTGCATTACCTCATCTCCCGCGTCCTCACCCAGAGGACACCACCCAGTTCAACCGGATAACTCTTACCGTCTCTTTTGAGGGTGTAGGGGGCCTTAACAAGGGCAGCAAAGCCCCACCATCCAGCCCTTGGCATAGCATAGGTGAACACCCCATTGGAGTCCGCCTTGATCACCTGGGTCACAAAGGCAGGCTCAGGTGCCTTAACCCCGTGATGCTCATTGTAATACTCCACCTCTACCTCAGCAAAGGGCAGTGGCCTGCCGTTTACCTTCACGATACCCTGAAATACATTGCCGGCCCAGAGCCCATAGGGTCTGGTGAGGGGGACAATCTCTACAGGCAGCCCAACCTCTTCATCCCATCCCCTTTCAAGACCAAAGGCGTTCACAATCACCTTTGTATAGTGGATGATAAAAGTCTCCTCTGCAGGCTCCCAGTAGGGAGAGGGTTCGAGATAGAAGATGTGATCCCCTGGGTGCTTCAACCTGTAGATCGCCTTCCAGGTTGTATAACCCTTGAGAGGCTCTTTCTTGAGTCTGTCCAACAGGTCTGTCTTCTTACCATTCACCAGGACACCGAATGCCCTCGGCCTTTCCATCTGCATCAGTTGGACCTCAAAGGGATGGAGAAACATCAACCGAAGGGTCACCTCCCTTCCCTCGCTCTGGGATACCACATCATCCGATGGCAGAATCATCCCGAAATGGGCATGAGCCGTGCCGATTAATAACACAACTAAACCGATGGCAATAAATGATGCCTTCCTCATCATGGCTGTCCTCCTTTCACTGGAATAAAAGGGTAATACCTGCAAGGAATGTAACATCCTCTTCAGGTCTGCTGAGGCCTGCCTTGATGCCGAAGTCAATGTCCATACTGTCTGATATGGAATAGATAAGCCCGCCGAGACCAAAAACCAGCGGTGTACTGGCATCGGGGTCTGGATTGCTCTCAAGCCCCACATTCCCCACAATTGTCAGGTCCTCGGTGGCAGCAAACTCTGTAGCCACAGATGCGGCCAGGAGGTCTTTTCTGTCACCTGAGGTGTTGTCATTGTAGGTGTAGGAGAGGTTCATGTGAACGACAAAGGGCGTCCTGGATAGGGTGCCAATCAGGGTCAGCCCATAGGTTGGTTCTCCACTGCCCAGACCTTTCTCATCGTCTCCCGTAGGCAGACTCACAGAGGGCTTTAGAGCAATACCTCCACTGTCTGACTCAAGAAACCTCCACTTCAGTTCTATCGTAATATCGCCGATCCCGCTCTCGCTCACCCGCTGTCTGTCTTCAACCCTGTAGCCACTGTAGGGCACCCCAAGGACGATGTCCAGATTGTCCTTCACCCCGTAGGTGATAACAGAGGCAACCTCAAAAGACCTCACATCCTCCCCTTCCTCTCTGTCGTAGCCGTATTGTCCGTTTACCTCTAACTGAAGCACCCCACTGCCCACGGTCCCTGCATCGTCAGTGATAAGTGGATGTGCTCCGTAAGACACCTGAGAAAGGAGTCCCAGAAAGATGAACAAAAAAGAGATGATCCTCTTACCCACCTGACACCTCCTTCTCTGCATCTTTTAAGAGTTTATTAAGGTCCTCGGTCCTGGAGGAGACCTCCCTCAATATCTGCGCAACACCGTTGAACCCCGCCTTCTCAGCCTCTTCTGCCCACCTCAGATAGGCACCTGCATGTTCGGTGTTGTGTTCCTGCCAGTGTTTCAGCAACCTGAGTAACTTATCTCCAATCTCCATCACACCTCCTTCCCTTAATCTGTTTCGCCTTGATCAAGGCCAGTTAGAGGTTCTCAGGAGGGCTTCAGACCCGGCTCCTAAAAACAAAGAGGCCATGAAAGCCAGCACCTTCTGGTGCATGCCTTCATGGCCTCTTCATGCTACCACTGGATACTCTAAACCAGATCCTTCGTGGACCTGTCTAAATATAACACATCAATCTTTTAAAATGCAAGGCCCGGGCTAACCCCTTAAACTGCCATTAATTTACGATCAGATGACAAATTCTGTGCACTATTTTTTCCAATTCCTCGTAGGCAGGCTCTAAATACTCCTGACTCCTGACTTGTCCCTCGGCCGAAGGCCGCGTTTCAATTCCTCATAGGTAGGCTCTAAATATGCAGTTGGATTGTTGACGATTTTGTATTTATCCTGTTTCAATTCCTCGTAGGTAGGCTCTAAATCAGAGAATGGCA
>WGER01000067.1 GCA_015492645.1 Nitrospirota bacterium
CTCGGAGATGTGTATAAGAGACAGTGGCGTGGTCGCGGAACTGCTCGGTACCACCGATCAGACCCTCAGGCTTTATGAAAAACACGGATTGATAAAACCTGCCAGAAGGAACAAAAACCGATACTATTCAGAAAACGATATCAAATGGCTACGTTGCCTGAGAGAGTTGATCCATGTAAAAAAGATAAGTATCGAAGGTATAAAAAAACTCCTCGAGTACGCACCCTGCTGGGAGATAACGGACTGTCCGAAGGAACGGAGGGAGAAGTGTTCTGCCTACATCGATAGGAGTAAGCCCTGCTGGGAGTTGAACAGGCTGATCTGTAACAGGGAATCAGGCCGGATTTGTGAAGACTGCATAGTCTACCTCTCCCATCAGAAGAAAAAGGAGAAGTAAGACAGACGGTTATTTTCCCGCCCTGCTGAAGTCGATCTTTCTCGGGGTGAAATCAGGATCGAGAAGATAGGCCTCTTTGAATGACTCCATCGCCTCTGCAAATCTCTTCTGTTTGTAGAGTGCATATCCCAGCAGGTAATAGGCAGATGGTTCGGGCCTCTTCTGTAGATACTCCCTCAGGACCTTCTCGGCCCCGCTGTAATCACCTCTGACATACAGATTCAGGGCCCTGTTGTAGAGCCCGTCAGGCTGGGCATTCACGATTCCACCCATTACCAAGGACAGGAACAAAATGATTGAAAAGACCGCCTGTTTCATCTCTTCCTCCCTCAATAGATTAAAAAAGAATAGCATATTTGTGATTGAAGTATCCAGTACACATTTGGACAGCAGACAGAGGGTACCTGTGTTACCAAAATCCAGATTGTGTTTTAATGTCAATACGACTTCTTGAATTCTCCCACCCCAACCCTTTATGCTAACTATAATGGGTTTAAGGATAGTATGTTACCTCTCCAGGACCTGCGGTTCTGAGGAACAACTGAGAGAAAATATCCAGAGGGCCCTCAAACTAATCTCAGAAAGGCCTCCTGAAGGGGCTCAAGTTCAGGAGCCTGAGGTGATCTTTCGTAGGCTTTCAACAGAAGAGGCTGAGAGGCTTGGCCTGAAGGGGTCTCCCACGATTTTTATTAATGACAAGGAATTTCAACCAATAGAGGGCCAACCTCAAGGCGGTTTCGGTTGAAGGATGTTCCTTGACGAGTCAGGCAGACTCCATGGTGTCCCCTCGGTAGAGACTCTGGCAAAGGCGATAGAGGAGGCATTATGATCGACAGGGAGTTGGCTGTCAGTATACTGAAGAGACTCCTCAGAAGAGGTGGTGAATATGGAGAGGTCTATATGGAGTCAAGAGAGGGCTTCTCTGCACAGATGGAAGACGGCAAGATAGAGAAGGTCACAGAGGGTTTTGAAAGAGGAGTGGGGCTGAGGCTACTTTACAGGGGTAAGACCTTCTATGGGTATACAAACTCCCTCAGGCAAGACGAACTCCTTGAACTCGCCGATCAGGTCTCCAGGGCGGCCTCTGATGAGACAAACCTGACCATCGCCCTGGAGAGGTCCACCACTGAAGTAATACACCCCTATAGGTTAATGCCTCAGGATGTAGAGGTTACCAGAAAGATAGGCGTTATAAAGGAGATGAACAGGACTGCGAGGAGTTATTCTCCAAAGATCAGGCAGGTCCTCGCAGTATACAGGGAGTCTCTACAGACGGTGGTGGTTGCTAATAGTGAGGGACAGTGGGCTGAAGACAGGAGGCTTCACACCCTCGCCCTTATCCAGGTGGTTGCAGCAGAAGACGGGATTGTCCAGACAGGATACGAACCTGTGGGTGGCCTGATGGGATTCGAGATATTTGAAGGAGACCCACCAGAGGCTATAGCCCTGAGGGCTGCGGAGAGGGCGGTTATGATGCTGAGGGCACCAAAGGCACCAGCAGGCAGGATGCCGGTAGTGATATCCTCAGAGGCCGGTGGAACCATGATTCACGAGGCCATAGGTCACGGCTTGGAGGCGGATCTCGCTCTACAGGGGCTATCCGTGTATTCAGAAAAGATCGGTAGTGAAGTGGCCTCAAAGGTGATCACCGTGGTGGATGACGCCACCCTCCAGAACAAAAGGGGGTCCTTCAGATTTGATGACGAAGGTACACCTGCCCAGAGGACAGTCCTCGTCGACAGAGGGATACTCGTCAATTATATGTATGATAGATTATATGCGCTGAAGGACGGTAAAACACCCACAGGCAATGGGAGACGCCAGTCCTACAGGCACCGCCCTATCCCGAGGATGACGAACACCCTTATTGAGCCAGGCACTCACTCCCCGGAGGAGATCCTCCAATCAGCCCACAGCGGCCTCTTTGTTAAAAAGATGGGGGGTGGACAGGTTAATACCATCAATGGGGACTTTGTCTTTGAGGTCCAGGAGGGATACCTCATCAGAAACGGGCATTTGGATCACCCGGTAAGGGGGGCCACACTGACAGGCAATGGCCCTCAGATCCTGAGGACAATAGAGATGGTAGGCTCAGACCTTGGTTTTTCCATCGGCACCTGCGGTAAGGATGGACAGGGGGTGCCTGTATCAGATGCGATGCCCACCATCTTGGTACCGGAGATGGTGGTGGGTGGAGAGGCAGATTGATCAAACTGAGATCAGAGGCTCTCAGGTGGAGATTGTGTAAAATCTGACACAGGGTTGTTGTTTAGTTGTTCACCCTGAGAGCAAGGATTGTCTATTTTTAGCCATCTTGTTTCTGGCATCGAATTTGCTTTCTTTATAATTCTGATTATGAAGTATCAGAGGACGATAAAAAAGAGGGTGAGTTTTAAAGGGATTGGTCTGCATACAGGTAGGGTCTCCAGGGTGACCCTCAGACCGGCTCCTCAGGATACAGGGGTGGTCTTTCTCCGGACAGATAGAAATGCGATGATAAGGGCCTCTCTTTCCAGTGTGGTGGACACCGCCTTTGCAACCACCCTGGGGTGCAACGGGACAAGGATCAAGACTGTTGAACACCTCCTGTCTGCACTGACAGGTCTTGGTATTGACAACCTTATCATAGAGGTCGACGGTCCTGAGATCCCGATACTGGACGGGAGTTCTATTCCGCTGGTGGATATCCTGCTGGAGGCGGGCATAAAGAGCCTGAAGCAGCGTAAGGATGTGATAAAGATAACAAGCCCTGTCTGTCTGCAGGATGGCCATATCAACATTGTGGCCCTCCCCTATGATGGTCTCAGGATCACCTACACCATCCACTTCAAACACCCTGTATTTAAGAATCAGACCTTCTCTCTGGATCTTGCAGAGGAGAGGTTCGTTAATGATGTTGCCCCTGCAAGGACATTCGGTTTTCTGAAGAATGTGGAGATGTTGAGGGCCAACGGCCTTGCACTCGGAGGCTCATTGGACAATGCGGTGGTGATTGATGAGGATGGTATCCTGAACCCGGAGGGTCTCAGATTTGAGGATGAATTTGTAAGACATAAAGTACTTGACCTGATTGGAGACCTCTGTCTGCTCGGGTATCCCATCGAGGGGCATATCATTGCCGAAAGGGCAGGCCATTCAAGCCATATAAAATTCCTTAAGACCCTTATCAACTCCCCTGAATGCTGGAAGGTGAAGACACCTGAGGCGGTCGAAGTGGTCTCCTATGCATACGCTTAGGGCTTAAGTGGACCTCCATTCCCTCACCATCAGTATCACCCCTGAGCCAAGCACTGCAAGGGCAGCCCCTGTGAGAAAGGCGTACTCATAGCCCCATCTCTGCCATATGTAACCGAACAGAAGACTCGCTGGAAGCAGACAGAATCCCACTGTTGCATGATATAAACCATAGGCCCTTCCCCTTGCCTCTGGTGGCACTATCTGTGATACCCATGCCCTTTCCACAGGTTCGGTAAGTCCAAAGTATACACCATAGGATAGAAACACCAGCACCATCTGAGTTTTATCAACAGGCAGTGCCATAAGTAGATATACCATCGCATAGTAGAGCCATCCAGTGATGAGCATCCTCTTCTTGCCCACTCTGTCAGAGGCCCTTCCACCGATGTAACTACAGAGCATCTTGACCAGATGGAGTGCTGACCAGAGGAGGGCGATCCCTGAAGCCTCCACCCCGGCCCCATGGAGCCTCAACAGGAGAAAGGCATCGGATGAGTTGCCGAGGGTGAAGAGACCGACGCCTGCAAGAAATACAAGGAAGTCTCTGTTGAGTGGCCCGGCCGCACCCTGCCCCTTCATCTCCACCCCTTCCGGAGCCGTGTTCGCCTCTCTGACAAAGAATATCAAGGTAAGGATTACCATTGCCCCTGGTATGGCTGCCATTATGAATACATTTCTGAGATCAAGCCCCATCCCCTCAAGGAGCAGGACCGCTACCAGTGGACCCAGCACAGCACCGGCATGGTCCATCGCCCTGTGGACTCCGAAGGCCCTGCCAGTCACCTCGGCCTTTGTTACATCTGCAATAAGGGCGTCTCTTGGAGATGTCCTTATCCCCTTTCCTATCCGGTCAACAAACCTGAAGGAGAGGACCTGTAGCCATGTGCTGGCAATCCCAATAAGTGGTCTCATCAGAGATGAGAGGGTATAACCAACCACAACGAGAGGCTTTCTCCTTTTGCTCCTGTCAGCCAGATAGCCTGAGAAGACCTTCAGTAGCGATGCGGTCATTTCAGCCACTGCCTCAATCACACCTATGGAGAATGCACCAGCATTCAGTACACTGGTGAGAAATACAGGTAACAATGGATAGATCATCTCGCTTGACAGGTCAGTCAGGAGACTCACTACACCGAGTGCTATCACAGTTGATGAGACCCTCATACACAAGTATATATAATAACCACAACGAAAGACCTGAATCCTGATAGAGAGACAGAGTCCCAAACTAAATACAAATTAGTTTTATAAATCAAACAGTTAATGCGGGGTATCGGGGATTAAATGGATCTTCCATAAAGATTCTATCGGGGGTCCCGGTTATGAGGAACAAAAGACAATCTGTGTGTGGCAAGAGGAAACATATGCCCAGAGTTTTGGTTGAGATTCTATCGACAATTTAGGAATATGGGGGGTGAAGAGCCCATTGGATTGAGCAACAAGAGAGGTGAGAACTGAAGGCGCCCCTGCCCTCACCGGAGGGCAGGGGAGACAATCACTTCTCTGACTGGATAATATCGTCGACCCAACTGAGGGCAGCAGAGACTGTGGGGAACCCGATTGTGCTTGTGAGAAGAAGCACCGCATGGTATATCTCCTCTTCGGTTGCCCCTGCCTCCAGTGCCCTCCTTGTATGGCTATGGACAGCCCCCTCTGAGCGGATTGCAGCGGCTGCTGCCAGTTGGATCAGGTGAGATGTCTTCTGGTCTATTGGGCCGAGTTCTCGTGCCACCTTGCCCACTTTCTGCAGGGCATTGTAAAGTGGCCTGAACCTCTTCTGAAACCTCTGGTACTGTTCTGGATATTTCTGTCTCGCCATGTTCTCCTCCCTGTCTGTGGAATTGAGGGTACCCGAGATGTACCCGCTTGGTCTTTATTTCATACGGAGTATCTCATCTACTGCCTCTTTCAGACCTCTCACCACCCTGTCTGCATGGGTGGAGGACTTCTGAGTGCCTGTACTCACCATTATCGCCTTTGCACCAACGGCCCTTGCAAGGAGCATATCCGTGTCCCTGTCTCCCACCACAAAGGATGCCTTCAGATCCACTCCAAACTCTGCCCTTGCCCTCAGCAGCATCCCCGGGGAGGGCTTTCTACAGGCACAGTGAGAGTCAGGATGGTGAGGGCAGTAGTAAAACCCGTCAAAACCATATCTGTCAATGAAGACCCTGTTGATCTCCTCATTCACTTCCCTCTCCACGATCCCCCTTGCTATACCCGACTGGTTGCTCACCCCTATGAGGAGAAAACCCTCCTCTTTTAATTCCCTCAGGGACTCAAGGTCATCGAAAGGTCTCAACTGCGAGACACTGTTCAGGTAGTGGGCATCCTCGCAGAGGGTGCCATCCCTGTCAAAAAACACTGCCCTTTTAGATGGGACCAACTCCCTGGCCACCTCTACCACCTCTTCCGGCATAATCCTCTCAAGACATAATGGGGAGCCCTTTCTGCATTCCCTTTCAAAACAGGGAGAACAATCCATCCTTCCGGTAAGGACCCTGCATCTAACGGAGAACTCACTGTCTTCTTTAAAGCCGGCCTCTTCCGGGTTGTAATACCCTGGAGGGCCTGTCAGTTCAACCGAGGTTGAGCCAAAAAGGGCGATCAATGGGGTGCCCACTGCATAGGCGAGATGCATAGGGCCTGAGTCATTTGCTATCACCAAGTCAGACTCTGCAAGCAGTCCCATCAACTGCCTCAGAGAGGTCCTGCCGGCAAGGTTCAGAACACCATCCTGCCCCTCTGCCATCTCTCTGGCAAGGGTTACCTCCTGGGATGCCCCTGTAATTACAACAGAACAATCGAATTCTTCCCTCAGCAACTGTATCAATCTGATGAAATGCTTGATGGGCCACCTCTTTGCACTACCGTAGGTGGCCCCTGGGCTGATGAGTACAACCGGCCTCTTCAACCCTTCGAGTCTCTTTCTCGCATGGAGCCTCTCCTGAATATCTAAGTATATCCAGGGGTTGCGGTAGGTCACGGGAACACCCATCTGTCTCAACAGATTCAGGTAATAGAGGCTGTGATGGAGTCTCTTTACACTGTCATCCACAGGGATGGCCCTTGTAAGGAGGAATCCCCTTCCATCCCTGTCGTAACCCGCCCTGTCGGGCACACCTGCCAGATACGCAAGCGCAGCAGCATCAAATGCATTCTGTAGAAGGATGGCCATACGGAATCCGTATTTCTTCAACTCCCTTGAGCCAACGATCTTCCCTCTCACCCCTTCAAATTCCCTCTTATACTCAATAATATGGTCCAGATTGGGGTCATTCTGGAAGACCTCTGCCACCCATTGCTTCACCAGCAGGTATATCTCCTCCTGAGGGAAGGCCTGCCGGATACACCTGATCGCAGGCAGGGTCATCACCGCATCGCCTATCCAGTTTACCCCCCTTATGAGCAATCTGTCAGTCACTCAGGGCAGTGTGATGGAGATCTCGTAGGTCCCTATGGAGACCTTCCCACCTATCCCCTTCTCCCAGAGCAGTGCTGTCACATCCTTCACAGCCCTTTTGGGCACCATCAGGATAACCTTCACCCCTGTGTCAACCAGTGCCTTCCACCTCCGGGCTGCCTCCTCATTGATCGTCCCCTCTGTCTCCACCTCTACCACACCCAGAACGATTCCGTGGTTTGCAAGTATCAGGTCAGGATAGAGTCCTTTGAAGTCTTCCCTTTTGCCGGAGATGTTGTCTCTGATCTCCCTGTAGTCCCTTGAGAGTCTGCCCTTAAGTGTCTGGACCATCCAGTCATGTATTAATTGCTCTCTGTCCATTTCTCCTCAAACTCCTTTATCTTTTGGAGTCTCTTACGGTACCTTTCAAGGTCCTTAAATGTTGCGGATAGAAAGGCCCTGACCACATCCTTTGCCAGTTCTTCCCCTATCACCCTTGCCCCCAGGCATAGGACATTCATGTTGTCATCCTCCACACCCTGTCTCGCTGAATAGGTGTCATGACAGACAGCCGCCCTCACCCCCTTAAACTTATTGGCAGCAATTGAGGCCCCAACCCCACTGCCACATATCAGCACACCACGGTCTGCGTCTTCGGTGATGATCTTCTCTGCCACTGCCCTGGCAAAGTCAGGATAGTCAGAGGGTTCTGAGTTGTAGGCCCCGACATCCACCACCTCATAACCCATTCTCAACAGGTAATCAACCAGTGCATTCTTCAGGTGATAACCGCCGTGATCTGCCCCGATCACCACCTTCATAGCATAACCGCCCCCTGTGCTGCTGAGGAGACCAGTCTCTGGTACCTGCTCAGGTATCCGGTCTTCACCTTTGGTTCGGGCATCTTCCACCTCTTCTGTCTCTTTTTCAGTTCCGCCTCCGGGACCTTCAGTTCAAGTTGCCTTCTGGGTATATCGATGCTTATAGTGTCTCCATCCTTCACGAGGGCGATCGGTCCTCCCTCCATCGCCTCTGGCGAAACATGCCCGATACAGGGCCCCCTGGTGCCACCTGAGAACCTGCCATCTGTAATGAGTGCCACGGATTCACTCAACCCCATGCCTGCAATGGTTGCAGTTGGTGAAAGCATCTCCCTCATCCCCGGGCCTCCCTTTGGGCCTTCATATCTTATGACCACCACATCCCCTGACTTCACCTTTCCACCCAGAATGGCCCTCATCGCCTCCTCTTCAGAGTCATAAACCCTTGCCCTTCCTTCAAAGACCATCATCTTATCACTTACAGCGGTCTGTTTCACCACTGCACCTTCTGGGGCAAGATTACCTTTAAGGATGGCGATCCCGCCTTCGGGCCTGTGCGCCCTTTCAAGGGGCCTTATCACCTCGGTGTCTCTCACCTCTGCCTCATCGGCAATCCTGTGCACCCTCTTTCCACTCACAGTAGGTGTGTTATGTAGCACCTCCTTCAGGACCTTCATAAGGGCCGGGATGCCTCCGGCATGATGCAGGTCCTCAAGGTAGTGTCTTCCAGCAGGAAGCATATCGGCAAGGTGGGGCGTCTGCCTGCTCAGTTTGTCAAAGACCTCAAGGGGCAGGTCCACACCCGCCTCCCTTGCTATTGCCGGAATATGAAGGACGGTGTTTGTGGAGCCTCCAAGGGCAAGATCAACTCTTATCGCATTTTCAAAGGCCTTTCGGGTCATTATCTTTCTTGGAGTGATGCCCTTCTTAACCAGTTCCACCACCCTTATACCACTGTAGAAGGCTATCCTCCTCTTCTCAGACTCTGTGGCAAGTGCAGTAGCGCAGTAGGGCAGGCTCATACCGAGGGCCTCGGTGACGCAGGCCATGGTATTGGCGGTATACATCCCCTGACAGGAACCGGCCCCTGGACAGGCACACATCTCCAGTTCCCTCAACTCCTCGTCCCTGAGCAGCCCCTTTTTGTATTTGCCTATAGCCTCAAAGGTGTCGTTAACAAGGGACAGCCTCTTGCCCCTTAGATATCCTGAGTGCATCGGGCCTGCGGTGACTATTACTGTTGGTATATTCACCCTTGCAGCAGCCATAAGCATACCAGGGGTGATCTTGTCGCAGTTTGTCAGGAGCACCAGGCCATCAAACTGGTGGGCCTCGGCAATCGTCTCCACCATATCTGCTATCAACTCCCTTGATGGCAGTGAGTAGTGCATCCCCCTGTGCCCCATAGCGATACCGTCACATATCCCGGGGACTCCAAAGAAGAAGGGATAGCCCCCGCCTGTATGGATTCCCTTCTCAATGAACCTCTCAAGGTCCCTCATCCCGATATGGCCGGGGATTATATCAGTAAAGGATGTGGCCACCCCTATAAAGGGTTTGTCAATCTCTGACGGTGGTATACCAGTCGCATAGAGCAGTGCCCTGTGAGGAACCCTCTCAAGCCCTTCCTTGATTGCCTTACTTCTCACCACCGCCTCCGTTGCCCCTCTTGTACTGTCTTATCAATTCTGCCATCCTGTCCTTTTTTGCCAGTTTCTGCTTCTTTATTTTCTTTATCTCCATCTCCTCTTCTGCAGTGAGGTAGGGCTTGCTACCGAGGGCCTCCAGTTGCTCCTCTAATTGACGGTGTTCTGCCTCCAGTCTCTGGAACTCCTCATTCTCCCTCCTGAGTGTCTCGATGATCTCTTGCTCGTTCATCATGGAGTCCTCCTTTCAGTTTTTTTATTTATTCCACCAAGGGTGGAGATGCAAGGATCCTCTCTGAGAGTTTATAGGAACTCTGGATACAGTCATTAAATCCCACCCCCCTGTAGGCATTGCCTGTGAGATAAAGCCCATCAAATTTCTTTAACACCTCCTCTATCCTCTGGAGCCTTTGATGATGGCCCAGTGTATATTGAGGGATGGCCTTGGGGTGTCTGTAGAGCCTCATAAACTCAGGCTCTGTATCTATGCCCATGGTATCTTTCAACTCCTCCAGCACAAAGGAGTAAATCTCTCTTTCCTCCTTCAGGGCCCACTCCGGAGACCTGGCACCGCCGACCATTGTCCTCAGGAGGACATAACCCTCTGGGGCCCTGTTCGGGAATATACTTGAGTCCCAGAGGCAGCCAAGGATCTTCCGTTTCTCCCTTGATGGGACCAGAAAGCCAAAACCATTCAGCGGTCTGAGCAGGTCCTCCTGTCTGTATCCCAGGCAGACCACACCAACAGGCGGATAGGGAATCTCTGAAAGTAACCTTGACAGTTCTTTGGACAGTTCCCTCACTATCCCTGATGCCTCGTAGGCAGGACAGGCAAGCACCACTGCATCTGACTCATAGACATCTCCGCCTTCTGTATAAATCCTGTAAAGGTCTCCTTCCCTGTCCACCGCCTCAACCCTCCTGGATAGCACTATCCTGTCACTCAGAATCTCCTTCAGCCTCTGCACAACCACCTCCATCCCATCATAGAAGGATGTGAGTGTGCCAGTAGGGGCAGGCCCCACTGATGCCCCTCTCTTTTTCGCCTCCCTCTGCAGTTTGAAGAGGGCCCTGAAGAGGCTACCGTATGTGTTCTGGAGTTCATGTATCCTCGGGAAGCAACTCCTCAGGGACAACTGTTCGGCGTTTCCTGCAAATATCCCGAGTGTCATCGGCTCTATCAGTTTCTCGTAGGCCTCCCTGCCAAGCCTCCTTATTGCAAAGGAGGAGATTGTTTCATCATCGCTCTCACCTCTGGGGATAAAGAACTCCCCTATGAGCCTTGCCTTGCCACACGGACTCAGCAGGCCTGATGTGAGAAATGCATGGGCTGTCTCGGGTATGAGATGGAGCCGGCCTTCAGAATAGACGAATCTCCTGCGGGAGTAATCATTGCTCCTGAGGGGGGAAAGACCCAGTTCTTCAACGAACCTCAGGGTGAGCGGCCTGTTGTCAAGAAAGCCATTCACCCCTGCCTCACAGAGGAACCCCTTCTGTCTGTCAGAGAGTATCTTTCCCCCGGGCCTGGAGTCTGCCTCAAGTATAGTGATCTCTATCTCAGGACTCCTTTTTGTCAGGAAGTATGCAAGTGAGAGTCCTGAGATACCCGCACCCACAATCGTAAGATTCATCCCCCTATCCTGAAGAACCCTTTATTTTGTGAACCTCCGAATTTATGTCTTAAAGTTACAGGAATATTTTCCAAGACTGATAGGTCCTCTTCGGGTGTGGGCCACCTATATGAGTGATCCTCTGAGAGTAACATCTACTTAATTATATCATCTTTTGGTCTCAGAAGACTCCTCACAACAGGGGACAAATTGACCGTTCTGAATATCTTGGTCATCAATGACCAGCGAATCCCTTCTTTAACTTCAGTGAATCTCATATTCTCCTCTTGAATGACTCTGTGCTCATGAACAGAAACAGGAGCGACAGAAAGGAGAGCACGAGGATATCAGTTAACAGTGGGAAGTCAGCACTCATCATCACATCAGTACCCGGAAGGAGCACATTCTTGAGGGCATCCACGCCATAGGTGAGTGGGTTCATTCTGGCCATGGCAGCAAGTAATGGGGGCAATTGTTTGATCGGATACATGGCACCTGACAGAAAGAACATAGGCATCACAATAAAGTTCATTATTATGGAGAAACTCTCAAAACTCTCGTAAAAGGTGGCGATGAGGATACCCAGAGATGCCAGACAGAAGGAAAGGAGCCCTGACAGTGCCACAGCCAGGAGGACCTGTCCCACCTGCAGGTGAAGCCCCACAAAGGGGAAGAGCAAGAGGACCACCGTTGCCTGTGCTGTAGATACTACAGATCCACTCACCGCCTTGCCTATGGAGATGGAACTCCTGGAAACAGGGGCCACCAGTATCTCCTTCATATACCCGAATTCCTTGTCCCAGATGATGGATATGGCAGAGAATATCGCACTGAACAGTATGGTCATCGCCACAACACCCGGGAAAAAGAACTGTAAATAGGTGATGTCGCCTCCTGTAGGTACCAGCCTTGACAGACCCACCCCTACAAAGGCAAGCCATATTACGGGCCTTGCTATGGTGGACAGCAGTCTCGTCCGCTCCCTCAAGAGTTTCTTCAACTCCCTTGCCGTGATCACATATACAGCCCTAAGTTCTATCAAACCTCCTCCTGTATGCCCTGACCGCCTCTTTAAAGGTATCCTTTTCGTCCGGCGTCTCCTCCCTGATCTTCTTTCCTGTCAACTTGAGGAATACATCATTAAGGGTAGGCCTCTGCAGCCTCACTGAAATCACATCATCCCCGAGGAGTCTTATCACATCTGGCAGGCAGGTCTCTCCTCTTGGCACCTCAACCATCACCTCGTCACCTCTCAGCGTTGCCTGAAGCCCCAGGCCTGTACTGAGTCTCTCAGCAGCCTGGAGGTTGTCCCTCGTCTTCAGATAGAGGAGATCCCCTCCAACCGTTTTCTTCAACTCTTCAGGACTCCCCTCTGCTATTATCCTGCCCCTGTCAATGATGGCTATCCTGTCACAGACCTCCGCCTCCTCCATATAATGGGTGGTCATAAACACAGTCACACCCTGCTCCTCTGGTAACCTCCTAATAAACTCCCAGAGGTTTGTCCTGCTCTGGGGGTCGAGCCCGAGGGTGGGCTCATCCAGAAAGAGGACCTTCGGCTGATGCACCACCGCCCGTGCCACCTCCAGTCTCCTCTTCATCCCTCCTGAAAACCTCTTCACCAGGTCGTCCCTACGGTCATAGAGCCCCACGAACCTGAGGGCCTCGTCCACCCTCTGCCTCCTCTTTCGTCTATCAACATTGTAGAGCATGGCATGGTAAAGGAGGTTTTCATAGGCAGTGAGGTCTTTATCAAGGGTCATATCCTGGAAGACTATCCCTATACACCTGCGGACCTCTTCAGGCTCCCTGAGACAGTTGTATCCACAGATGAATGCCTCTCCGGAGGTCGGCTTAAGGAGTGTACACAGGATGTTTATAGTGGTGGTCTTACCCGCCCCATTAGGTCCCAGAAAACCGAATATGCTCCCCTCCTGTACCTCAAAGGATACTCCATCAACAGCCACGATAGGCCCAAAGACCTTTCTCAGGTTGGAGACAATTACGGCTGACATGAAAGACAAATACTACTGTACACAGGAATCTTCAATCTTCACAGGCCGTTACTTTTCCTTTGTCTCTGGTGTCTGTGGGACTTCCTTAACCCCTCCCTGGGGAGTGACACCCTCTGAAGGGACCGGCACGGTGGTCTTCTCTGGTATAACGGTCTCCTCTACTACAGAACCCCTTTTGAAGGAGATTATTGTCAGCAGGAGGGATGTGACCATAAACACCACCGCAACCACTGTCGTCATCTTACCCAGAAATGTGGAAGCCCCCCTTGGGCCGAACAGTGTCTGGCTCGCCCCTCCACCAAAGGCAGAGCCGAGTTCAGCCCCCTTGCCCCCCTGAAGAAGCACGATTCCTATCAGCACCAGACAGACCAGTATATGTACAGCCACCAGGAGTGTAGTCACTTCATACCTCCCTGTATCTTACTATTTTAGCAAAACTGTCGGGCTTCAATGAGGCCCCGCCAACCAGTGCACCATCAAGGTCAGGCATCCGCATGAGGGCTGATATGTTGTCAGGCTTGACGCTTCCACCATAAAGGATTCTCATGCCTTCAGCAACACCCTGTCCGTACATCTCTGAGATCTGTTGCCTGATAAATGAATGGGCCTCCTGGGCCTGTTCAGGTGTGGCAGTCCTGCCTGTGCCTATAGCCCATACAGGTTCATAGGCTATAACTATCCCATCCGGGCTCAGGTCCCTTAAACCCTCTGTTAACTGTCTCTTCAGGACATCCAGGGTCCTGCCATCCTCCCTCTCCTGGAGGGTCTCACCTATACAGAATATGACACCAAGGCCAGACCGCTGGGCTGCACCTATCTTTCTGTTTACAGTCTCATCGGTCTCTGCAAAGTACTGCCGCCTCTCGGAATGTCCCACTATCACATATGAGCACTCCACATCCTTAAGCATCGGGCCTGATATCTCTCCTGTGTAGGCACCTTCGTCCTCCCAGAACAGGTCCTGGGCTGCCAGTTTCACATTACTGCCCTTCAGGAACTTGGCAGCCACGGCCAGAGATGTAAAGGGGGGTGCTATCACAATCTCTACATCAGAGAGATCTTTTACAAGAGGGAGGAACTCCATGATGAACTCCCTTGTTTGGGCAGTGGTCTTGTGCATCTTCCAGTTGGCTGCGATGAGAGGCGTACGCATGCCATATATTTAACAACAATAAAGAGTTTAATGTCAAACTCCAGATTTGTCCTTAGAAATACGATTAAAAGAGGGCGGGGTTGCCTCAAAATGGGGGGCCCTGAAAATCTTTGATTTTCGGGACAGAAAACTGAATTAATGCGACAGCCCCTCCCTGCACCCCACCACCTTTTATGTCTTTTGACCAAGGTCTACCGGCAATCTACGGAGTTGACAAATTGGGTGATTTTTTGTATTATATAATCACAACTCGGTGATTCCCCAGATTAAATAATGTTCCCTTTCCTGCCATGTGTAGGGATAAATGGGGTTCAAATCCGTGTCAACAAATGGAGGAAGGTATTCTGATCTTTCAGGGTTGAGAGATTCCATCAAATCAATTATTTCGTAGGAGTGAGGGTATGGCAAATCTTCTAATTTCAGAATTGAAAGAAAAGTCAATTGAAGAACTGATGGAGGTAGCACGTCAACTCAATGTTGAAAATGTCTCCAGCATGAGAAAACAGGACCTGATCTATGCCATCCTGAATGCCCATGCAGAGCAGAGTGGTACACTTTATTCTGAGGGGGTATTAGAGATCCTCCCGGATGGCTTTGGTTTTCTGAGATCACCCAATTACAGTTACCTGCCCGGGCCTGATGATATATATGTATCGCCATCCCAGATTCGGAGGTTTAATCTAAGAACCGGAGACCTCATATATGGTCAGATCAGACCCCCAAAGGACAACGAACGGTACTTTGCCCTGCTAAAGGTGGAGTCAATAAATGGAGAGCCACCTGAAAAATGTATAAATAGGCCGCTGTTTGACAATCTGATTCCCTATTATCCTACAGAAAAGATAAATTTAGAATACTCTCCTGCTGATTATTCTACGAGGGTGATGGACCTTATAACCCCTGTGGGCAAAGGCCAGAGGGGTATGATAGTGGCACCTCCGAGAACTGGTAAGACGATGTTACTCCAATCAATAGCAAAGGCGATAAAAAAGAACCACCCGGAGATACACCTGATAATACTGCTGATAGATGAGAGACCTGAAGAGGTGACTGACTGGAAGAGACAGGTGGAGACTGCAGAGATTATAAGTTCCACCTTTGACGAGCCACCTCAGAGGCACACACAGGTCTCAGAGATGGTTATAGAGAGGGCAAAGAGACTGGTTGAGATGCACAGGGATGTGGTTATCCTACTTGACAGTATGACGAGACTCGCCAGGGCATATAACTCCATAATTCCGACCAGTGGGAAGGTCCTTTCAGGTGGTCTGGATGCCAACGCCCTCCAGAAACCAAAGAGGTTCTTTGGTACAGCAAGGAATATAGAGAATGGAGGCAGTCTTACCATTATAGCCACAGCACTTGTGGATACTGGTAGCAGAATGGACGATGTGATCTTTGAGGAATTTAAAGGTACAGGTAATATGGAACTACACCTTGACAGGAGACTCGTTGACAAGAGGATATTCCCGAGCATCAACATAAATGCCTCAGGCACCCGAAAAGAGGAATTACTGGTGCCTCCTGATGTGCTTAATAAGATGTGGATACTGAGAAAGGTCCTAACCCCTCTGGGGCCTGTTGAGAGCATGGAATTTCTGCTGGACAAACTGAAAGGGACCAAATCAAATAAGGAATTCCTTGAGATGATGAACAAATAGGCCTCAGGCCTCCGCCTTCTTATTCACATACCACTGCTGGATAATACTGAGTATATTGCTCACCAGCCAGTATAAGACCAGCCCTGATGGAAAGTTCAGAAAAAGAAAGGTAAATATCAGAGGCAGAAACTTCATAAATTTCTGCTGGCTTGTATCAGCAGGTGTTGGTGTCATCCTCTGCTGAATGTACATAGTGATTCCCATAACTATGGGGAGAATATAGTAAGGGTCTTTCTTGGAGAGGTCATCAATCCAGAGAATAAAGGGGGCCCCTCTCAGTTCAATCGCGATTAAAAGGACCTTATAAAGGGCAAAAAACACAGGAATCTGTATTAGCATTGGCAGACATCCACTCATTGGGTTAACCTTGTATTGTCTGTATAGTTTCATCATTTCTTCCTGCATCTTTTTAGGATCTTTCTTATACTTCTCTCTAATTTCATTCATCTTCGGTTGGAGGGCCTGGAGTTTCTTGATGGATTTCTGTCCACGGTTCATAAGGGGTATAAAGGGTATACGGGTTACAATGGTCAGCAGTACAATGGCCCATCCATAATTCCCTACCAGTTTATAAAAGAATTTAAGAATCCAGAACAGGGGACGGGCGAGAATGGAGAAGAAGCCAAAATCTATTATATGCTCAAGTCCAACACCAAGTGTCTTCAACCTGTCATGTTCCTTTGGCCCTATATAAAGGATGTATCTATTGGTCTCTTCAGATAGGTTAACCGCCACGAGTGGACCTCTCTCGTCTCTCCAGATCTTTGCTACTGAACCCTCCGGAGGAACAATAGAAGAGAAGAAGTACTTGTCTTCCTGGGCCACCCATCTCAGCCCCTCTCTGAATATCTTTGGTTCCATCAGTTTTTCAGGTTTGATCTCAATCCTGTCTGAAAACTGTAGGACCACAGGACCTATATGCCCTCCGTACCCATAGGTGCCTGAGATACCAAGGCCACTACCAAGTGTAACCCAGTAATTTGGTCTCCCCTTAACCTCTTCCTCTACATCCACTTTGTAATGATCAGCATAGAAGTGGAATGTCCTTCTTACAGTTATATCATTCTGTGTAAAGTAAAAGGTTACAGCCCTTTCACCCTCTGTCACCTCGATCTGATCTTTTGCATCTGTCTGGAAGATGGCCTTGCTGAGTGAAAAGGCCTCTGTGAAGCCTATGGAGAGGGGTGGAACCCTGGGTTGATCAGGGGTCAATTTGATCTGATTCCCATTGTCATCAAGGTATTTCTTCAGTATCCATTCTTTAATTGTGGCACCCTGCGTGCTGAGTACAGCTCTGTACAGGGGTGTTTCAACAACAATGAACCTTGAGGTCCCCTCCTGTTGCACCTTCAGTAATTTTTGAGGTTTCTCCTCTACAATGCTGGTGTCAACTGGAGGCTGCACCGGTCTCTTCTTCACCGGTGGCTGTTGCTGTGGTGGAGATGGCATAAAAAATATCTGATACAGGATCAGCACCACTATGGATAATACAACAGCAATTAACGCCCTCTTGTCCATTCCATCATTATCCATCTTTTCACCTCACAGGGTCATATCCACCAGGACTGTAGGGATGGCATCTAATAAGCCTCTTTAAGGCGAGATAACTCCCCTTAAATGCACCATATCTTCTTATTGCCTGGATAGAGTATTCAGAACAAGTAGGTGTAAATCTACAGGTACTCGGGAGCACAGGCGACAGGAATAACTGATAGAGCCTTATAAGAAAGATCAGAAGGTATTTCACAGTTATACAGCGAGCCTCTTGCGCCCCTTGGCTCTCCTTCTTTTTAGAACCCTTCTGCCGCCTTTGGTCCTCTTTCTCTTCAGAAAACCGTGTGTTCTCTTCCTCTTTCTCTTATGGGGATGATAGGTCGTATAAGCTCCACCCATACTCACTCCTTTTTCCACAAGAAAATCTCTAAGTTGAAGATTTAGTATACTCAGTTCGATTTTTTTATGTCAACGCTCCGCATTAGCTCATAATTTTTGTCCGTGAAATCCTTCTTGTTAGCTCAAAATTCTTGTCCGTGAAATAATATCTCCCTGGGCAGAGATCACTACACTTCCAGGGAGGAAAAGATGTGCAATGAAAAGGAGTTTGAGATGGAACTATTGAGA
>WGER01000068.1 GCA_015492645.1 Nitrospirota bacterium
CAGAGAGGATCCTTTCATGTCTCGTTTCAATCCCTTTTAGATGAGGTCTTTATTCGGACAGCACCCCCTCTTTTTATCGTTTAAAATTAATGCCTTAGAGAGGTGTCTGGCCGAACTTTGAGAGCCTGAAAAAGTTATGGTCATCCGTCCTCCTCCTTGCCGTTTTCAAAGAACGAAATTTAGATAAATTATATCCGAGAATGCCTGTGTTGTCAATAGTGATTATAGAGAAAGACAACGGACAGTGCCATTCTTTCACCCCCTGATGGAGTTATGTCGCCTGAGAGTTTGCTTTAAATGTGTAATACGATACATACTATTTGTGGCCCACCTCAGAAATGTAGTGCATCCTTCATTGAAACAACAACACACCTTCAGGCAGTCTGTCTCCACATCCGAGCACTATCACCTCAAAGTTCCTGGGAAGGGGGTAAATCCTCACATCGTCCTCGCCGGGGTTTATAATCTGCCGAAGGTCATCCTTTATCTGCTTCAACTGTGAATAGGTAAGAACGCAAAAGAAGACAGAGTACTGCAGGTGTCTGCCCCTGCCCTTCATGTAATTGTAGACCCTTGTTAACCGCACCGGGTCCCTGATGTCATAGCATACCAGATAGTTCTCCTTCATCTCACCTGCCCCTGAACTTCAGTCTTATACAGCCCTTTGTCTCCAGTTCCTCTATTGCCTCTATGATGTTCTCTATAATCCCGTTGATGACGGGCAGTAGATACTGCAGTTTGTTCTCAAACCTCTGTATGATGTTTTTCATACCTTCATGGGTTACACCTTTCGGGTCTATGAGTTGATGAATCTGTCTGGTTCTGAGGGTCTGGATGGTGAGAAGGTGTTGTTCTGGTTCCATAATGTAACAGAGGTCAAGGGCAAGTCCCATTCTCTGGCGGTAGTGGATTATTCCGATGTCAGGCTCAAGACCGGCGCTCCGGAGTTTTGTAATAAGCAATTCAAGAAAGAGGCAGTGGACGATTTCCTTTACCACCCTGTATCTGGGGCCATGTCTTTCTATAAAGGGTTTCAGGAGTTCTGCATACTCCTGTTCCTTTATACCATGTAATCTGTACCACCTCAGTTTGTCCGGGTCTTTTAAGAGTTTCTTTAAAAGGTGTAGTTGGAGTCTCCGCCTCCAGGACCTCATGATGTTGATGTATCTGTCCAGGTTTTCCTTAGAGGCGAGGAATATTCTCTGCCTGTGAGAGTATCTCAGACGTCCCTGCCCCGGGCTGAGGGTGAGTGCTATCTCCTTACCCGATTTATTAAAGAAGAAGACAGGTATGTCGTAACTGGCCAGGAGGGTGATTATGGAGGAGTCAAGGGAGACCTTCCCCACAACCACCACCCTTTCAATCATCCTGAGCGGAACCCTTTTACCCGCCTGTCCGCTGGCCTCTATCCAGAGGGAGGGGCCGTCCCGGGTTATCTTTAATGGCCTGCCTTCAGCCAGGTAGAGGGTCTTCTTCATCGGTGAGTCTCCTGCATAGGTATGCCAGAAATTCCTCCAGTCCCTTTCTGATGGACACTGCCCAGGTCTCGTATAAGGGGTAGAGTCTTGCCCTGGCGTTCTTCTTGAGGTAGACGCCTCCGCTGTCTTCAACAAAGTCTGTCCGTCGGAAGTGCCTGTCTTCAAACAGGCCGATCACAAACTCGTCCACATCCGGTCTGAAGACCTCCTGGACATCACAGGCGAGGGAGTCTCTGCCGTAGTCAAACTGATGGTAAAACCCCACTGTTGGGTCAAGCCCCCTGATGAGTATCTCCCTCACCGTCTCATAGTAAAGGAAGGTGTAACAGAGGGAGAGCATTGCATTCACGGGGTCCCTTGGGGGTCTTCTGTTTCTGCCGTTGAAATTGAGAGACTCCGGCAGGACCCTGCTGATGGCACCAAAGTAGGCACTGGATGCACCACCCTCGTAGCCCCTGAGGCTGTCTAACTCAGGGATGGCCGTCTCTATCCTATCAGAGACCCTCCTGAGGGTGTCCATTGCCTCCCTGAGGTAAAGGCCGAGGGTGGGTCTTCTGTTGAGAAGGTTCTGGAGCAGGGCCATCTGTTTGGAGAGTTTTTTGAGTATCAGCCTGGCGGAGAATTCCCTCACAAACTCCCTGTCAAGGCTCCTCTGATACTGCTTCATCCTGAGAAGGCCGTTGTAGTTCATTCTCGGGGCGAGGATGCCGCTGAACTTCAGGTGTCTGCCCGACAGAAACATCACGGGGATGCCCCTGCTGAGCAGTCTGTTGAGCACAGAGGTGTCAACCGTGTTGTTGCCCACTATTACCACCCTCCTGAGAGGGTTAATGGGCACGATGCCCTCTCTTCTGCCCTTCAGGTAAAAGGCGATCGCCTCGCGGTCCAGTTTCAGGTGGTAACCCTTTCTGTCAATGTAGAGGGTGCCCATCGGGATTCATCCGAAGTAGAAGTAACTCGGGTATTTAGGTTGAGTTGCTATCCCGAGCGTATGTGTCCTTGAACGGCCGTCCAGTCTGAAGATGTGAACCCTGTCGGTCTCCTCGTAGATGAGCCTTCTGAGTTTACTTACGACGAATGAGAGTTCGGCATCGGTGAGGAAGCACTCATACACGCTCTTCTGACCACCAGTGCTGTAGCCCTTCAGAAAGTGCCTCACCCTGTCGAGCCGTGAAGGTTCAGTGATGTCGTAGGCTATTATGTAAAGTCTTCTGTTCATATGAATATTCTGATAGATCCGGGGGATGAAGGCAACAGATAAAATATTCCGGAAATGTTTCCAAAGGGTCAGGTCAGGAGGGTGAATCGGCCGAGACCGAAGGTGGTGCCCTTGCCGAGGTGCAGGATCTGTCCTGCCCTTAAGAAGGGAATAAACTGACTGACCGGACCGGTGTAGGTTGCCTCGCCCACGAACCCTCCGAGCCGCATCATGGTACCCTGCCTGTGGGAGTACCTCTGCCAGTCGTACCACCTCAGGTCTGCCCTTGTGAGTTGGACCTCCTTTGCCTTCTCTATGATCAGCCTGTGGTAGTCCCTCCTGAAGGGCTCTGCCTCATCTCTGCCCCCACAGTGGAAGTACCACAGGAGAAAGAGCCTTCTCAGGAGTTGTCTTATCAGCACATGAAAGTGAGGCTCTATGGTGAGCCTTCTCTGGTACTTCAGTCTGGTTGGGGTTTCAAACCTTAGGGTGAGAGATGCAGAGGGCTCAACGCCAGTGGGAGAGATAACCTCCATGATTGCATCGGTCAGGTCCAGAATGGAGGGATGTGTGTGCAAAAGCCTTCCCTCTTCTGGTCTGTAAACAGACCGGGGTGGACCAGAGGTCTGGACCGAGACATCCTCCAGACGGAACCTCCCTCTGCCTCTTCCGATGCCCGTGCGGCCCAGTTCCTCAAAGGCGTAAACAAAGTAGGGTAGGTAGTCAGTTGCCCTGCCCACCAGGATTAGGTTGAATTGGAGGGTCTCCCCTATGTCGTAAACAGTCCTTTTATCTTCAGGTGGCTCCAGGACGAAGGGCCTCGGTATTGACCTCACCCTCCCGAAGACATGGACCTCCTCTTCGGGTTGAGACTCAAACACATAGGCATACACACACCTGCCTTTCAGAAGACAGTCTCCACAGTCGGTCTTTTTCAGTGCGCAGACCACCCTCCTGAAGGCAGTGCCAAAGCCACCCCTCAGTGTGGAGCCCTTGTATGGCGGAAGTTCAATCGGTTCCTCCGCCTGAAGGGTGAACCTATGGACGGTGTAGGCTATTCTCATAATAGATCTCTATCCTGGTGCGGTCAATCTTCAGTCCATAGGTGGTACTGCCGTACTGTCTCAGCCTGTCCACCCTGTAAAGGGAGGACTCCGTCGCCTGCAGGGCATCTGTCAGGGCCCTGTCAATCTTTGAAAGGTTCTGTAGAATCACATTGGGCGGGATCCCGCCTTTCTTTCTGTACTGGTGCCATCGGTCGGTATCAAGGCGGCAGATGGAGCCCCTGTATATAACCTTGCAGAGGCCCATAATCCTCCTGAGGGTTTCAATCCCGATCAAATCTGACATACTAAGGTAGCACCTGCTGCATCCCTGACAGTTTGCGCTTTTAACAGGGCACCTTCTGGTCTTCTGCTCTGCCAGGAGGGTATAAATCGCCAGAGGCATGGGCTGAAGTACAATCTCTCTGTCTCCTATCAGTATCCTTCTTCTGCTGAGATGAATCCTGAGGGGTAGTTGCCTTATTGAAAGGGAGACATCCTGCTGGGTCTCCTCAATTAACCGCCTGAAGGACCTCTCACCGAGGTCTGCCCACTGCCTCAGTCTGAGGTAGGGCAGTTCAGCAATATAGACCTTTGCCTGAGCAGTGGACAGGCTCATCTCTGTGCCATCGGGGAGTCTACACCTTATTTTTCGTGGTTTCTTCGGAGGGTAGTAGAATTCAGGGTTTGCCTCGAACTCCGGGCTCACCAGGACATGATAGAGCCTGTCACAGGGGCGGCCGTATAACTGCAGTGCCGCTCCCAGGTAGTAACTCATCGTCTTTCTGCCTCCTGCGATGGAGCAGTGAAGGACCACATCGGGCCTTGAAGCAAACTCCCTGACCACCTCGGTGATGAGGTCGCCGGTGGCCTCGCTGTCTTCTGATGTCTTTATGTCAGAAAGGGGGGAGCCTGAATGGTCCCTTATCAGAATTATGTGTTCAGGGGTGAACTTCAGGGCGGGCAGGTCATACTCTCTGATGAGTCTATGGAGGACACCTTCATTGATGAGTTTCTCTTCAATCAGTTCTCTGCCTACCGTGGTGGTGATTACATACATCTCATCTATCCGTACGGGCGGGCTCTTCATGGCGAGGGCGTAGATGGTCTCAGTGATAATCTGGGGGGTGGCGCCGGCCACGCATATGAGAATATCCCTCTTCACCCTTTCTGTATCCTATTCTATCAAACTGTCCACTTTTTGGGTTTGTGATGTTATTATACCCATCTTCCAGTTCAGTGCTGTCCAAAATAATCTCCGATAGTATACACAGGCGGTGTGCCGAATAGCAGAGATCGGATATCAGAGGTCAGAAGTCGGATTTTTTCCTTAGTCTTCTGACCTCTGACTTCAGACTTCTGACCTCTGTTTTTTGGCATACCGCCTGTGCCTCAATCCTGTTTTAGACAGATATGCTTCCAGTTACTTTTAAACGCAAAAATGTCCTTCAGGACTCCGCTCACCAGGTCGGGGTCTGTCCCCACAAAATCTCTGAATTTTATGTGGCTCCTGCCACCTTCTATATTATTGCCTCAAGATCTAACGATAATTAGGATTTAAAGGCATATTGTCAGAAAGGGAACCGTATTTATATAATGATACATGGGGCTGGACAGAGAGGCTATTGATAGACTGAACCAGTTAAAGAGGCATGTCTTTGAATCACTCCTCGGGATTATCGGGAGGGTCTTTATTATTGTGAGATACCACGAGGATGTAAGGATAGGTAACAGGGGGTTTCTGCCAGAAGAGAAGGAGAGGGGTATTGTCCTTGTATTTAACAGGAGTATGCGTTTTCACTGGCATGACTGGGGTATAGAGGCCGATCTGCACTTTGGAAACAGGATGGAACACTGTGTTATTCCTGTGGAGCATATAATAGGGGTCTATTCTCCTGAGGCGAACGCCCAGTTTCTATGCCTTGGTGGCCTGGAAAGGGCAGAGCAAAAAGAGGATGTGGTTACGGAGTCGACTGACAAGGTGGTGAAAGTGGACTTCCGGAGAAGGAAGGGTGATTCTTAGAAGAAGTACCTCTTCTTTGTCGTCCTGAGAATGAAACTCCAGAGGGAGTACTCCATAGAGATCATACCACAGACAGGTATCTTGTAGTTTCCAACAATCCTGTAGAACGACCTTGCGGCATTGGAGTAGAAGTTTATATCGAGCAATCTTCTCCTGAAGGCCTCCGGGAAGAAACTCTGATAGAACAGGATCTTGTCTGCCGCCTTTCTGTAAGCATCCAGATCTATCTCAACCTTCTCCACCTCCTCCTTGAGGACATCGATTATCCTGATGAGATCACCTGAGTCCTGGAAGTACTTTCTTGGTTCAATAAAACCGGCAAGCATCTTTGAGAGGTACTCTATCTGGAGAAATCTCTCAGGGACATTCACCTCTGCTTCCTGGCATGTCCTGACTATATAGTACTTAAAGAACCTCTCTGGCTCCCTTACTTCAGATACTGCCCTCATATTTTAATTTTAAAAAAAAATGTGGATAGTTGCAATTATACTCTGAATGAAAAAAGGAGGATATTTCAGTTATTATCTGAAAAATCCTGGATATTAATCTCTTTTGTCTGTTTTACACCTTCTTCCTCTCCGGTGTCCTCCTTAGAGGGCCCTCTTTCAGAAGATGCCCTGATGTCCACTATTGAGATGTCCTTTGAGTATTCCTTCAGTCTGTACCTGGTGATCCTTGCGATATCATCAATTATCGCATCCATTCTGTAACAACTCTTGATAATCACATTCATGTACTCCCTCTTCTTACCATCGTCATCCATATTCTCAGCGAGCAGTTCCACCGCGCCTATAATCGCCTGCATTGGCTGTCTTAACTCATGGGCTGCTGCAGCAGCGAGTTTTACCACTGCATCCCTCTTCACCTCTGTTACATCCCTGAATACTATCACCTCCCATATCTCATCTGACTTCTCAGATTCGATAAAGGACGAGACCACAGAGATGTGTCTGTCGCCTATCTCCAGTTCCAGAGGGTTTTCAAGAAATGCCTTTACCTGTCTGAAGGCGGCACATTCCCTGCACCTGGTGGATATCTTCTCATTACATCCGTGTGTCCTTCTGTAGAGCCAGCACCTACAGGCGCCTTCTTTGACGCATTTTTCTTCCTCTGGGCATTCACCCTGAAACATCTCATAGCACCTCTGCCCACGATACAGTTTCTCAATCTCGGTTATAGTCCTCAGGAATCTTCCATCGCTTATTTCATAGAGGTAACGGCCTGTAATGTCCTGTTTGATATCAAAGAGGTTCTTGAAGGCAGTGTTGTAGAGGTTCACCCTTCCGGATGGATCCAGAAAAAGCACACCATCCTTTATGCTCTCCAGGACTGCCTGAAGTGTCCTGGTCTTTTCTGTAAGGGCCCTTTCCCTGGTCAGCCTGTCTGTTACATTGTGGAATACCTCTATACAGCCAACCACATTGGATTTTTCATCCACCAGGGGGGAGACTGATACCTCCACAGGGATCTTTTCCCCATCCCTGTGCTTCAGATAGGAAACGATAACAGGGGCAGGACTCTTCGTCTCCATCGCCTTTTTGAGAGGGCAGCCTTCCTCACAGAGGACCCTTCCCTCGAGGTCTTCATGGGAGATGACAGTTTTACAGGGCATCCCCCTCACCTCTTCATACCTGTACCCGGTGAGTTCCTCTGCAGCACGGTTCCAGTATATGATCCTTCTCTCTGTGTCTGTTACATAGATGCCCTCCTTGCAGGACTCCACTATCTGTCGGTATCTCTCTGCCTGTGCAAGGTATTGTTCTGTTCTCTTCTCCCTCTTGTGTAGGATATGCAGGACTGCCAGGACACAGGCGACTGTGAAGATGATGAGAAGGCCTATCATCACAATCATGTACATTCTCACCTAATTATACCAAAAAATGTCTTTTTTTTAACCCTCCTCGGGTCTGACAATGGGGTTTGAAAGAGGGGCTGTTTTTTGTTAAAATATTACTGTCGGTGAGCGTAGCTCAATGGTTAGAGCACTGGACTGTGGCTCCAGGGGTTGTGGGTTCGAGTCCCATCGCTCACCCCAATAATTTTATGGTTTAAAGATCCCCTCAGGTATACCTTCTCGAAGGTGAGTCATCTTTATCTTCAGTTTTTTGCCTGGCAGATTTATTTCCAGAATGTAGGCAGACCCAGAGACCCTTGAGACTGGCCAGTCAGGGGTTGTGAGTCTCCTGAAGCCCGGTTCAGCAGTGTATACCACCTCTCCAGAAGGTCTCAAAAAATAGAGCCTTCCACTTCTGAACAGGATATCCATTACAGGAAGCCCGGCCGGCCCTTTGAGTCTTATAAGGGCCTCCTCAGGACCTTTATAGTAGAGCCTTCCATGATAGATACCCGCTGGCTGATCGGAGGTATAGACCTCCACCATCACATCCGAGGTGAAGGGGGTATCAGAAAAGGGGTGTACTGGCCTCGTCTCTGTGGTGGCGCATCCAATGATGAGTAGTAGTAAGAGGGTGAGGAGGTTTCTCATGGAGCAGGGGTCCTCGCAAAGATGAGGTATCCAGTGTGTGCTGACATCCTGTCGACCGGCCTCAACCTGTCAGGTACCGGTTTGTAGGGTCTGTGGATGATCTCTTCGACCTCTATCCTCAGGAACCCCTCATCATACAGGGCATGCAGGAGGTTTGAGACCTGGTTGGTGGTGGGGAGGATGAAGCCCACAGGTGAGGTCGCCTTCAGTCTCGACTTCAGGATGGGGAGGGTCTCCCAGGGTTCCCGCATGTCTATAAAGGCCGCGTCGAAGTTGTCCTCTTCTATACCCTCAAGGATGTCCGCCTCCAGGAGCGTAACGAACTGTCTCAGGCCAGCCATCCTGAGGTTCTCATCAGCAAGGGCCAGGAACCTCCTGTCCCTTTCATAGGCATAGATCATCCCTGTGGGTGCAACGGTGTTGGCCATTACCAGGGTGAGGGCGCCGCTGCCCACCCCTGCCTCAAGGACCTTCATGCCAGGCCTCAGGCCGAGTTTGAGGGTGATCAGGCCAGAGTCCTTCGGGTATACTATCTGGGTCTTCCTCTGGATCGCATACATGACTATCTCGTACAGAGACGGTTTCATCAGCAGATATTCACTACCCTTATGGGTTCTGACCCTTTCACCCCATCTCCTTCCCCTTATATCGTCATGTCTTATAATCCCCTTATGCGTTGTGAAGGTAGAACCTGGCTGAAGGAGTATATAGAAGGAGTTTTCCCCATCCCAGAGACAGACGAGGTCTCCGTCCCTGATACTGTCACTCAGAACCAAAGGAAGTCTGCCTCCTCTCTGGTTATATCATTGCAGTCTTTCTTCAAACAGTTCAAGATCACTGTGTAAGAGAAACCGGAGGTCTTCCTCACCTCCTCGGGGATGCCAGGTTTCCAGGCATGACCTCCACCTGTGATCACCACCATTCTGTATTTAGGGTTCATCCTGAGGAACTTCACAATGTAGTAGGCCATAGAGATGTCCCAGAGTTTCTGGGCCTCACAGAAGTACCTGAGGTCTCTTCCAGTACTGTGGACCTTGAGGGCCTTTTTTATAAACTCGATGTATTGCTCATCTACAGGGCAACTGGAGGCAGGTATCCTCTTTCTCTGCTCTGGTGTGAGGGAGGAGAACCCTTCTCTTGCTACCTGAGAGGTTATCTCCTTCGGGATGTTGAGTCCTACCACTGGTATTCCCTCCTCCTTTGCATAGGAGAAGATGGCACTGTAGAGTGACCAGGGCATACGCCATCTCTCATAGTAGAGCCTTATGAACTCCTCATCAGGGACTTCACCTCTCAGCCATCGGTCTATCAGTGGCTGGTCCTCTGCAAGGAGCATCTCCACCCCCACAGCAACATCCTCTCCTGTCTCATTCAGTGCCTTTATTATGGAGAGTTGTCTCTGGTGGTGCTCCTTGACATCGTGCAGTTCCCCTACAAAGATGATGTCGTGTTTCTTGATTTTTGATATGAGTTCCTCAAAGGTGATCTGCCGTTCCTCTGAGAGGTTATAGATACCCTCTTTCTGACAACTGATGACAAAAAAAAGCAGAACGAAGAGGAGTTTCTGTCTCATTTTTGCTCCAATCTTTTCCTTCTGATGGTTATTTTAACCCATAGGGATGGGCGGAGTTCAATCTTCTTGGATTGCAGATTTTTTAGGGCAGGAGGTTCTCTTTTCTATCCTGATTTTTCAGGGCTGAGTTCCTGCCGTAAACACAATTCATTTCTAATGGCATTTTCAGATCTAAAGCGGTTTGTTGATTTTGAGATGGGAATTCTGGTTAAATCCTTTTAATGGGGGCCCTTGAGGAGATAGTAGAAAAGAAGAAGGAGAGGCTGAGGCAGCAGAAGGCGGGTCTGCCCATGAGGGAGGTGAAGGCGAGGGCACTTGATAGGGTGCCATCAAGGGATTTTCTTGAGGCGGTGAGGAGACCACCTGGTGAAAGAATAAGGTTTGTTGGGGAACTGAAGAGGGCCTCACCTTCAAAGGGGATTATCAGGGAGGAGTTCAACCCCATCCAGATAGCCTCTGTATATGAAAGGAAGGGTGCCTCTGCCCTGTCAGTGATCACAGAGGAGGATTTCTTTCTCGGTTCTATAGATTATCTGAGGGAGGTGAGCCGGCATAGCAGGATACCTGTACTCAGGAAGGACTTTATCTTCGAGGAGTATCAGGTCTATGAGGCATGCGCCTTTGGTGCAGATGCGATACTGCTGATTGCTGCTCTGCTTAGTAGAAATCAGGCCCATGAACTGTATGATCTTGCAACAGAACTTGGTATGGCCGTTCTCTTCGAGGTCCATCACTGGAAGGAACTGGAGGAGGTCCTCCTTCTGGGTGCACCAATAGTTGGTATCAATAACAGGGACCTGAAGACCCTCAAGGTGGACCTCAGGACCACATTCGAACTCCTGAAGGATATCCCTGAGGACAGGGTTGTGGTGAGTGAGAGCGGGATAAATACGAGGGCTGATGTGGAGGCCTTTGAGTCAACCAGGGTGGATGCCCTGCTGATAGGTACTGTATTTATGGAGGCAGAATCCCTTGAGGAAAAGATCGATGAACTCTTCCCACCTGCCCAGCATTAACCCGTTATTGCTCAGTATCCCACACTTTTATGGTCCCGCCACCTTTTATGTCTTTTGACTGCCCAAAACAGGATTGAGGCACAGGCGGTATGCCAAAAAACAGAGGTCGGATATCAGAGGTCAGAAGTCGGAATTTTCCTCAGTTTTCTGACCTCTGACTTCAGACTTCTGTCACTTACAGTGAGTTGCCTTGTCTATCATGAATATGGGAGTATAGAGAATGGGAAGGGTTGTGGCGATAGAGGGAAGTGTTGTTGATGTGGTCTTTGCCGGGGAAGAACCTCCCTTCCTCAATGAGGCCCTGGTTGTAGAGACCCCGTCAGGCCCTCTCACACTCGAGGCCCTCAGGTTTATCGAAAAGGACAGGGTGAGATGTATTGCCCTTGGCAAGACCACAGGGCTTAAAAGGGGGCTTCAGGTGAAGAGGACCTCTCGGCCAGTAGAGGTCCCGGTAGGTGATGTGGTACTTGGAAGGGTTATAGACCTCTTCGGGAGGCCCCTTGACAGAGGAACACCCCCTGTGAGTGATACCTACCTGCCGATACACAGACCATCTCCTGAACTCCGTTCTCAGATGGTAATCCCTGAAGTCTACGAGACGGGCATCAAGGTGATTGACCTTCTCTGTCCATTTATCAAAGGGGGTAAGGTTGGGCTCTTTGGGGGAGCGGGAGTGGGGAAGACGGTTGTGTTGATGGAATTTATATATAAGGCGGTTAAGGTCTACTCGGGTGTATCCGTCTTTGCCGGGATTGGTGAGAGGATCAGGGAGGGGCATGAACTCTATGAGGAGATGAAGAGGACAGGGGTGCTGGAACATACGGTTATTGTGCTTGGTCAGATGAACGAGCCACCGGGCGTGAGATACAGGGTAGTAATGACGGCTCTGAGCATATCAGAGTACTTCAGGGATGTGAAGGGCAGGGATGTGCTCCTGTTGATGGACAATATTTTCAGGTTTATACAGGCCGGCTCTGAGGTATCCTCCCTGCTCGGCAGGGTCCCCTCAAAGTCAGGGTATCAATCAACCATGTTCTCAGAGATATCGGAGATACAGGAGAGGATAACCTCTACCACTCAGGCATCGATCACCTCTGTACAGGCGGTATATGTGCCTGCTGATGATATAACAGACCCTGCCATAACCGCCATAATGCCGCACCTTGATACAGTGATAATCCTGTCGAGGTCCCTTGCCGCAAAGGGGCTTTACCCTGCGGTTGACCCTCTAAATTCACGCTCCAAGTTGCTCAACCCCGAGGTCGTGGGGGTTGACCATTACTCAGTGGCCAGACAGGTGAGAGAGACCCTGTCAAGATACTATGAACTGCAGGATATTATAGCCATGCTCGGCATGGATGAACTCACCCCTGAGGACAGAGTGGTTGTCAACAGGGCAAGAAGACTGGAGAGGTTTCTGACCCAGCCCTTCTTTCTCACAGAGCCCTTCACAGGGAAGAAGGGCAAACATGTGGCCCTCCGTGACACAATCAGGGGATGTAAGGAGATCCTTGAGGGAAGGTACGACCACCTGGACGAGAGGCTCTTCTATATGATAGGAGACACGAAGGAGTTAGATGTTTAGGTTGATTATATCAGTGCCCACAGGCAGGGTCTTTGATGGTGATGTTGAGTTCCTGAGGGCAGAGGACTACACAGGCAGTTTTGGCATCCTCTCCAGGCATACTGACTTCCTCACAATCCTGAAACCCTCGGTGATGATAGTGAAGAAAGAGGGTAAAGAGATCTATTTTGCGGTGAAGGGTGGTATATTCTCCTTCAGGGGTAACACCGCAAGGCTTACCACAGAGGCGGCTGTACAGGCTGAAGACCTTGAAGAACTCCATTCCACCCTCAGACAGAGGTTTCTCAAACTGACAGAAAAGGAGCAACTGCTGAATGAGACTGTCAGTAACCTCCAGCAGGGATTTATCAGGAGGATGATAGAGATTGAAAGAGAATACGGATAAGAGAGAAGAAGAGGAGTTCGTCAGTCAGATCAGGGAGAGGTCCACGCTCCTGAAAAGGCTCAGGGGGAAGGGGGTACTGTGGAATTATATAGCCACTTTCGGGGTGATAGGCTGGATGATTGCACTGCCCACCGTGTTGGGGGCATACCTGGGCAGATACATAGACACCAGGGTGGGGGGAGAGGGGATATCCTGGACGATAACATTCATACTCTTAGGGCTTGCAGTCGGGGTTTACTCCGTATGGAGGCTATTCCTTTACAGATGAGGCAAATGGTGCTCGAGGTGTCTGTTTCATTAATAATCGGGATGGCCCTCGGCTATCTCTACCATCACCATATGTGGTTACAACTGAGAGGTCTTGCAAGGGGAAGGGTACCCCCATTGTTAAGGGGGTTCTGGTTCAGGTACAGTATGCTGGTCCTTCTGCTTGTGGTCATATTTGTTCAGATGCCCGAGTTCAGATGGGGTGTAACTGCTGGAGTGCTGATGGGCAGACCGGTGTATCTCTATCTCCACAGGAGAAGGATCTTTAAGGCAGAAAATGCAGGATAGCATCTTCTCAGAGGTCCTCTTTCAGGTAGGCCCGGTCGAGATCACAGAGACCGTTGTCACCTCCTGGGGTGTTATGGTATTTCTATGTCTCGGGGGCTGGATCGTTACAAGGGGGCTTAGTGTATGGAGGCCGAAGGGGCTTCAGATCCTGCTTGAGGCGGTTGTCGAGGCTGTAGAGGGTGCGATAGAGAAGACAGTGAATGCCAACCCATGGCCCTTTGTGCCGCTTATTGGAGGGATGTGGCTTTACATAGGGGCGATGAACCTGGTGAACCTCCTGCCACACCTTCATAATCCCACGCGGGACCTCTCCACCACCGCTGCCCTTGCTGCTGTCTCCTTCACTGCTGTGCATTACTACGGGATAAGATACAATGGCCTCAGGAATTATCTCAGACACTATCTTGAACCGGTCTTTATACTTGCACCCTTCAACCTCTTCGGGGAACTGTCAAGGACCGTGGCGATGGCGATCAGGCTCTTTGGAAACATGCTGAGTTGGGAGATGGTGGTAGGTATACTGATGCTACTGGCCGGCCTGCTGGTTCCAGTGCCTCTGATAATCCTCAGTATTGTGGGTGACCTGATCCAGGCGTACCTCTTTGGTGCACTCACCCTCGTATTCATAGCAGGTGCTGTGCAGACAATCCAGAAAGAGGGTTATATAATAACAGACAGAGAAAACCACTGAAAGGAGGAGTGTCTATGGACGCATTGTCAGTAGTTATAGCGGTCTCTATATTCACAGCGGGTATAACGATCGCAATAGGCGGATACGGACCATCCAGGGGAGAGGGTGAGGCCCTCACAAAGGCGATCGAATCGATAGCAAGACAGCCAGAGGCGACAAACCAGATTATAAGGACCCTCTTTGTGGGGATGGCAATGGTTGAGTCAGTGGCGATATACTGTCTCGTTGTATCGCTGATCATACTCTTTGCAAACCCCTTACTGGGGTATCTGATCAAGTAGACGATGTTTAACTGGTGGACATTTCTTTTTGAGGTGATAAACCTCCTGGTTGTGGTCTTCATCCTTTACAGACTGCTCTTCCGGCCTGTCAGGGAGGTTATCCAGAGGAGAAGGGCAGAGGTCCATGCCTCACAGCAGCAGATACAGACAGCAAAGGAGGAGTTGGAAAGACAGAGGGAGCAACTGAAGCAGAAACTCGCTGAACTGGAGACCCTGAAAAAGAGGACGATCGAGGAGGCAAGGACCGAGGCCCTGAAGCAGAGGCAGATGCTACAGAGAGAAACAGAGAAGCAGTTACAGGCCGACAGGGAGAGGTTTAACAGGTTTATGGAAGAGGAGAGGAGGAGGCTCCTTGAGGAAGTGAAGCAGGAGGGTCTTGAGATGTCTCTTGAACTGTCCTCGAACCTCCTCAGATCCGTGGTTGATGACGTGATAAATGGGGCGATCGTGAGGAGGGCCCTGAGACAGATAGAGGATGAGATTAAGGAGGATGCCTTACAGTACAGTGAGGGGTGTGAGGTCTCTGTTACATCGGCCTTTCCCCTGCCAGAGGACCTGAGACAGGAACTCGAGGCCCTCTTTGATAAGGGCAGGTGTAAGATCCTGTACAATGAGTCACCTGAACTAATCGGTGGGATTGTCATAAGAGTGGACAGCAGGGTCTTTGATAGCTCTATCAGGGGGAATCTACAGAGGTTGTCAAGGCTACTGAGGGAGAGGATTTAGGATGGACGGAGTGTTCAAAGAACTGAAAGAGGCGCTCAGGGATGTGAGGTTTGAGGTCCTTACCGAGGAGGTGGGCACAGTAGAGGAGGTTGGAGACGGTGTTGCAAGGGTGAAGGGACTTTCAGGTGCGAGATACAATGAACTGGTTGAATTTGACACTGGTGGGTACGGCATCGTCATCTCACTCAAGGAGGACTCTGTAGATGTTGTAATAATGGAGGGGGACAGGAATATAAGGCCACCGGACACGGTCAGGCTTACCGGCAATGTCCTCTCCATCGGGGTCAGCAGTGAGATACTGGGACGGGTTGTCGACCCCCTGGGCAAACCCCTTGATGGGTATGGCCCGATCAAGGCTGACCAGTTTGTTCCACTGGACAGGGATGCCCTGCCCCTCATTGAGAGAGACTTTGTTAGTGAACCTCTCTACACAGGGATAAAGGTGATTGACTCAATGATCCCGATTGGAAGGGGACAGAGGGAGTTGATAATAGGAGACAGCGGTACAGGAAAGACCGCCATCGCACTTGATACCATAGTAAACCAGCGCTCCAGTGGTGTGAAGTGTGTCTATGTTGCCGTGGGAAAGAGAAAGACAGAGGTGGCCAGACTGGTTGAGGAACTCAGACAGCAGGGTGCCCTTGAGTACACCACTGTGGTTGTTGCTGATGCTGATTCCTCTGTGGGTCTGAAATACCTCGCCCCCTATGTAGGTGCATCGGTGGCAGAGTATTTTATGCTGAGGGGAGAGGACGTGCTTGTTGTGTATGATGACCTCACCCATCATGCCGATGCCTACAGGACGCTCTCACTGCTGCTGAGAAGGCCCCCTGGCAGGGAGGCATTCCCGGGGGATATCTTCTACATCCATTCGAGCCTCTTAGAGAGGGCGGCAAAGAGGCATGCTGACTTTGGAGGTGGCTCAATAACGGCCCTTCCCATTGTTTTGACCTATGCAGGCAGAATTACCGCCTATATCCCGACCAATCTCATCTCTATTACTGACGGGCAGATCTATCTTGATATGCATCTGTTCAACAGTGGCTTCATCCCGGCCATTGATGTGGGAAAGTCCGTTTCAAGGATAGGAGGTAAGGCCCAGAGGCCTGCCATGAGGATGGTTGCAGAGAGGCTCAAACTGGACTATGCCCAATTTATGGAGGTGGAGATATTCACAAAGTTTGGTGCAAGGGTGGAGGAACATACAAGGGCCCTCATCAGGAGGGGTGAGAGGCTGAGGGAACTGCTGAAACAGAAGAGACTTGCACCCATGAGTATGGCCGAACAGGTGGTCACATTCTTTGTGCTGAATGAGGGATATCTTGACAGGGTAGGGCTGGACCGGGTGAGGCAGATAATGGCCACGATCCTCTTCCAACTCCAGAACTCCGCTCCAGAGGTCCTCTCTGAAATAGAGACCACAGGGGAACTCACCACAGAGACACAGCAACGGCTCAGAGAGATTGTCAGGGAGATAGCAGATGAGCAGTCTGGAGAAGATAGAGGCGAGGCTTAAAGGACTGAAGGGTATAAGGGAGATTGTGAATTCCATGAAGGCTCTCTCTGCCCTGTCAATAAGAAAGGCAGAGTCCCTCCTCCCCTCAATCCGTGAGTACTCGGACAGTATAGAGGATGCCTTTGCCCAGTTGCTTGAGCATTTTCCCGAGGTGGTTCAGAGGGGCCTTGAAGGAGGCCCTGAGGTCTTCTACCTCGTTCTCACCTCTGAACAGGGACTCTGTGGTGCCTACAATGAGGAGATGATAAGGGCAGTAGAACAGGAGGTGAACAAAAGGCCCGGAGGTCTTGTTATTACAGGGACCAGGGGGATTGATCTTGCTGCAACTAAGGGTCTTCCGGTGTTGCTGGGGCTGAAAGGCCCTGTGAGTGTGGAGGGGATCGACCTGAAGGTAATGGAGGTTGTGAGGAGACTGCTTGAGATACTGCCAGGGGGTAACCCTCAACTGTATCTGCTGTTTGCCTATTACAGGAGGAAGGCGGAGTATACCATAATAAGGCAGAGGGTCATCCCACCCCCCCTGAGGAAGATATCAAGGAGGATGAGGCAGAGAAGGGTCCCCCTGCTGTATATGGAGCCAGAGGAGATCCTGGGGCATCTCTTCAGACAGTACCTCGTGGTCTCCCTGTACAGGGCCTTTGTGGAGGCCCTCGCCAGCGAGAATGCATCAAGGCTCTTCAGTATGGAAAGGGCATCAAAAAACATAGATGATAAACTCCAGGAACTATCGGAACTGTACAACTACCTCCGACAGGAGGAGATCACCAATGAGACAATAGAGGTCTCAAGTGGGTATGAGGTGCTGAACAGATGAAGATTCTGCTCCTGATCGGTCTGCTGCTGTTTGGAGGGCTGGTAGTGGGTCTTCAAAAACTTCTTCTTGCATCATCTCGCCCCTGACACAAGGATCAGCAAACTGCTTGCTCTGATGACGGCCCTTAAATCATCAGAGGTAATGATAACCCATCCCATAACATGCAGGACGATGACATCCATGACCTCATAAAGACAATGGTTGAGAATAACATCAGAGAGGTCCCCGTAGTGGATAAGGATGGAAAGATCCTGGGCTTTATCACTATCCTCATGTTACTGAAGGAATGGTTAAAGGGTTCTCTGGTATAATATACTGATGTACGGAACATATAAGGTCCCACTGCAGTTAGAGTATGATAGGCTCACCCTGTCAGTCCAATCAGACGGCAAGTGGCTATACTACCATCGGAAGGCAGAGGATGAGACGGAGGAGAAGCAATTACCAAAGGAGATCGACAGCCTGCTCCTCACCCCGGTGGAACCTGTAAACACTCCAAAGGCGATCACAAACTACCTCTTGATAGAACTCCAGAGACCCCTGATCCTGAATCCCCAGGGGCAGAGTAGAGTCTATCTCAGGTTTCCTGTAGAGATAGGCGTGTTTGTAGGCAGGGACCAGAGGGATTTCCACTGCATTGATATCTTCAGCCTGTCGAAGAAGAAATTTACCCTTTACGGAGATGTGACCCATGGTGTGATCTGTAAGTACTACTCGAGTGATCTCCATCCAGAACCACCCCAGGTTGACCCACTGATTGAGGGGATAGTGGAACTCACCTTAGAGAACACAGAGAAGGAATGGGTAGAGGTGGGTAGAGTTGTATTTAACGCCTATCACATGAAGATCTATTACTCCGAAGACTCGGTAACCATGAAGGCAAAGATGACCGTGAAGGACAGGATGCTTGCTGAGACTGAGTTTATAAACAAGCCCCTCTTTAAGGGGATGAAGAAGTCTATCGAACTCCACGTATCCAGAAAACTGCCTGTAGTATCAACCTCCTTTGTGATGGAATGGGGGCTGTGATGGAGGTGACCGCCTATAGGGTAATCATTGCTGTACTCATCATCATCGGGGCGGCAGTCCTTGCAAAGGCGGTCACCCTGAACCTCAGGAGGAGGCTGAAGGAGAGACTGGACAAGGGGAGGCTCACCCTCATTGTAAAGATTACAAATTACTCCATAGTGATTGTGGCGGTGCTGACGATCCTGCCCCTGTTGGGTGTGAACCTGTCTGGTATCGCCCTTGCAGGTGGTATCACGGGTCTTGTTGTGGGTTTTGCAAGCCAGAGGATCGTGAGCAACCTTATATCGGGTGTCTTTCTGATGATTGAAAGGCCTATAAGGATAGGTCAGCAGGTAAACATTGAGACAGTGGCGGGTTTTGTGGAGGATATCAATATGATATCTACCGTTGTGAGGACATATGATGGCCTGTATGTGAGACTCCCGAATGAGAAAGTCTTCACCAACAATATCACAAATTATGTGGCAAATGTCGTGAGGAGGTTCGAATATGTTGTGGGTATCCGTTACAGTGACGATGCGGACAGGGCCGTACAGATAATAAAGGACCTCATAGAGGCCCATCCCTTTGCCCTGAAGAACCCCTCTCCTCAGGCATTTGTTGATAGCCTTGGAGACAACACAGTAAACATAGTGGTGAGAGTGTGGGGACCTGCTACAGAATGGTATTCTGTGAAGATGGAGTTGCTCTGGAAGATAAAGACAGCCCTTGAGGCAGAGGGAATTGAGATCGCATTCCCTCAGAGGGTCTTATGGTTTGGTGGTCCCCTGGAGGTGAGATTAAAAGGTGACAGAGGGGTTGTGGAGCATAAGGATGAGGGCCTCTGAGGGGGGCAGACACATCTCAGGCGCAGAGACGATTGTGCCGGTAGAGAGGCTTTATACCACTGCCGGAGAGTTTCTGAGGAGGGCACTTTCACACCCGAGGGGACAGGCTGATGAGGTCTATCTGACTGTGGAGAGGCTGAAAGGGGCTCCCCTTTATCTCAAAACACTGCCTGTGTGTACTGTGAATATCCGGAATACCCATGAGGCATGGCATTTTATCGAACAGATTCTCTCAAATCTTGGCATCTCCGAGGAGGCGTTCAAAAGGGCTAAAGAGGTGATCAGGGGTGGTGGGATGAGAGGGGCAGCACTTATAACCCTCTCGAGTGGCAGGAGGATGGAGAGAGACACCAGAAGGGGGGTGAGAGCAACAAGGATGGGGATAATCCCTGAGGCGGAGGAGAGACTTCATCAATTACTCATCTCTGCAGGGATGCACCCGACTGTTGTGAAGGAGGCCCTGATACTGGCCACAAAGGTCTCCTCCTGTCCCTATGTTGTGGCCGAACTCTGTGTGTCTGATGATCCGGATTATACCACTGGCTACATCGCCTCCCGGAGGCTCGGATATCTGAGGATACCCTTCATCAAAGAAGGAGGTGTCCCAGAGGGCGGAAGGGTCTTCTTTGTTGAAGAGGACCCTGATATAGAAGGTATCTACCGGTATCTTGAAGGGACCCCAGTGATGATAGAAGACCTTGGGGATTTCATGGGAGAGGTCTCACCAGGGGATGTCCTCCGTAGTACTGGTTAACCCCACTGCAAAGAACTTCTCTCAGAGAAGGCTCTCAAAGGCCCTATCCGTGTTAAGGGAGGAGGGCGCCTGCAGGGAGGTCTTCTTCACCAGAAAGAGGGGTGATGCAGAGCAGAGGGCGCGGCTGGCAGCAGAGAGAGGGGCAGAGACGGTTGTGGTGATAGGTGGTGATGGCACACTCAATGAGGTGGTCAATGCCCTGGCAGGCACATCGACAGCAGTGGGGTTTATACCCTGTGGAACGACCAATGTGGCAGCAAAGGAGTTCAGGATCCCTGAAGATCCAGAGGAGGCGGCCCTCAGGGTGCTGAATGGACAGAGGAGGACCCTTAACCTGGGACAGATTAACGGCAGATACTTCCTGCTGATGGCTGGTGTGGGTTTTGATGGAGAGGCCGTCCATGGTCTTAACAGGACACTGAAGAGGCTCACAGGCAAGGGGGCCTATATCTTCAGTGGGCTGAAGGTGACACTGAGGGGATTGAGACCTTTCAGGATAAGATTAGGTGAAGGGGAGATGACATGTTATACCCTCATAGCCTCAAATTCAGCCTGCTACGGAGGCCCTTTTAAGGTCTGTCCCGGGGCGTCTGCCTTCAAGGCGACATTGGATGTGGCGGTGATGCTGAATGGCTCAAGAAGGGATATCCTCAGATATGTATTCGGGATACTGACAGGCAGGCATCTCAACTACAGGGACATCCTCTTCAGAGAGATTGAGTATATTCAGGTCTTGGATTCTCCCCATATCCAGATCGACGGTGATTACTATGGTAGGGGGCCTGTTGAGATAAAGACAGCACCCATGGCCCTCAGGATGGTTTTTTAACCCGGAATTCCCGTGATTTGCCAGGGGTACTTCAATGAATACCAAAGGCCCTTGGCAAAAGTGCGAAGGACATACCCAGCAGGACATAGAGGATCACCTTCCTGCTCTTCTGATTGTGGACCTGAGGGAGGAGTTCAGAGACAGAGATATGAAGAAAGGTTCCTCCAGAAAAGGCGAGAGCTGCCTGTAGCACCCCTGTATTCACTGAAATAATATAACCGCTCATTACTGCACCCACAGGTGTGAAGGTGGAGAATATTAACAGTAGAAGATAGGTTGCCCTCCTTGAGTAGTCCTTTGAGAGGAGGATGCCTGTCAGACTGAAACCGAGAGGGGCCTTATGTAACAGAATCGCAAGGGCTATCAGGAGGCCCAGTTCAGCAGAGGCAGAAAAACCCACCCCCATCGCCACACCGTCCACAAGGGCATGAAAACTCATCCCTGCCCATGTGAGCATACCCTCAGAGGTATGCTCTTCAGGGCACTCTACATCAGTGCAGGTTTCACTTTTTGTTATCGCTTCAATTAGATAAAATATCCCAAAGCCTGCAATGGCAAATGGATAGTTCCTGTGGAGTCCAGACTCGGGAAGCAGATGCACAAGGGATATGCCAATCAGTAGGCCTCCTGAAAAGCCATTGAAAAAGAGGACCCTTTCCCTTGAGATATCAACCCTCCAGAGGGCCAATAATCCTCCTCCGATGGCAGAAAACATTGCAAATAGAGAGGACAGTATCAGCAGGAGCATGAGAAATTATACCAGAATCCTGCCTGATATGTGACTTTTATGAAACACATGAGTGCTTGAACTGCTCCTCAGAGATTCAGGATTCTCCTTGCCTCCCCTGGTGTGGCTATCTCTCTACCCAGTGCTTCTGCGAGCCTCTTTATCCTGAGCACCAGTTTCTCATTAGTGGCGAGTTCTGTCTTGTTTTCGTCCATGTAGAGGCTGTCTTCCAGTCCTACCCTCACATGGCCACCAATTACCACAGAAAGAGACTGGATTCTGAAGGCAAATCTTCCCACTCCTGTGGCCGCCCACACCACAGACTCTGGCAGGTCTTCAAGAACATGAACCAGACTTCTGGGTGTTGCCGGCATTGTGCCCAGGGAACCAAAGATGAGATTACAGTAGTTTGTGCCTGTAAGAAGGCCCTTTCTATACAGGTATTTCATATAATTCACCATACCTGTGTCGAATACCTCCAGTTCCGGTTTAATACCTGCTGAATTCATCCTCGTGATGAGAGTGATGATCGTCTCCGGTGGGTTTAGACTGTAATCCTTCAAAAAGTTTAATGAACCGAGTGTGAGGCTTGCCATGTCAGGTTTGTAGTCTCCATCAAGATCCAGCACCTCCATCCGCTTCTCCAGGTCCTTTGTCCTTCTTCCGCTTGTTGAAACCGTTATTATTATATCATCACATAAGTCCCGAATCCTGCCGATGATTTCTCTGTATATCTCCTTCTTATATGAGGGACTGCCATTTCTGTCTCTCGCATGTATATGGACGATGCTTGCACCCAGATCATAGACCCTCTTTGTTTCAACTGCTATCTCTCTTGGAGTTACAGGTAGATAGGGATTTTCGTCTTTTGTCGGGATTATACCGGTAAGGGCAACGTTTATTATCAGTTTATCTATGTTCATAACCCTGGAGATCCAGTTCCAGTACTGTCCAGTAATCCACTTCAGCGAGACTAAAGGGGTGCTTCTTTTTGTTCTTTCCAACAACCCTATAGCCGAATTTCTCTATGTACCACTTTATTGTTTCAGGTCTGTCTGTTTCTGTCCTGACCCTCTTTATCCCTCTTCTCTTCATCTCATCAAGTCTTGCTACCTGGAGTCTGTAACCGATACCCTTGCCTCTGTAATCAGGATGAACAGCAAGACTGGCAGTCTCTGCCTCTTCCTCGGACAGGAGTATATAACTGCTAACACCCACTATCCGATTATTATGTACGGCGACAAAGGAGTTTTCTATGATTATAGACTCCCTCTCGGGTTCAGGTATTTCATCACTTCTGCTTACAGGTGCCATATTCCAGATGGATAACAACTCCATTGCCGCATCAAGATCCTCTGGTAGCATCTTTCTAATCTGAACCTGCATGCCTCTGTAGCACCTCCTTTAGATCGATTCTTTGTATTATAACCCGGCTCTTTCCGGCAGGTGTCCTCTCAATATCTTCAACAAACTCTATTACAACATCGAGGTTGTCCCTGATCCCTAACTTTTTCTCTAATTCCTCTCTAATCCTCCAGGTATCTCTGTCTGTATAGGTGGGCTTCCTAAGGATCCTCAGTATGACCTTCCCCTTCTCTTCCTGGTAAAATTGATACATCTTCACATTGTCAAAGCAATCCGATCTTGTCCCCACGCCAATAATTGAAACTATATTGCCATGTTTATCAACAACATAGTCATATAGTCTTCCCTCTACTGCAGGCACTATTGGATAAGACCTCCCGCACTCTTTGCAGTGATGGCCTGTTACTGTGCCGGCATCCATTGTCCGGTATCTGATCAAGGGCATTGCATAATTGATAAAACCTGTCCCTATCAGTTCATTGTGTTCACAGACTGGCCTGTTTTCTACAAATCCATACTGAGGATAGAGATGAATTCCCCTGTCTGGATGTTCGCAATCTCCACCATAAAGGACCTTCTCTACCATACCGTATGACACAAAGACCCTTGCACCGAAATACCTCTCAATCAGTTTTTTCTGCCAGTGCATTATGCCTTCAGAATATATCAAAACCGCTTTGATCCCGTTGAATGGGGCCTCTGCGGTCTCCTCCATAAAATTACAGAAAAAGGTGAGATGGGAGGGGAATCCACATACAAACTCGGGTCTAAATCTTCTTATCATTTCTACAAACCTTACCAGCCACTGCCTGTTAAAAAAGTTTCTTGAAATTATTAACTGATTTGCATATTTCTTGTAGGGCATAAAGTTCCTCTTACCATAGGTGATATTATGATAAAAACTCACAACCCTTGAACGGGGATGGTAGCCGATCCTGCTCCAGAGGTCCACTATAGTGGCCCAGTGCTTTTCTTCGGCATCCTTGGTGGTATAGATGATTACAGGTATGCCTGTTGTCCCGCCGGTCCCTGTTCTTATCATCCGCCTCCTCGGGATGTTCTCCGAAAGAAGGTCCTGCCAGTTATCCCTTACTGTCTCTTTGTCAAGAAGCGGTAAGATCTCTATATCCTTGGGTTCCTGTATCTTTTCAGGGTTAAAACCATATTCACTGAAAACCCTGCGGTAGTAAGGGACGTTCTTTCCCGCATGGATCAATAATGCCCTGAGTTGCTCAAATTGAAATGTCTCAATCCTCTCTCTATCCCATTCCTCGGACTCCTTTAAAAAAGCGAGCCAGTATCTGAATATCGGACCATAAGATATTCCAAATCTGAACCTCACTGGCAGTCTCTCCAAGAATTCTCTTGTGATCTTCTCCACCGCCCAGTTTGACTCTATGAACCTCTTTATGATCTCAATTGTTCCCATTTATCAGCGAGTAAGGCATTCGTCTTTTTTATCTGGCTGTATAACCTCACTGCGTGGGGGAAACAGGAGGATGGAAAGACCAAGGCCAGAATAATTATAGCAACTGTCCCAATCAGTTCATTGAAAGATGATACCCCTCTGAACAATAGGGGTATCTCTCTGAACGCCTCTGTTCTTTTTCCGGATATTACTTTATAAAAAATGACCTCCTTGGCCTTTATCCTGTGAAGCATGTTTAGAATTCCTTGATGCTCCTTTATGTTATGGAAGGTTGAGAGTCTCTCTATAACTCTCTGCCTCATGTGTGCAAGATCTCTGTTGAGCAGGGCAATATCTTCATTGTTATTCCTGTCCTTTGCCAGGGTTATATTTCCACCATGGAGCCTGTATCTGCCGAGTACCTCAGGGATATAAACCGCCCTCCCAAAACAGGATGCTATTACTGTCAGATAGAAATCTATTCCCCGCATGATATCTTCTGGAATCGGGAATGCCCTCAGGATCTGGTCTCTCTTGAAGGCGAAGGAACTGCCACCACAGAATATCCTGCCTGATATTACGTCCTTTGTAATATATCCATTAACACCCTCTTTATATCCAAAGGCCCTGTAAAAATTGGGGTAAATGGCCTCACCGTTGTCATCTATCAATTCGATACAGTGATATACTATTGCTGTATCCTCACTTTCAGTGAAAGGTCTTACCACCTTTTCTATCCTGTTTTTATACCATTCATCATCTGCATCAAGAAAGGTTATTATCTCTCCCTTGCTGAGCAACATACCACGGTTTCTTGCACTTGCAATACCCTTCCTCTGTTGAAAGAGATAGGTTATTCTGCCCTGATAACTCTTCAGGACCTTTTTTGTCTCATCTGTTGATCCGTCATCCACAACAATTATCTCTATCAACTCGAGGGGGTAAGTTTGGCTGAGGATGCTCTTGATTGCCCTTTCTATAAACCGACCATAATTAAAGGCTGGAATGATTACACTAACGGTGGTACTATCCATCACAATAATAATAAAAATTATCAAATTAATTTTTCAATTCAAGACTGACTCTCCAGAGTTGCCGCTTATTGTAGTTTTTGACCAAAAGTCTAACGGTAAAGTCGGGGCTAATAGTGTAGTTTGTGCAAACACCCCGTTTCAGGTTAAAATTAAAGTTCTATGGAAGAGCGGATTCAGAAGATTCTGGCGAGGATGGGGGTCGCATCACGGAGGGCGGCTGAGGAGATGATCCGTGAAGGGAGGGTAACGGTTAATGGACAGGTGGCCACCATAGGGATGAAGGCAGACCCTGACAGGGACCACATAAAGGTTGATGGCAGGCTTCTTCTGAGACCTGAGCCAAGGGCATACCTCATCCTCAATAAACCAAAGGGGGTACTGACCACACTTGAGGACCCGGAGGGCAGACCCACAATCAAGGAACTCTTAAAGGGGGTAAAGTTCAGGGTCTATCCCGTGGGCCGGCTGGACTTCAACTCAGAGGGACTGCTTATACTTACCAATGATGGGGACCTTGCCTACAGACTGATACACCCAAAGTTCAAGGTCCCAAAGACCTATCTTGTTAAGGTGAAGGGGATAGTGGAAGAGAAGAAACTCGATCTACTGAGGCGGGGAATAAGGCTTGAAGAGGGCGTCACTGCACCTGCAGAGATAAGGAGGGTTTTCATGCCAAGGACAAAGAACAACACCTGGCTCGAGATAACCCTCCATGAGGGTAAGAAGAGACAGATAAGGAGGATGTTTGAGAAGATCAGGCATCCTGTGCTTAAACTGAAGAGGATCAGGATAGATGGTATAAGGCTTGGAGACCTGAAACCAGGGCAGTGGAGATATCTCAGTCCAGAAGAGGTGAAGAAACTGAAGGCAGCAGTTGGGTTATAATAAAAGATTAGTGGAGGTTAGGGGATGTTCAGAGATAAGTGTTGTGGAGAGGTTGGAGAAAGGGACATTGGGAGGATTCTGACACTGTCAGGCTGGGTCTTCCGGAGAAGGGACCACGGTGGTCTCATCTTCGTGGACCTGAGGGACAGGACCGGCATAATACAGGTGGTCTTCTCACCAGAGGTCTCCCCTGACTCCCATGAACTGGCCCATACACTCAGAACAGAGTATGTGATAACGGTCAGGGGGGAGGTGAGGAGGAGGCCAGAGGGTACCGAAAACCCTGATATCCCAACAGGTAATTTAGAACTCTATGTGTCTGAACTGAGGATACTCTCCAGGGCCGCCCCTCTACCGTTCATGCTCGACGAACCCAAGGAGGTATCGGAGTACCTCAGACTGAAATTCAGATACCTGGACCTCCGGAGACCGGAGATGTACCGTAACCTACTGATGAGACACAGGGTCACAAAACTTGTAAGGGACTTCATGGACTCCAAGGGCTTCCTGGAGATAGAGACCCCGATGCTCACAAAGTCAACCCCTGAAGGTGCAAGGGATTACTTGGTGCCGAGCAGGGTCAACCCGGGCCACTTCTATGCACTCCCACAGTCACCTCAATTATTCAAACAGATACTGATGGTGGCAGGTGTGGACAGGTACTTCCAGATCGTTAAGTGCTTCAGAGACGAAGACCTGAGGGCCGATCGGCAGCCCGAGTTCACGCAGATTGATGTTGAGATGTCATTTGTGGACATGGAGGATGTAATAAACTTAGTTGAGGAGATGCTCTCATTTGTCTTCAGAGAGGCCCTCTCTGTTGACCTCTCCAGACCCTTCCCGAGGTTCACTTACGCAGAGGCGATGGAGAGGTTTGGTACTGACAAGCCCGACCTCAGGCTGGATCTCGAACTGAAGGAGATGGGAGACCTTGCTGAAAAGGGCAGTTTCAGGGTGTTCCTTGATGCGATTAGTGACGGTGGAAGGGTGAAGGGGCTCTGTGGAAAGGGGATGGCGGGGCTCTCCCGAAGAGAGATTGATCTCCTCACTGAAGAGGCTCAATCCTATGGGGCAAAGGGGCTTGCCTGGATAAAGGTTAAGGGAGGCTTTGACTCCCCAATTGCCAAGTTCTTCCCCACGCAGGTGCTTGAGCAGATGGCAGAGAGGCTGGGCGCAGAGGATGGAGACCTCATGCTCTTCGTGGCTGACTCGGAGGAGGTTGTCCATAACACCTTGGGGCGGCTCAGGGTCTCCATTGGCAGGAGACAGGGGCTCATGAGGGATGGCTACAGTTTCTGCTGGATACTGGACTTCCCCCTCCTTGAATGGGACCCTGATGAAGGGAGGTTCGTGGCGATGCACCATCCCTTCACGAGCCCGAAGGAGGAAGATATACCGCTGCTTCTGGAGGCCGACCCACAGGACAGACAGACACTGGCATCACTGAAGGCGAGGGCCTATGACATAGTGCTGAATGGCTATGAGATAGGTGGTGGTAGCATAAGGATACACAGGCCCGATATCCAGAAGAAACTCTTTGAGGTATTGAACCTCTCCCATGATGAGGTGGAAGAGAAATTCGGCTTTCTCATAGAGGCATTGAAGTATGGGGCCCCTCCCCATGGAGGCATAGCCCTCGGACTGGACAGACTGCTGATGCTGATGGTTGGTGCCGACAGCATCAGGGATGTTATAGCCTTTCCGAAGACCCAGAAGGCCCAGTGCCTGCTGAGTGGTGCCCCATCACCTGTTCAGGAGAGGCAGTTAAAGGAGTTACACATCAAACTGGACCTGTAGGAGACACTGATGCTTAGACTGAAGAGGACATATGCGATAACCAGAGGTAAGGTGATCTTTGACTACACATCACTTTACTGTGAAACTCCGGAGGCACTCCTCAGAAGTCCCCTCTTTGAGGAGGTGATCAGGAGGTTTATAAGAAGACATGCCAGCAAGGGGAGTTCCATCTTTGCATTCCTCAGTTACAATCTCCCCTGGACCTCCAGGGATGAACTGCCCTTCGAGGTGGTCAAACTATTCCGGCTCCTCTTCAGTTACACTGCCGACGAGGTAGCCTCCATGCACGAGCAATACAGGCCCATACTCTCAGACAGGGAGAACCTCTATGAGTTTGTGGAAGAACTCTACAACTACTGGAGGAGGTTTGAGAGGTTCTTTTATATAGAGGCCCCTGAGCGGTCCAACCTGCCAAGGAGCACCATCCACCATGCCCAGTTCATCAAGGCAAATGAAGAATTAAAAAATCTTGTCCTTTATGTATATAGAAAGATAAGCGAACATATAACAGGAAAGAACCCGAGGGTATACAGGCAGTTGCCTGCAGGTGCAAATATGGGTATGCTCCTTGAGAGGATCCCCTGGAGGTGTCCTGACAGATACAGGAGACTCCTTGAGGTCCCGTTCATCAGGCTCACCCTGATGGAACCCCCCCTCATCCTGTATCCTGAGATGAACAGGAGGAAGGGAAGGTTTGAGGAGGTCCATGATATACCCGATGGCGTTCTGGATATAGACCCCTCTGAGTGGTACTGCTTCCCTGCAAAGGTGGGGGAACTGAATGGGTTTATATACTTCCACCAGGACTTCATATCTCTGGGACTGTCACTTTCAAACCTCTTTGAGATCGCTGATTACGAAGACATACACAATCAGAGGCCTGACCTGATACTGGTGTTTGGCATCAGGGGGCTCTCCTCAGCAGAGGAGGGTGTGAAGACGGTCTTCTTTGATGACAGGGAAAATGATCTGATGGTTGGGTTGATTGAACATTCCCCTGAGGTGGACTACTTTGGCTACTTCAAGAAGATGACCCTCACGCTTCACAACATCGTGATGATAAAGAGGGGCAGACTCCCCCTCCATGGTGCAATGGTCTGTTTAAAACTGAAGGGTGGTGAGAGCGCAAATGTGATACTTGTTGGTGACAGCGGTGCCGGTAAGTCAGAGACACTGGAGGCATTGAGGGTCCTGGCTGATGAGTACATCTGTGAGATGAGGGTGATCTTTGATGATATGGGTTCCCTCGGTTTAGATGCCACCGGAAGGGTGGTCGGGTACGGAACCGAGATAGGTGCCTTTGTGAGACTTGATGACCTGCAGCCAGGGTATGCATACGAGGAGATAGACCGGAGCATCTTCATGAACCCTGACAAGACGAATGCCAGACTGATAATCCCGGTCACCAGATACCACCATGTGGTGAAGGGATACCCTGTTGACTTCTTTCTCTACGCGAACAACTATGAGCAGGTGGACAGTGAACACCCTGTGATAGAGTTCTTCCATACCCCTGAGGAGGCATTGGAGGTCTTTCGGCACGGGGCAAGGCTGGCAAAGGGGACAACGGATGAGGTGGGTCTCGTGCATACCTACTTTGCCAACCCCTTTGGTGCCCCCCAGAGGAGGGACGACCATGAGGTCCTTGCCAGCAGATACTTTGAACTGATGTTCCATCAGGCTGTGGCTGTGGGCCAGATAAGGACAAGGCTGGGGATCGAGGGATATGAGCAGGAGGGTCCAAAGGAGGCAGCAAAGGGCCTCTTTGAGGTGATGAGAAGGAGGACGGGCTTCTGATGAAGGTTACCCTACATGATGGGACTATTCTGGAGGTCTCAGAGGGTGAGACCCTCTATGAGGTCCTCACCCGGAGTGGTATATATCTGACCGCCTCCTGTGGCGGGAAGGGTGTATGTGGAAAGTGCAGGGTGAAGGTCCTTGATGGCGAGTTTGATTGTCGTGGCTATGCCAAACTCACAAAGGCGGAAATCGATGCGGGCATTGTCCTCGCCTGCCAGACGGTGCCAAGGACCGACCTCAGGATCGAGATCCCCCAGGAGTCAAGACTCACCGTTGGCGACAGGATAGCACTCTCAAGGACGAAGGACCTTGCTGGAATCCTACAGGACTATGGCGCCTCTGTATCACCCCTTATCAGGAGGACCACCCTTCAACTGCCACCTCCAAGCCTTGACGACAACCTCTCTGACCTAGAAAGGATAAAAAGATCACTCGATGAAGAGGGTATAACGCTGAGGTATCCGAGGAGGTTCTTCGAAGACCTCGCCCAGCACCTCAGAAGGCACCAGTGGGGGGTGAACCTCTGCTGGCAGCCTGACAACAGAGATGCCCTGTTTATAGAGCCCCTGTCATCAGAGAAGAGATACGGCCTGGCAGTGGATGTGGGCACGACCACAGTGGTCGTTTACCTGGTGGACCTTGACACAGGGGAGGTGATAGACACTGGCTCCACCTATAACTCCCAGATGAGATACGGTGATGATGTGATAACAAGGATCATAAATGCCACAGAGGGAGGTCTCCTGAGAGAACTGAGAAAGGCGGTGATAGAGGATGTGAATGACCTGCTGGAGGTTATGTTAAAGAGACACGGGCTGGACAGGAGGAAGGTAGAGTCTGTCTCTATTGCTGGCAACACCACAATGAGTCACCTGTTCTGGGGACTTGATCCCGAGTTTATAAGGCTCGACCCCTACATACCAACGATCAATCTGTTTCCAGTCTGGTATGCAAGGGAAGCGGGATTGAGGACAAATCCTGATGCACCTGTCTTCACCCTGCCCTGTGTGGCCAGTTATGTGGGTGGGGATATAGTGGCAGGTGTGCTTGCCACAGGTATCCACAGGCGGCACGAACTCTCCCTGTTCATGGATATCGGCACGAACGGGGAGATCGTGATAGGCAACAGGGACTGGCTTGTCACAGCAGCCTGCTCTGCTGGTCCCTGCTTTGAGGGGAGCGGTATAAAATGCGGGATGAGGGCGACAGAGGGCGCGATTGAGGGGGTGAGGATTGACCCTGTCACCCTTGAACCTGAACTGAAGGTAATAGGTGACACCAGACCCATGGGTATATGTGGCTCAGGGATGATCGATGCAGTGGCCGAGATGTTCCTGAAAGGGGTGGTTGACCAGAAGGGCAGGCTCCAGGATACCCCCAACAATGCAAGGGTGAGAGAGGGAGAGGATGGTCTTGAGTACCTATTTTACGGCGAGGACAACAGAGAGGTGGTACTCACCCAGGTTGACCTGGATAACCTGATAAGGGCAAAGGGTGCTATATTTGCAGGAATATCACTGCTCCTTAAGGAGGTCGGCCTTGACCTGAACTCCATAGAGAAGGTCTACATAGCAGGTGGCTTTGGTAATTATATAGACGTCAGGAAGGCGATAGTGCTTGGTATGTTGCCAGACCTGCCTGAAGAGAGGTTCCAGTTCGTGGGCAATACATCTGTCGCAGGGGCCTACCTCTGCCTGCTGTCAGAGGATATGAGGAGGGAGGCGGAGACCGTGGCATCTATGATGACCTATATTGAACTGTCGATGAAGCCGAACTACATGGACGAGTTTATGTCAGCCCTCTTTCTGCCACATACAGACCTGGGCCTCTTTCCCACAGTCAGGGGCCTCCTTCAGGAGATGAGTAAAAACTCCTGACCCCTTCTGTTGCCTAAATTGCCGTTAGAATCTTTCGGTAAGGGTCCCAGGAAAGTCGGAGATTTTTCTGGGCAGGACCCCCAGCCACCTTTTATGTCTTTTGACCAAAGTCTAACGGCAGTCTGGGACCTAACCCCAAATCCGAATTTGACTGAAGTTCAAAATGTTTTCCTCTGTCAGGGCAACTTGCCTCAGAACTGAATTAATGCGATAGGATTTTATTAAGATCAGGGCTCATCGCATTCAGTTTATGGATGAAGGCTATACATCCGGTCTTACGCACTGGTGGTATCGCTGAATTCAGGTTCTTCGGCAAGTTGTCCTGACACTGACTATGGTCAATTTAGGATTTTGGCTAATCCAAATCCTTGACAATAAAGGCTTCACATGGGTTATCATAAATAGTTATGTTTGAAGGAGGGTCATGTGGCAGGCCACAGTAAATGGGCACAGATAAAGCATAAAAAGGCGATTGTAGATGCAAGAAAGGGAAAACTCTTCTCAAAACTGGCAAAGGAGATATCTGTAGCAGCCCGCCTTGGTGGTGGTGATCCATCCATGAATCCCCGTCTCCGAACCGCAATCGAAAAGGCGAAAGATGCGAATATGCCGCAGGACAACATCAGGAGGGCGATCCAGAAGGGGACAGGGGAATTGCCAGGTGCATCCTATGAAGAGGTGTATTACGAGGGCTATGGACCCGGAGGTGTGGCCCTCATGATTCATGCCCTTACTGACAACAAGAACAGGACAGTGGCAGAACTGAGACATATACTCAGCAAACACGGAGGAAACCTCGGAGAGGCGGGTTGTGTCTCGTGGATATTTGAGAAGAAGGGGTATATCCTCGTTAGTAAGGAGAGTATAGATGAAGATAGCCTGATGGGTATTGTTATTGAGGCAGGTGCAGAGGACCTCCGGTCAGACCCGAGGGAAGATAACTACGAGGTCATAACCTCGGTAGAAGAGTTTCATAATGTGAAGGAGGCCATTGAGAGAGCGGGGATAAGGCCCGTCAGTGCAGAGATAACGATGCTGCCAAAGACAGTGGTAAGGATAGAGGGAGATGTGGCTGAGAGGATGTTGAGATTAATGGACGCCCTCGAAGAACATGATGATGTCCAGAATGTCTATGCAAACTTTGATATACCAGAAGAGGTCATGGCCAAGGCAGGGGCATGAAGGATCCCTCTGATGGGCTGAGGAAGACTCCTGTAAGAGGGGTAACACTCCTTCTGCTGATTCTCCTTTATGCCTCTCAGGGTCTCTGCCTCACTCAAGAAGAAAAGACAAACATCCGGGTCTACAAGGAGGCGAGTCCATCTGTTGTAAACATAACCACCATGACACTCATCAGGGACTTCTTCTCTGTTTATCCCCAGAGGGGGGCCGGGTCCGGTTCTATAATCACTGAGGATGGGTATATCCTCACAAACTACCATGTGGTTGAGGATGCACAGCAGATAACCGTCACTCTGTACGATGGGAGTAAGTATGATGCAACCTTTGTAGGTGCTGACCCGGAGAATGATATAGCGATAATAAAGATAGAACCAAAGGGTAAACTGAAGCCACTCAAACTGGGCGATTCTGACACACTCCAGGTGGGGCAGAAGGTCTTTGCCATAGGTAACCCCTTTGGCCTGAACTCCACCCTCACCACAGGCATCATAAGTGCACTGGGCAGACCCCTTACCACCGAAAGTGGCAGGGTTATTGAGAACGTTATCCAGACAGACGCACCTATAAACCCTGGCAACTCAGGGGGCCCCCTCATAGACACATCCGGCAGGATGATCGGGATAAACACGGCGATCTTCACCCCTTCCGGTGGAAATATCGGGATAGGCTTTGCCATCCCTGTCAACACCGCCAGAGAACTCATCCCGGACCTCATCAAATATGGAAAGGTGAGGCGCCCCTGGATCGGGATTGTGGGTGTGCCCCTCTGGCCGGACCTGGCGAGGGCCCTCGGGCTGCCTGTGAATGAGGGTATACTCGTATCAGAGGTGATCAGAGGGAGCCCGGCCCACAGGGCAGGACTGAGGGGTGGCTCCATACCGGTAGAGATAAGTGGGACCATCATCTACATCGGTGGTGATGTTATCCTGAAGATAAACCAGCGAAAGATCACCTCCCTTGAGGATGTGAGAAAGGCCCTGAAGGGGGTAAAAGAGGGTAGTAAGGTGGATGTCTTGGTGATGCGTGACAGCACCCTCAGGCACCTCAAGATGGAGGTGGTGCTCCGATGAGTGGGCTCCATTGTGTGGTCCTTGCAGCGGGTCTCGGCACGAGGATGCGTTCCGGTATCTCCAAGGTCCTTCATCCCCTTAATGGGAGGCCGATGCTCCAGTGGGTCCTCTCATGCCTTGCCCCCCTCAGACCCAGAAGGGTCATAGTGGTGGCAAACAGATCAAACCTTGAGCCGCTGAGGCGGAGTGTCTCTGCAGAGGCGATCGAGTTTGTGGTCCAGAGGAAACCCCTGGGCACTGCCCATGCGGTCATAACGGCCACAAGGCACCTGGGTGAGTTCCAGGGAGACCTCATGATACTGAATGGTGACACCCCCCTCTTGAGATCTGATACCCTGAGGGCCTTTCTCAGGAGACACCGGAGGGCCTCCAATAACCTGAGCATCATCTCCTTCGTTCCGGAAGACCCTACGGGTTACGGGAGGGTCCTGAGAGACGCCTATGGCAGACCGGTAGAGATCAGAGAAGAAAGGGACCTCTCGGACGATGAAAGGGCTGTGAGAGAGGTGAACAGCGGGGTGTATCTGATGGACGAAAGGGTCATCCCACTTCTGAAGAGGATAAAGAAGAATCCTGACAAAGGGGAATACTACCTCACCGACATCCTCTCCCTTGCAGAGAAGAGGGGTCTGAAGGTGGGGGTTTATACCATTGGGGAACCCTCTGAGTTCATCGGCATAAACACAAAGGAGGAACTTCTGAGGGCCCAGAGAATTCTCAGACTGAGGAAGGTGAGGGAACTGGTGGAGGCAGATGTCCATGTGATGGACGAAGAGAGGGTTTACGCCTCTGAAGAATCCAGCGTTGGTGAGGGCACCCTCCTTTATCCTGATGTCTATATTGAGGGCACAACAACCATAGGGAGAAACTGTGTGATCCATCAGAATGTGAAACTCGTTGACTGCGTTATTGGTGACAATGTGGTTATAAGGGAGAACTCCACCCTTGAGGGCGCCTCTGTAGAGGAAGGGGCCACAGTGGGGCCCTTTGCAAGGTTGAGACCGGGTACAGAGGTGAAAAGAGGTGCCAGGGTGGGTAATTTTGTTGAGGTGAAGAACTCCACAGTAGGACCGGACACCAAGGCCCTCCACCTCAGTTACTTAGGTGATGCAGAGATTGGCAGTAAGGTAAACATAGGTGCAGGCACGATCACCTGCAATTATGACGGAATAAAGAAATACAGGACCATTATTGAAGACGGAGTCTTTGTGGGGAGCGATACACAACTGGTCGCTCCGGTCAGGATAAGGAAGGGGGCATATATAGGGGCTGGTTCTACCATCACAAAGGATGTACCTGAGGGGGCCCTTGCATTGAGCAGGTGTGAACAGAGGGTGATTAAGGGCTGGGTAAAGAAGAGGTTCAAAAGGAGAGGGTCCTGATGTGTGGTATCATCGGTTACCTCGGTAAAGGTAATGCCATTGATATTGTGTTGAGGGGTCTGAAGAGGCTCGAGTACAGGGGCTATGACTCTGCAGGAGTGGCCTTCTTCAATGGAGGGGACTTTGAGATCCGGAGATGCAAGGGGAAGATAAGGGACCTTGAGGCCCTGATCCAGGTCTCCCTGAACTCCAACCTGGCGGTAGGACACACCAGGTGGGCAACTCACGGTGTCCCTGCTGACCACAATGCCCATCCCCATTGTTCTGACTCTGTGGTCCTGGTCCATAACGGGATTATCGAAAACTATCTCGTTCTGAAGGAAGAACTTACCTCCCTCGGGTATCAATTCACTTCGGAGACGGATACAGAGGTGATAGTGCACCTCATAGAACACTTCCACAGGGATATGCCCCTGGAAGAGGCGGTAAGGGAGGCGACAGGCAGGCTTCATGGTGCGTTCGCCCTTGTGGTGGTCTCCAGAAAGACGCCTGATATGATGGTGGGTGTGAGGAAGGACAGCCCCCTTGTTATGGGAATATCTGAGGATGGTTACTTCCTTGCCTCTGATGTGCCTGCCTTTCTTGAATGGACAAGGAGGGTTGTCTTCCTGGAGGATTCAGAGATGGCCGTTGTCACACCTGATGGTTACAGGATCGTCACATTTGATGGCAGAGAGGTCCACAGATCACCTACCACTGTGGACTGGACGGCATCAATGGCCGACAAGGGTGGTTACAGACACTACATGTTAAAGGAGATCCACGAGCAGCCCAGTTCCATCGCCAATACCCTGAGGGGCAGAATCGACCTGTCAAGGATGGCGGTGAATCCGGGGGAGTTTATGCTGCCCGATGGACTTCTAACCAGTATCAACAGGGTCTTTATAGTCGCCTGCGGTACCTCCTGGCATGCAGGTCTGGTCGGTAAATACATGATAGAGTCGCTATGCAGGATTCCCGTTGAGGTAGACCTTGCCTCAGAGTTCCGTTACCGGAGGTCACTGATCAGCAGGGGTGACCTCTTTGTGGTCATAACCCAGTCAGGAGAGACGGCCGATACCCTTGCTGCCCAGAGGGAGGCGAAGAGACAGGGTGCCTTTACGTTGAGTATCTGCAATGTGATAGGCTCCAGTTCGGCAAGGGAGGCCGATGCGGTCTTTTATCTCCATTCAGGCCCTGAGATAGGTGTTGCCTCCACCAAGGCATTCACCTCCCAACTGGTGGCCCTCTACCTGTTCAGCCTCCTTATGGCAGAGGCGAGGGGGCAGATAGACTCATCCCTGAGGAGGCAGATGCTCCAGGATGTGATGGGTATACCAGAGAAGGTGGAGGGGGTGCTGAAGAGGGAGTCAGAGATCGAGGAGATGGCGAGGAGGTATAGCAATTCTAAGGACTTCCTCTATCTCGGCAGGGGTATCCTCTATCCAGTGGCCCTTGAGGGTGCCCTAAAACTGAAGGAGATATCCTATATCCATGCCGAGGGTTATCCGGCTGGTGAGATGAAACACGGTCCGATAGCCCTCATAGATGAACAGATGCCGACGGTATTTCTGGTCCAGGCGGGTGAACTGAGAAGGAAGGTCTTTTCAAACATCGAGGAGGTGACCGCCAGGGGTGGCAGGGTGATTGTCTTCAAGTCAGAAGATGTAAGGGACCCGATACCCTCTGCTGAGCATATCTTCGAGGTTCCCAGGACAAACGAGTTCTTAGAGCCTGTACTGATGGCCGTCCCCCTGCAACTTCTGGCTTATTATATAGGGGTGAGGAAGGGGTATGATGTGGATCAGCCGAGAAATCTTGCAAAGAGCGTGACAGTGGAGTGAAAAATACTGAAAATCTTTGAAAAAATGAGGGACAATATCGTAAAATAAAAAAGGAGAGGGCTATGAAAAGGGATGACCTATTTGAGGGCCTCAGTGAACAACAGAAAGAGGCTATTTGTTATGTGGAGGGGCCTCTACTTGTGCTGGCCGGTGCAGGCAGTGGTAAGACAAAGGTAATCACTCACAAACTCCTGTATCTGGAGAGAGAGGAAGGACTCCCGGCAGAGGGTATCCTCACGGTCACACTTACAAACAGGGCGGCCTCAGAGATCAGACACACCGTGGCAGAGTTTATGAATGGACCCGAACACAACTATCCAATAGGCACACCCAGGTGGCACTGTCTTCAGATCCTCAGAAGGGAGATCACTGCACTCGGATACGGTACAGACTTTGTTATCTATGATGATGATGACAGGGAGGCTCTTATAAGGCATATCCTCAGGGAATTCAATATATATGAGGCCCTTTACAAAGGGGTTGCCTCCAGACTTGGCTATCTGAAGGCGTCCTTAGTATGGCCCGAGGAGTTTGTCTCCACAGGTGACGGCTTCGGTTTTGACGAGAAACTGGCAAAGGTCTACGTCAGGTATCAGGACGAACTGAAGAGGTGTAATGCTGTGGATTGTGACGACCTGGTGATGTTGACCGTCAGGCTCTTCAGGGAGTTTCCTGAGATACTCGAGCAGTATAAGGAACGGTATCAGTACATCCTTGTGGATGACTTTCACGATCTGAGTCCCGCAGAGTATGAGTTTCTGAGACTCCTATTTGCCAATCGTAATTTCACAGTAACAGCAGATGATGACCAGTGCATCATGAAGTTTAAGGGCGGTGAGAGCCGGAACATCTACAAACTTGAGGAGGATTTCCCTGAGGTGAGGGTCCTTCCCTTGGAGAAGAATTTCAGGAGCACGCAGAACATAGTGAAGGTCTTTGGCTCGGTGATCTCCAGGAACACCTCAAGAAAGGACAAGAGGATCAGACCACTGAGGGAGAAAGGTGAAAAGGTCTTCTTCTACTGGCTTCCCACTGAAGAGGATGAGGCGAAATATGTGGTGAAAAATATCAGGGAGGTGTATCTGAGAGGAGAGTATTCCTATGGCGACATGGCGATCCTGTACAGGATACCGTCTCAGTCCAGGACAATAGAGGAGGCCCTCAAGAGGGAGAAGATCCCCTACAGGGTGATTGGAGGAGAGAACTTCTACGAGAGGAAGGAGATAAGAGACCTGATAGCCTATCTGAAACTGATCCAGAATCCCCATGACAATGTGAGTCTCAGGAGGGTTATAAATCTCCCCTCAAGGGGTATAGGTATTCAGACCCTTACAAAGCTGGAACAGGAATCTAAGGTGAAGGGGACCAGTCTCTACGAGACGATAAAGGAGGTTTGCTCCAAGAGGGGTTCAAACCAGCCAATAGTGGAACGGCTCAGGTCATTTGTCAAACTGATCGAGGCCCTCAGAAAGAGGGCCGGGGATCCGGTGTCAGAGATACTGAAGTCCATCATGGAGTTGTCAGGATATGGGCTGAATCTCTCAGAGGAAAAACTCCAGTATATAGGCGAGTTGATGGCCTCTACAGAGGAGACAGGACTTGAGGAGTTTCTGGAGAAGGTCTCCCTTATGAGCAGTTATGACGATGTGTGTGAGAAGGACAGTGTCTCATTGATGACAATACCCATGTCAAGGGGGCTGGAGTTTCCGGTTGTATTTATCATCGGCCTTGAAGAGGGTCTGATTCCCTATTTCAAGACACTGGAAGACGAGGAGGGGATCTCTGATGAAAGAAGGCTCTTCTATCTCGGCATGACAAGGGCTAAGGACATCCTGTTTTTGACAGGTGCGAAGAAGAGGAGGGTACTGTCCAGGCTGCAGGAGCAGGAGCCTTCGAGGTTTCTGAAGGACATACCAAGGCAGTACTGTGCCTGGATAGAAAAGTCTCCCTGTCATATCCCTGCATCTCTGGGGGACGGAAAGAAACCAAAGACCTTCAGGGTGGCTACCGTATACAAGACCGGTTGCAGGGTGAGGCACCCGAAGTGGGGTATTGGAGTGATCAGGGAGTGTTATGGGGAAGGGGATGAGATGAAGGTGTGTGTCAACTTTCCCAAGGTGGGTCTCAAAAGGCTCGCAATAAAGTACGCACAACTGGAGAGGCTCTAATGGGCATATCAATTGAGCAGGTAGAACATATAGCCAGACTTGCGAGATTGGGGCTGTCTGATGAGGAGAAGGTCCTTTACACAGGTCAGTTGAGTAAGATCTTAGAGTACATAGAGAAACTGAACGAACTGGACACCTCAGGGGTGGAACCGACAAGCCATGTGGTCCAATTAAGCAATGTGATGAGGGAGGATGTCCCGAAGGAGTCCCTGCCCCTTGAGGAGGCACTCCGTAACGCCCCTGACAGAAAGGGACCATTTTACAGGGTACCCCCGATAATAGAGTAGGATGCAGAGGTTCGTACTCCTCTCAAAACTCCATATGGCGACGGTCACCTCCTGCCAGTTGCACTATGAGGGGAGCATCACAGTGGATGAGGAGTTAATGGAGGTTGCCGGGATGCGCCCCTACGAGCAGGTCCATGTGAGCAACCTGAACAACGGTGAAAGATTCATTACCTACCTTATACCAGGTGCAAGGGGCAAGCGGGAAGTGATCCTGAATGGCCCTACAGCAAGGCTGGCTGTACCAGGTGACAGACTGATTGTATTTGCCTATGTGCTGATGGATGAGGCGGAGTTAGAGGGGCACTCTCCAACAGTGGTAGTCCTTGATGAGAAAAACAATATACAGACTGTCCTGAGGAGGCATGTGTGGAGAGGATGATGATGAGAGGCAATGAGGTGATTGCCGAGGCTGCTGTGCAGGCCGGCTGCCGGTTCTATGCAGGCTATCCCATAACACCCCAGAACGAGATACCGGAGTATATGTCCTGGAGACTGCCTGAGGTGGGTGGCGTATTCATACAGGCAGAGAGCGAACTTGCCGCTATAAATATGGTGTATGGGGCTGCGGCTGCAGGTGTTAGGGCGATGACCTCTTCCTCCTCTCCGGGTATAAGCCTCAAACAGGAGGGACTGTCTTTCCTTGCCGGTGCTGAACTGCCTGCTGTGGTGGTGAACGTGCAGAGGGGTGGGCCTGGCCTGGGTAACATCTCCGGTTCCCAACAGGACTACTTTCAGGCGGTGAAGGGAGGTGGCCATGGAGACTACCGTCTGCTTGTCTATGCACCATACAACCACCAGGAACTCTGGCAACTCACAATGAGGGCCTTTGACAGGGCAGACATGTACCGGACCCCTGTAATGATCCTTATAGACGGGGTGCTTGGTCAGATGATGGAACCCTTCCTGCCAATGCCATATGAACCGCCAGAGTTGCCACCCAAGGACTGGATCCTCGATGGTTGTGAGGGCAGGGAACCGAGGGTGATCAAGACCCTTTACATGGGCGAAGGGGAACTGGAGGGGAAGAACCTCCACCTCAGGGAAAAGTACCGGAGGATGAGACAGAGAGAGACGATGTATGAGGTCATCTATGGAGATGATGCAGATGTGATGCTGGTTGCCTTTGGAGTGGCTGCAAGGGTCTGCCTTACTGCCTGTAGAGTCTTGAGGCAGAAGGGTATAAAGGCGGGTCTCCTGAGGCCCATAACCCTCTACCCCTTCCCTGACTCGGCGATAAGAGAGGCTGCACAGGAGGTGAGGTTCTTCCTTGTGGTGGAGTTGAATCTTGGCCAGATGGTGGAGGATGTGAGACTTGCCGTAAATGGCCGGAGGGAGGTCTTTTTCTACGGAAGAGGTGGTGGTAGCATGGTCTTCCCTGAGGAGGTGGTGGATGAGGTCTGCAGGCTCTACTCCTCAAGTATCACCAGGTTGTCTCTGTGAATCACCTCGTCTGAATACTTGTAACCCAGGGCATTAATGATCTCAGAGGTCCTGAGCCCCTTTATCCTTAGTAACTCCTCGGAGGAATAGTTGGTTAGTCCCTTTGCCACCCTCCTTCCTTCTGTGTTCACACAGTACACCGCATCCCCTGAACTGAATGTCCCCTTCACCGCCACAATCCCTGAGGGGAGCAAACTCTTTCCCCTCCGGAGGATCGCCTCCTCTGCCCCCCTGTCTATCTTTATAATACCCTTCGCCCTTGTACCAAAGGCTATCCAGCCTTTCCTGGAGGTGATCTTTTTGCCTGAAGGTAGAAAGACCGTGCCGATCCTCTCTCCTTTTAGCACCCTCTGGAGCAGTCCCCTTCTCCTGCCACTTATGATATGCACCCCTATCCCATGCCTGACCGCCCTCCTTGCAGCAAGCACCTTCGAGTACATCCCGCCTGTGCCGTATGCCCCGGTGGAGGCCCTGGCAAGCCCGATGATCTCATCTGTCACCTCCCTCACCTCAGAGATGAGTTCTGCCTTCCTGTCTCTGAGGGGGTCTGATGTGTAGAGCCCTTCTACATCAGACAGGATTACCAGTCTGTCAGCCCCTGTAAGGGCCGCGACCATTGAGGCCAGTTGGTCATTGTCGCCAAACCTTATCTCATCCACTGCCACCGTGTCGTTCTCATTGATTATGGGGATCACCCCATAGTCAAGGAGTGTGAGGAGGGTGTTTCTTGCGTTTATGTATCTCTGTCTGTCAGTGAAGGCATCCCTTGTGAGCAATACCTGGGCCACCTTTATCCCGAATCTGGAGAAACTCTTTTCATAGGCCCACATGAGGGAACTCTGTCCGACCGCTGCTGCGGCCTGCTTCTGCTTGATGTCAGCGGGTCTCTTCTTAAGACCGAGTTTCTTTACACCAGCCGCTATCGCACCAGAGGAGACAACCAGTACCTGATGTTCCATACCCTTCACCTCTGCAATGTCTGCTGTGAGCCTGTTGATACTTCTCAGGTCAAGACCATCCTCTGAGGCGACCAGGTTGCTCCCTATCTTCACCACAACCCTCATGCCCTGTTCAGGACCCCCTCCCTCTGTCTCTGGACTTCCCTGAAGAGGTCCCTGATGAGGTTGTCTATTCCGTCTCCTCTAACAGCAGAGATCTGGTAGAAGGGGATACCCTTCTGATGGCAGTACTGTCTCAATGAGTGGAGTTTTTGTGGATTTGCTATATCCACCTTTGTGGCTGCCACCAGCATCGGCTTTTCAGCAAGATACTGGCTGTAGAGATGGATCTCCCTGTTCACCTTCAGGAAGTTTTCCACAGGGTCCCCCTCCGTCATGTCAGACACATCGACCAGGTGCAGCAATACCGAGGTCCTCTCCACATGTCTGAGGAACCGGTGGCCAAGCCCTGCCCCCCTATGTGCACCCTCTATCAGGCCGGGGATGTCTGCCACGACCATGCTCTTGTACTCATCCACCCTTACAACACCGAGATTCGGTTTCAGGGTGGTGAAGGGATAGTCTGCTATCTTCGGTCTCGCTGCTGATATACGGGAAAGGAGGGTGGACTTACCAGCATTTGGTAGCCCCACAAGCCCCACATCTGCGAGGAGTTTCAACTCCAGTATAATATCCCTCTCTTCACCGGGTTCGCCCGGTTCTGCAAAACGGGGTGCCTGGTTGGTTGGAGAACGGAACCTGGCATTCCCAAAGCCTCCCCTGCCTCCCCTTGCAACCACAACCTCCCTGCCAGGGGCATCGAGGTCTGCTATCACCTCTGCTGTCTCCGCATCCCGCACAATTGTACCAACAGGTACCCTTATCACCAGGTCCCTGCCGTCTCTGCCGTGCATCATCTTCCCCTTTCCATGCCCCCCTCTCTCTGCCCTGTAGGTCTTTTTGTACCTGTGGTCAAGGAGGGTGTAGAGTTGAGGGTCTGCCCTGACTATCACATCCCCGCCCTTTCCACCGTCTCCACCGTCAGGTCCACCCCTCGGGACATACTTCTCCCTCCTGAAACTGACACAGCCCCTTCCACCATCACCAGCCTTCACATGTATCCTTGCATAATCAACAAACTCCATAAGGCACACTCCTGTAATACCTGACAGAGATATGATAACACAATCCTCAATCGCCGTTGACCTTCAGTGAAGTCCTCAGAAGGCACCGAATTTGTCTTTGCTTCAGGGGTCTCACAGAATCAGAGATTTTGCTGGACAGAGGAGCCCCCGCCCTGAAAGATCAAGGATTTTCCAGGGGATACCTGTATCAAAAAAGATCTATGTGTGAGTTCCGAAGCCTCCCCCTCCAGGTGTCTTTATTATGATAGATTCACCAGGTGCCACCCTGAGGGTCACCCTGTGCTGAAGCCTTCTGATACCATTCCGGGTCCTCAGGAGGTTCACACCCCTCAGACCGTTCTCTCCGCCCTTTATACCCTTCGGAGGCACGGCCCTCCTCTCAGACACTATGCTTACAGTAGCCCGATTCAGGAACTCCACCTCCCTGATAATCCCGTCTCCACCCCTGTATCTACCCCTGCCTCCGGATCCCCTCCTCACAAGGAACCTTCTCAGCCTCACACCGGGGTGTCTCAACTCAAGGAACTCGGGGTCTGTTATCCTGGTATTGGTCATATGGACCTGTACAGCAGAGCCACCATCGCAACCCTCTGATCCACCACCTCCTCCTCCGATCGTTTCGTAGTAGGGAGGCTCTCCATCGACCTGAAACAGGAGGTTATTCATCGTCCCCTGAGACGCCGCAGCCACCCCCAGTGCCATGAACAGCAGGTCAGCAAGTCTCTGTGATGTCTCCACATTTCCACTGGCCACAGGAGCGGGAGGCTGTGGGTTGAGGATGGAGCCCTCAGGGACAGACAGTTTCACTGGATTCAGGCACCCACTGTTCAGGGGTATTTCCCTTGCTATAAGGCATCTGAGCAGATACAGAAGCACAGACTTTACCACAGACAGAGGTGCATTCAGGTTGTCTCTCAGATGCTGTGGACCGGTGCCGCTGAAGTCGAATTCAACTGATGTGGTCCCAGGAGGGTCGTCTCCAGCAGTGATCTTCACAGTTACCGCAAGAGGGGTACCATCATCAAGGTGCTCCTTTTGTGCGGACTGAAACACCCTCTCCCCATCCAGTAGCCTCCAGAGGGCCTCCCTCACTGCTATCTCTGCATTCTGCTGGATGAAGTACATATATCTCTGAACGGTCTCAACCCCGTATCTCTGGATCAACCTCCAGAGCAGTCTTTCACCCTTTCTACAGGCAGCGATCTGGGCTATGATGTCTGCCATATTCTGTTCTATATTCCTCACAGGGTAGGGCGCCTCAGTGAGTGCCTGTCTGAGTTCTTCCTCATGGAACTGGCCGTCCCTCATCAGCAGAAAGTTGTCTATCAGCACACCCTCTTCTGAGATGTCTCCTGCCTCAGGAGGTATAGAGCCAGGTGTTGTGCCACCTATGTCTGCATGATGTCCCCTTGCTGCAGTGAAGAAGAGGAGGTCTCCCCTGTCAGAGAATACGGGCTGTATCACCGTAAGGTCGGGCAGATGGGAGCCACCCCTGTAGGGGTTATTCGTCAGATAGAGGTCGCCCGGCCTTATATCCCCTCTCCTCTCCTTTATCAACTCCCTTACTGTCTCTGCCATGGACCCGATATGCACAGGGATATGGGGTGCATTTGCGACAAGGGACCCGTCAGGGGCAAATATGGCACAGGAGTAGTCCTGTCTCTCCCTTATATTCACGGAATGGGCAGTACTCCTGAGGGTGTGGCCCATCTCGGTTGCCACTGAACTGAAGTGGTTGTTGAAGACCTCCAGAAGTACAGGATCCGGGACATCGATCTCCTTTCTCGGAGAACTCTTCATCACCTTTCTCGTCGCAACGATTGAGCCATCTTCCTTCACCTCCGCATCAAAACCATCCTCTATCACCAGTGTTGTATAGGGTTCAACCACGATACAGGCCCCCCTCAGGAGATGCCCAACCGGCAGGTCCTTCCTCTGATAGACCGGGACAATCTGTGGTCCCCTGGTGGTGAACATCCTCTGATGGCAGATTGGCTTAGGATGATCAACTGCCTCAGGTCTGCAGTATATTCCTTCAAAGAGGGTCTCCTGCTGTTTGAAGACGGATCTTATCGTAACCACCTCGATCTCTGCCTCGGGCCTGTAAAATCCGTACAGGACCTTATGCCTTTCAGCAAATTCCCTCAGACTCTCCTTGTAGGTACTGTACCTGACTGTAATCGGTCTCTCAGAACCCTTTATCCTCAAGTCGATGTATCTTTCGGTGAGGTCATAGGCCACCCCTTCAGAGGACTCCAGTTCTGAGAATGCCCTGTTGAGGGACCTGTGGGTCTGCTCTGTGTATTTAACAAACAGGCTCCTTGACAGCCTCTTCTCCGGCATGGCGATCCCTATCCCGTATGCAGAGAGCATGCTGGAGAGTGGATGGAAGATCACCCTCTGTATCTCAAGTAACTCTGCCACCTTGCAGGCATGCTGCCCTGCTGCTCCGCCGTAACTCACCAAGGTGTACTCCCTGACATCCATTCCCTTTGCCACTGTGGTCTCCCTTACCGCAAGGGCCATCTTCTCATTTGCTACCTCCAAGAAACCCATCGCCACCTCCTCCTCTGTGAGGACCTTATCCGTCTCCTTCCGGATGATCTCGGACAGCCTCTTAAAACCCTCTCTCACAGGCTCAAGGACCACAGGGGAGTGTCTGTCCCTGCCGAAGGTCCTTGGCATGAACCCTGGCAGGAGCCTGCCTGTCATGAGGTTCGCATCAGTGATGGTGAGGGGGCCTCCAAGGCCGTAACAGGCAGGCCCCGGGACAGCACCTGCTGAGTCAGGGCCCACCAGCATCCTGCCGTCCTGAAACCTGAGGATAGAGCCGCCTCCAGAGGCGATTGTATGGATACTGATCATCTCTGTCTGGACCTCTATACCTGCTATCCTTGTATCATCGAGCATCTCGAGGGTCCCGTCATATCTACAGACATCAGTGGAAGTCCCTCCCATATCAAGACCGACCAGCCTCTTCGAGCCTGTCTTTTCCGCCACATCTTCAAGTGCTACAGCACCCCCTGCCGGCCCTGACAGTATCGCATCCCTCGCCGTGAACTCATTCAGGGCCTTTGTCCCACCGGAACTGCAGAAGAACTCCACCCTGATGCCCCCGACCTCCCTGCTGAGCATATCCCTGTACCTCTGAAGCACAGGGCTCAGGTATGCCTCAAGAACCGTTGCATGCCCCCTCGTCACCACCCTTATCCTGTTGGAGACGGCATGAGACAGATACACCTCCCTGAAGCCCAGCCCCCTGAGCACCTCACCTGCCAGCAGTTCATGCTCAGGGTTTATCCAACTATGTAGAAAGACCACCGCCACTGCATCAAACTCCTCCGGCCCCACCTGCCTCACTGCCTCTTCAACCATCCCTGCCTCTAAGGGGATAACCACCCTCCCATCAGGCCCCATCCTCTCTTCCACCTCCACCACCTTTCTGTAAAGGGGAGAGGGTCTCTTTATACAGATCTGGAAGAGGTGCTCCCTCTCCTGATAACCGATCTGAAGGAGGTCCCTGAACCCCTTGGTTGTGACGAGCAGGACACTGCCACCCTTTCTCTCAAGCAATGCATTTGTGACCACAGTCGTCCCAACCCTTATACACTCCACCCTATCCTGAGGGAGGGAATCCTCCGGATCTATACCCAGTATCTCCTTGATACCCTGAATGGCAGGCTCACCTGTACCACTGTCAGATAACACCTTGAGGGTGTGTATACCTCCATTCGGGTCGACCCCTATGATATCCGTGAAGGTCCCTCCCCTGTCAGCCGCAAAGCGCCACTTCCTCAATGCTCCACCTCTGGTAGCAGTATCTGCACGGTTGTCCCCCTCCCTCTTTCAGAGGTGAGGTTTACCCTGCCACCGTGTTCCTCTACAACCCTCTTGGTTAAGGCGAGTCCGAGCCCTATACCCTCCTTCTTGGTCGTAAAGAAGGGTTCAAAGACCCTGTCGAGCACCTCAGGCGGGATGCCTTCTCCTGTGTCAGAGACCTCTACTGTCACACCTTCCGGGGCCTCATAGACCCTCACCCTCAGTCTCCCTCCGGCCGGCATCGCCTGGAGGGCATTCTGGAGTATATTCAGCAGGGATGTCTTTATCAACTCCGGGTCGAGAAGGAGGGTCCTTGCTTCTGGTATCTCATACTCCTCTTCCACCTGCACCGCCTGTGCTGCTGCCTTGGCCCTCACAAGAGAGAGGGAATCCCTAAGCAAGGCCACCACAGATACAGGCTGTCTCTGGATCCTGAGGGGTCTGCCGTAGGCAAGAAACTGGTTTACTATTCTGTCAAGCCTCTTCACCTCTTCCTTTACATTTCTGAGGAGTTCCTGCATGGTATCAGAGCCCTCAGCATCTCCTCCTTTTAACCTGCTCAACAGGTGGTCCACTGTCAAACTGATGAAGTTAAGGGGATTTCTCAATTCGTGTGCGATCGACCTGGATAACTCACCTATACTTGAAAGGTGTTCCGCCTCCCTCAGCCTCTCCTCAAGTTTCCTCATCTCCGAAAGTTTCTCTGCCATCTCATTAAAACTCCTCTTCAGGACCCCTATCTCGTCCCTCTCCTTCACAGGGAGCCTGATGCTCAGATCACCTGATGCGACGGCCCTTACTGACTCCACAACCTCCCTGATGGGCCTTGTATACCTCCTTGAAAGCAATGCAGCCACTGCCACACCCACCATAAAGACCAGCAATGTCGCCATGAGTCTGTACTTAGTGTTTCTCCGCATCAGCCTTATGAGTTCCTCCGTGCTGATCACGGTGTGGATATAGCCCTGGTGTTCACCCTTCACCACCACTGGAAGTACCAAATGATAGAGGGTACCCTTCTTTGTAACAAACTTCCCCAGTTCAGACTGAAAGATCAACTCAGTTATCTCCTCTGGTGTGGTTTCGCCGATCTTGAAGGGGTTGGTGCTCGCCCTTATCCTGGTCGCTCCGTCTATTATATTGATCTCCCTGATACCTCTGGGTTTCAGTTCCTTTAATCTGTAGTATAGTTTCATGTAGTCCTTCTCTCCGGTTCCCACCGTTTCCTCAATCGCAAGATGGATCGCCTCTGCGAGTTCGACGGTCCTCCGTTCTGTTTCTTGAAGAAGCGCCCTCTCTGAGTACAGGTTCAGTAACCACATCAACAGTATCAGGGCACCACTGAGGCAGAGCATCATAAAGGTGAGTTTTATATTCAAACTCCACCTCATCAGTTTGATGACAGTATCACCCCTCCTCCCAACACCACCTCACCATCATAAAAGACAGCAGACTGCCCTGGGGCAGGTGCCCACTGGGGTTCGTCAAACTCCAGTTCTACCATCCCATCCTGTAGGACACTGAGGGATGCGGGCATCGGCCTCATTGTAGAGCGGATCTTTGCCTCCACCCTTTCCCTGGGTGATTCGAGCCAGTTGAGGTCCCCCACTATGACCCTCCTGTGATAGAGGGCATCTCTCTTTGCGAGGTATATGGTATTGGTTTCAGGATCTATCCTCGCAACGTAGAGGGGCTCACCATAGGCGACCCCTGAGCCCTTTCTCTGACCTATGGTGAAGTTAAAGATACCCTCATGTCGGCCGATCACCCTGCCATCAGGCCCCACTATCGGGCCAGGGCTGGATGCCTCTGGGACCACCTCCCTTATGAAACACTTATAACTCCCTCCAACAAAGCATATCTCAACACTTTCAGGTCTGCTACTCACAGGCAATCCAGCCTCTGATGCGATCTTCCTCACCTCCTCCTTGAGCATTTCTCCAAGAGGAAAGAGTATCATCTCAAGGTCATCCCTCTGGAGGACATAGAGGAAGTAGGACTGGTCCTTCTTCTCATCCATCCCCTTTTTCAGGAGGCACCTGCCGTCAGGGGTCATCTCCACCCTCGCATAATGACCTGTTGCTATGTAGTGAAAGCCTCCCTTTCTGGCCTCTTCAAGGAGATAGGGGAACTTGATATACCTGTTGCAGAGGATACAGGGGTTTGGGGTCACGCCCTTCAGATATCCCTGTACAAATGGCTCTATCACTTTATCTATAAAGTCTGCCCTCGCCTCTATGGTGTAGTGCTCAATCCCGATGAACTCAGCAGTCCTCTTTGCCTCCTGGATCGCCTCAATGGAGCAACAACTCCTCGGATGTACTCTGCCCCTTGTCTCGATGAGAAGTAGAGTTATCCCGGTCACCTCATATCCCTGTCTCTTGAGCAGATAGGCAGAGACAGAGGAGTCCACTCCACCACTCATCCCCACAAGGACCCTTCTGGTCACAACCTCTGCTGCCTCTTTCTTATGTACTCATGGGCCTTATCCAGGAGGGCCATTGCACCTTCAATACACCTGAGCATAATCCCAAAGAGGGTTCCCTTTCTGGGCTTCACCTCAATCTCGATCTCCTCCACCACTTTGCCTGCCTCTACATATACTGAAGGGGACTTTGTCCTTATCACAACCTGGGAAGGGTAAACGCTCCTGTGTCCTGTGAACAGGTAACTTATTATACAGATAATTGCTGCGTAGGGACCTATCTTTGAACCAAACAGTTCTATTGCCATGATACTGGCTGAGATGGGGGTGTTTGCAGCACCGGCGAGCACGCTCACCAGACCTATGGCAGCAAAGGTAGAGACATCAGCACCTGTGAGTCTGGCAAACAGAGCCCCGGAGGTGGCCCCCACGAAGAATATGGGGGTTACCACTCCTCCACTTCCTCCAAAGGCGAGGGTCAAGGAGGTGAATATTATCTTGAGAAAGAAGTAATACCAGCCGACCTCAGAGCCCTCAAGGGTTGACCTTATGGTGGAAAGCCCGAGGCCGAGAAACTCCCTTCCGACAATCAGTGCCATCACTGCGAGTACTCCTCCTGCAACAGCAGCCTTCAGAGGTCCCCATATTCTTATCCTCTTGCTCAGTTCGTCAAAGAAACTCATGGATTCAACGAATATCAGGGATACAAACCCGAAAAAGAGCCCAGCCATCGCAATCTCTATCACAAAGGACCTGTCAAAGATGGGGGAGAACTCCAGTGCATGATAGTAATAACTGAGGCCAAGGAACTGAGCCGTCTGATAGGCGACCATCCCTGAGACAAATGATGGAAATAGTGCCTCATAAAAGACATTGCCGATGTAAAGGACCTCTATACCAAAGATCGCACCAGCAATTGGGGTACCAAACACAGTGGAGAATCCAGCGCTGATACCACATATTACCAGTTTCCTCCTGTCGTTACCCTCAAACCTGAACAACTCGGCCAGAAGTGATGCCACCCCACCGCCTATCTGTGCACAGGGGCCCTCCTTACCAACAGACCCCCCAGTGGATAATGTGATTATGGTTGCTATAAACTTAACCGGAATCACAGGTATACTTATCTTTCCTGCCTTCTTATGCACCGCCTCTATCACCTTCTCTGTGCCATGTCCGACCGCCTCGGGGGCGAGATACTTTATAGACAGTGCGCTCAGGAACATCCCTGCAGGCAACAGGAGAAAGTAGTAAGAGTACTGTGAAAGGTAGTTCATACTTCTTTCAAGGGCCTTCAGAAAGGCCGTTGCCGTGATCCCCACCACCACTCCGGTAATCAGTGATATCGCAAACCACTTCAGGACACTTGTGAAAAGGACGACCTCTTCAACGACTGTTGAGGGAATCCTCTTGGAGAGCCGTGCCATATTGTGTTATATCACAAAAGGAACACTTTTGACCAGAAAATTATTCTCTGTAGATACATTCCTCGGGCCTTTTGTCACTCCTGAGCCCGAGGAAGACAGGTGCCCTCAGTTTTCCAGACTCGGTCCACTCCATGGCTGTCACCCTTACCACTGTATCGGGTATTACCCATCTCACCCCTGAGGGATGCTCAAATAAGGGGACCCCTGTCTCCTTTTCTCTGAGTATCTCTATAATCTCTCTCCTCTCCTTCTCAGTAAAGCCTGTGCCAACCTGGCCGATATGGACAAGTGTACTGTTCCTGTAAAGGCCCAACACAAGGGAAGCAAAGGGCCTCTTCTCTGAGTCGATCCATCCGCAGACAACAGCGTCTATATCGATCGTCTTCTTTATCTTAAGCCAGGAGCGTGACCTCACACCTGGCTGGTATAGACTCCTTCTCTCCTTTGCCATGATCCCTTCAAAGCCCCTCTTTACAGCCTCTCTAAAGAGGGGTATCCCCTCTCTGTAGGTCCTTGAGATGATGATATGTTCACCCTCCCTCACCAGTTCCTCAAGCAGTCTCCTCCTTTCCATCAGGGGCCTTTTGAAGAGTCTCTCCTGTCTGAAGTAGAGTATATCAAAAACGATATACATGGCAGGAGACAGCCTTGAGAGGATGGATATCCTGTGCGGGTCAGTGATGTGCTCCCTCCTCTGGAGAGTCTTAAAATCAGGTACACCTTCCTTTAACATCACAATCTCTCCATCCAGTATGACATCCTCTCCATCAACTGCCTTAGCAAGGGAACCAAACTCGGGATACCTGTAAGTGATATCCAGAAGTCTCCGGTTCTGAAGCCTTACATTGCTACCCTGGATATAGGCTATACACCTTGTGCCGTCCCATTTGAGTTCATAGAGGAATTCTTCAGAGTCCAAGGGTTCCTTAGCCTTTTCTGCAAGCATGGGTTTTATAGGCCAGCATTTAAAGGGCGAGGCCATTGACTGGATTATCCAGCAGTCTTTCTTTTCCGGGTCTTTGGCTCTGTTACAGAGAGACTCTTCTTCAATGCCTCCATGAGACTCACAACCCTTTCGGCCTCTCTTGCTGGTTTTACCTTCACCTCTCCACCGCTTATCTTCTGATTGATCAATTCCATCAGGGCCTCAGTGGACCTGTCGTGATACTCTGAGATATCAAAACGTGCAGAAAATCTCTCCACCAGTTCCTCTGCAAGGGCGAGGGCCTCCTTGCTCACCTCCATCTCTTCCGGTATGGTGATAAAGTCTGTACTTGCGATCTCGTTGGCGAAGTGGAGTGTATGGATTGCGAGGACCTTCTGATAGGGTCTGAGAATACCTATATGTTCTTTCCCCCTCATGGCAAACCTCAGGAGCCCGACTCTTCTCTTGTTCTGAAGGGCCTTCTTCAGCAACAGATATGCCTCAAGGCCATCCTTCTCAGGAGCGAGATAGTAGGTGCTATCAAAATAGACAGGATCAATCTCCTCTAAGGGTACAAAAGAGATTATCCTGATCGCCCTGCTTTCTTCCCGGAAGAGGGACTCCAGTTCCTCATCAGAGATGATCACGTATCTGTCCTTTTCATATTCATAACCGTGGGTCACATCGGACCACTCTACCTCTTTCTGGCAGGTGGGGCAGTACCTCTCATATTTCAGATGAGTGGAGCAGGCCTTATGCAGTAGATGCAGCGGGACCCCTCTCTTTCTGACGGCAGAGTAGAGTTTTACAGGCACAGAAAGCAGGGCTACTGATAGATTCCCCTTCCACAGGGCCTTCATAGTTATAAGATACCATACTATCCGGCAGTATCACAAATAAGGTAAATTGGCCATGGCACTTGTGGTGTCACTGAACAGATTGGTTCTGGCCACTGAATTATCAAATGAGTGAAACACTCGTAATTTTTCTGCAGGAGCCTCTCTGTCCCACAAAGTCTCTGATTTGGAGGGGGATCCCCTGCCGCCTTCCAAAGTTTTGCTTGAATCCTTTCGGTAATATGGAGGGACCGGACCGTAGATTGCCGTTAGAAATGTGTGCTTTTGCGGCAGGGACTGCCTCAAAACATGATTTATGCGACAATTTTAATCAAAAGATTTCAGCCTTTTTTCACCTAATAGGTGAAACGTCATTACATTTGCCATGGCACTTGTGGTGTCGCTGAAATTCTGATTTTTCGGCAGGGGTTCCCAGGAAAATCGTGGATTTTCCTGGGCTGAGTTCCTGCTGCCCACTGTAGTTTTGACCGAAAGCCTAACGACAAATCTGGGACCGGATATATTTGTTTTGGAAGACAGTGGTTTTAGTGTATAATTTAATATGCTTCAACTGTCACAGAATGCCCTCAAGGTGCTGAGAGCGAGGTATCTACTGAAGAATGAAAGGGGAGAGGTGGTTGAGACACCTGAGCAGATGTTCCACAGGGTGGCCACTCATGTTGCTTCCAGCGAGGATCTCTATGGTGGTGACAGGGCATACTGGCAGGAGAGGTTTTATGATATTATGACATCCCTCAGATTTCTGCCAAATTCTCCCACCCTGATGAATGCTGGCAAGGAACTTGGCCAACTCGCCGCCTGCTTTGTCCTTCCTGTGGAAGACTCGATGAAGAGCATCTTTGATACACTCAAACATGCGGCCCTGATTCTGCAGAGCGGGGGAGGTACAGGGTTTTCCTTTTCCCGCCTTAGGCCGAAATCCGATATCGTCAAGTCTACAGGTGGGATTGCGAGCGGTCCGGTATCATTTATGAAGATATACAATACTGCCACTGAGGTGATCAAGCAGGGCGGTGCAAGGAGAGGGGCAAATATGGGTATCCTGAGGGTTGATCACCCGGATATACTCGAGTTTGTCAGGGCGAAGATGGACAGAGAGGAACTGACCAATTTCAACATCTCTGTGGCTATTACGGATGAGTTTATGGAGGCATTGAAGAGGGATGGTTATTACAATCTCATTAATCCAAGAACAGGACAGATGGTCGGGAGGCTAAAGGCCCGTGAGGTCTTTAACGAGATGGTCAGGTGTGCATGGCTTACCGGAGATCCAGGACTGGTGTTTATAGACAGGATCAACAGAGACAACCCCACCCCCCACCTCGGCAGGATAGAGAGCACAAACCCCTGTGGAGAACAGCCACTTCTTCCCTACGAGGCCTGTGTACTCGGTTCTATCAACCTCTCAAAGTTTGTACTCAACCCGATCACGGATAACCCTGACAATACCCCGACAATAGATTACCAGAGATTGAGGGATGACATATACACTGCTGTAAGGTTTCTTGATGACTGCATAGATGCCAGCAGGTATCCGCTTGAGGAGATTGAGAGGATGCACAAGGGGAACAGAAAGATCGGTCTCGGTGTTATGGGGTGGGCGGATATGCTGGTGATGCTGGGTGTCCAGTACAACTCCCGCAGGGGGTTCAGACTTGCAGAGGAGGTGATGGGTTTTATCCAGAAGACATCAAAGGAGGCATCTCAAAGACTGGCTGAGGAGAGGGGTGTATTCCCCAATTTTAAGGGCTCAATATACGACAGGCCGGGTATGCCGAAGGTGAGGAATGCCACAACCACCACCATAGCGCCCACAGGCACCCTTTCAATCATTGCAGACTGCTCAAGCGGCATTGAACCCTATTTTGCCCTTGCCTACAAGAGGTATGTACTGGATACAGAACTGCCAGAGGTGAACAGGTACTTCTTCAAACTGGCAAAATTGATGGGTTTTTATTCACCTGAACTGGAAAGGGAGGTGATCAGAAAGGGGAACCTGAGGGGGGTGAAGGGGGTCCCGACAAAGGTGAAGAAACTCTTCAAGACTGCACTTGAGATACCTCCTGATGACCATATCGAGATGCAGGCGTCCTTTCAGAGACATACTGACAATGCGGTATCAAAGACGATAAATCTTCCAAGGTCAGCAAAACCTGAGGATGTGGAGAGGGCCTTCCTGCTCGCCTATGAGAAGGGTTGTAAGGGGATAACCGTTTTCAGATATGGCTCCAGGAAGAGGGGCACATTGGTGAGGTTTGATGATACCTATTGAGAGGAGGATACAATGATACTGGGTGTAAATGTTGATCATGTGGCCACGGTAAGACAGGCGAGGGGTACCTTTGAGCCTGACCCGGTTATGGCCGCTGTGCTCGCCATACTGGGAGGGGCTGATGGGATTACAGTCCACCTGAGAGAGGACCGCCGCCACATCCAGGATAGGGACCTGAAGTTGCTCAGAGAGATTGTGCCTGTGGAGTTGAATCTGGAGATGGCAGCCACGGATGAGATGGTTAAGATAGCCCAGGAGGTTAGGCCTGATATGGTGACTATAGTACCGGAGAGGAGAGAGGAACTCACAACAGAGGGTGGGCTTGATGTGAGAGGACTGAAGAAGAGACTGAGGGATGTGGTGAAGGTGCTACATGGTTCAGGCATCCAGGTGAGTTTCTTCATCAATCCTGATCCAAAGGATGTAGCATTGTCAAAGGAAATTGGCGCTGACATGGTAGAGATTCATACAGGGCATTATGCAAATGCGAGGGGTAAAAAGCAACTCGATGAACTGGAGCAGGTGAAAAAGGCGGTCCAGAAGGGATTAAAACTGGACCTTCAGGTGAACGCAGGACACGGTCTCACCTACTATAATGTCAGACCAATCGCCTCTATCCCTGGATTGAGGGGGCTTTACATCGGACACAGTATAGTCTCAAGGGCGGTGCTTGTCGGGATACAGGAGGCGGTCAGACAGATGAAGGCCCTGATAGAGAGTGCCTCCTGTAGATGATCCATTCCGTAGGTGTGGATATAGTTGAGGTAGCCCGTATAAGGGAGGCTGTACAGAGGTGGGGGGAGAGGTTTTTGAAGCGGGTCTTTACAGATGAAGAGGTGAGGTACTGCTTGAGGAGGAGAAACCCCTATCCCTGTCTGGCAGCGAGATTTGCCCTGAAAGAGGCCTTTATCAAGGCATTGAGACCGGAGGTCCCTGTTGGGTTCAGACAGATAGAGGTGAAAAACGACTCCCGGGGGGCGCCTTATGTTGAACTACGTGGTCTTTGTCTGGATGACAGGAGGGTCCATTTAAGCATCAGTCATGAAAATGAATTTGCCGTTGCTGTGGTGGTTATAGAGGAGGTACAGAGGTGAAGGTCGTTACATCATCACAGATGCAGGAGATTGACAGGGTGAGTATAGAAGAGATTGGTATCCCTTCATTGGTGCTGATGGAGAGGGCGGGACTTGCTGTGGTCAGAAGGATCAAGGAGTGTTATGAAGGGTCTCCTGTGGTGGTGGTTGCAGGGGGTGGTAACAACGGTGGAGACGGTCTTGTGGTGGCAAGAGAACTCTTCAGACAGGGGTATGATGTGACCGCCTTTGTGACTACTGAAAGAGAGAGGTTGAGTGAGGACTGCAGGAGCCAACTGGAGATAGCAGAGAGGATAGGGGTGCCAGTGAGGGTGAATCAACTGCCGAAGATACAGCACCTGAGGGGACGCTTAATTGTAGATGCCCTCTTTGGTACAGGGCTGAACAGACCGATAAGGGAACCCCTCTCGACCCTTATAGAACGTATAAATCGGGCTGGTACTCAGGTGGTGGCGGTAGATATACCTTCAGGGGTCTCTGCTGATACAGGAGGGGTCCTCGGGATTGCCGTAAGGGCAGATATCACGGTGACCTTTGGCCTTCCGAAGGTGGGCCATCTCCTTTATCCAGGCAGGCACTATACAGGCCGTCTTTATGTAGAAGATATAGGATTTCCAGAGGCCCTGCTACAGAGTGACAGCATAAAGACAGAACTGGTTGAGGCCCCTCAGGTGAGATCAGCACTGCCCTACAGAGACCCTGCGGGTCACAAGGGGACATTTGGACACGTCCTGGTGGTGGGTGGTTCTGTGGGGAAAACAGGTGCAGCATTGATGACCGCAAGGGCTTCACTCAAGATAGGAGCCGGCCTGGTGACTGTCGGTATACCAGAGGATGCCCTCGGTGGCCTCTCGGTTGTTGAAGAGATGACCCTTCCGCTTCCCTCCACTCCTGTGGGTACTGTTAGCAGAGAGGCGACCGAGGAGATCCTCAGGTTCATCCATGAGAGGGCAGATGTGCTTGCAGTGGGTCCAGGGCTCGGCAGGCAGGAAGAGACCATGGAGTTGGTGGTTGAGGTGATCAGGGGTTCAACCGTACCTGTGGTGGTGGATGCTGATGCGTTGTATGCACTGAGTAGACTGGGTAAGGGGGTTTATGATTTCCTCTACAATGAGGTCTCCTCACCCCTTGTCCTTACCCCCCATCCGGCAGAGATGGGGAGGCTCCTTTCAAGGGATGCGAGGGAGGTAGACAGGGACCGTCTGGAGGTAGCAAGGTATTTTGCTGCTCGGACAGGCATGTGTGTAGTCCTGAAGGGTGCCCCTACAGTGGTGGCCTCTCCTGAGGAATACTGCTACATCAACTCCACAGGAGGGTCATCTCTTGCAACAGCAGGCTCTGGGGATATCCTTACGGGTATGATAGCAGGCCTCATAGCACAGGGTGTTGCACCACTGGAGGCGGCGATTGCAGGTGTCTGGCTGCATGGGCTGGCAGGCGATATCGGTGCCTCTAAGGTAACGGAGTACTCATTCACAGCCTCTGATATTCTCACCTTCCTGCCCGAGGCCCTTAAGAGTCTCCTAAAAACCTGTTCAACCTCTCTATCCTGTACTTGAGGATTATACTGATGAACCTCTCATCCCTCATCGGTTCCGAACGCATCCAGTAGAGATGTCCCTTGCATTTGCAGTCAGAGGATCCAACACCTTGAACCACACCGTCAGCAATCGCGCTCACCTCCTTGGAGAGGAGGCACTCTAAAGCCTCTGAGGCCCTTATCGGGATGGGCCTTATCGACTCTGCTACGGACAGTACAGTGTCTATATGCCAGTGGTGACGCTTTCTTCTCCTCAGGTGTCTGTTTATCCTCTTCACGAGGGAGTTCATGGCAGAACCCACGTATATGTAATGGCCCCTCTGGAGGTCTATCTCACCGAGACTGCCGACCTTCAGTCTTCGGGGAGTTCTCACTTCAAAGACAAGGAGGTATGCCCCCCTGTCCCTTGCCTCCATCTCATATACATGCCAGGGGATGGACAATTCCCTGACAGGAAGGCACTCAAGTGGCTCGGTATCCCACCTGAGTGCTACTGCTTTAAGAAGCAGACGCCTTCTGTACCTGTAGAGCGTGTCTGAGAATTGCGGGTCTGTGTGGAAGTCAGGGAGAAAGAACTCCGGATGGGGTGCATGAACAAGGAAAAGGACCCCGCCTCCTGACTCACCGAGCACCTCAACATGCCTCCTGCCACGTAGCGTCACTGCATCAGGGAACATCGCAATCCGACTCCCGAAGAGTGTACAGGATTTCACCTCAAGGAGGAGCCTCCTCTGTCCTTTCTCAATGAGGAAGTCAAACCTGTGTCCACCGTAATTGACCTCTCTTCTGAGGACACTGTAACCCTCAAGCCCGGGTATCATATCACTCTGAAGCATTTTTTCTGCTACCTTGGTGGTATAATGGGTATGAAGGAGTACGGGTATACCATCCCTATTCACAGCCCATACTGTATAAGGGATTTTCCCTTTTGATTTCCTGAGATAAACGGTCCGGCCAGGCAGGAGCAGTTCCCAGAGCCTGCCAGGATTGGGCAGATAGGCCGTAATGGGGCGGCCGTTCAGTCTACAGAGCAGGGTAAACCTGTTCAGCCTCTCTATTATTGAGGCCTCTATCAATGCTACGAGGCCCCTTTGATCAACATTATGGGGCTATTTGACCTGTCTGCTGAACTCACCACTCTTTCCTCCCCTCTTTTCAAGGAGCATCACATCGGTTATGGTCATCTCCCTGTCCACTGCCTTACACATGTCATAGACCGTAAGGGCGGCAATACTTACAGCAGTGAGGGCCTCCATCTCAACCCCTGTCTGAGCCACGGTCTTTACTCTGGAGTTTATCTGGAGGGTCTGTTCATCGAGGAACTCAAAGTCAACCTCAACAGAGGTGACGGAGATAGGATGGCAGAGGGGGATCAACTGCCATGTCTTCTTGGCACCCATGATCCCTGCTACCCTTGCCACCTGAAGGACATCACCCTTCTTCATCCTTCCCTCCTTGATGAGTTTCATCGTCTCCTTCTTCATCCTGACCCTTGAGATGGCGACCGCCTCACGGACTGTGGACGGCTTGTTTGACACATCCACCATCCTTGCCCTGCCCTCTCTGTCTAAATGGGTGAGTTCCATGCTACCTCCATGATGTCTGAAGTTTGGACTGCTTCATAGATGGATTCTATGAAAAAAGAGACCCTTCCGTCAAATGAGAATGATCACACTTCGGAAGTGTGATTATGGTTTGAGAGGATATCCATCAGGCTCCGGAGTTTGAGGAGGTGGGGCTGTCCAGGTGCCTTCTCTTCCCCCACCGCACCGAAGGTAAAGCAGGAGCCAATAAATGGTAAAAGGACCCTGCTCAGCAGGGACATCCTTCCCATACAGAGGGTCACAACCCTTCCAGGATAGTTGATGGTGAGCCGGGCCAGCCTTAGGAAGTCGGTGTAGGTATTTGCAAGGGTTGCAATTTTTACGAGATCGGCACCTCTGTCAAAACCCATTTCACAGAGGTCAGTCAGTGCTCTCTCTTCCGGGGTATGATTGAAGTTGTGATAGGAACCTATGAGGAGCCTGCCCTGGGTCTTTACCTCGTTCCTCACCTTTTCAAATATCTCTGACCGTATCTCTACATCAAGCAGGTCTGCCAGAGGGATAAAGACACTGTATAGGGATAGCCTGTGTTCTGGGGAGATATGGACTCTGCCCCCCTCAGTGTGGTCTCTGAGGGTACCTATTATTGGTTTCCCAAATTCTCTCACCTTCAAAAAGACATCCCTTATCCGCTCCTTTCTGAGTTCACCAAACCAGTCGACCCTCAGTTCTATCAGGTCTGTTGCCTGGAGTATCTCTTCAGTGACGAGTCCCAGTTCAGCATCTGACAGGGAGGCAGCAATGGCGGGCCTCAGAAAGGTTGGAGCGGTCATCCCCTTCAGGTGATGAACTCCTGTTCTATCTTTGGTACCACAGTCCTGAGTACGAACCTTGCCTTTCCGTAGTTGGCGTCAGGTTTGAGTACTACGGTAATGTAATACTCATCGGTTATCTTTCTCATAATGATCCCACAGGAATCAGCGATTACAGAAAACTCACGTGCCTTACCTATCCCGAGATCCTCTGAAGCGAGTTCAATATCCTTTATAAGGGTTGAGGCCTCTGCTGAGAGGTCATTAAAATCGATCAGTCTCTCTGTCGTATACTCTTCTACAGGGATACCATCTGAGGCGAGGATTATACAGGAGGTAGCGCCCTCGATCCTCTCCACCACCTCTCTAAGCACTTCCGAAAAACTCATCTCTCCTCTTTCTTATACCTCCAAGAAAGTCCTCGAGTCTGTTGACGAGTTCCTGGGGATCCTTTCCTAAAATCTTCATATAGTATTTTATCTCTTCAAGCCGCTGTCTTGCCATTCTGTGGTCAGGGTTAAATTCGAGGATCCTCTGGTAGGTCTCTGCAGCAAGTATATATCTGCCCTCTCTCACATGTTCATCCGCCTCAGACAGAAGGGCCTCAACATCTGTTGCCTCCGTGGGGGGTTCCTCTGTAGAGGGGGTTGACTCTTGGACCTCCATAGCCTGATATGAAGTACCCTCATAGAGGCTGGCAAATTCTGTTTCAGTGCCCACGGCTGATTCTGCAGTGAGGTCTTTCGGTTCGTGTACATCCTCCTGTATAAACTGGGTAAATTCCCTGTACTGCTGAAAGGCATTCTCTTCTGATCCCACGGCCTCTCCTTCAGTCGTTTCTTCTGCCTCTTCTGCTCCTGCCTCCTCTGCAACTTTCGCCTCATCGAATGAGGTCTTCTCAAAGGCCTCTTCCAAGACCCCTTTATCCTCCTCCGTTTCCTCGACTGCCTCTACGGGTTCTTCCATAAAGTCTTCTGCCTCAAAGAGGTCTTCTACGGGTTCTTCTTCCCCGGGCTTCAGTTCATCCACCACCCTTCTGGCATCCTCATCAGATGGGTTAAGTTCAAGGACCTTTTCATAGTGGTACAGGGCCTTCTCCATATTACCTGTGTCCCTGTATATCTCTGCCAGTTTCTTCTGGGCAAAGAGGTTGTCTGGTACAATCTGCACAACCCTTTCAAACTCTTCCTTTGCCTTCTCCACATCTCCCCTTTCAAGATATATCTTTCCCAAGACCACCCTCGCACTGGTGTAATTGGGATGTCTCTCGAGACCCTTAAGAAGGACCTCAATCGCCTCATCGTACATACCGGCCTGCCTGTACTCTTCGGCAAGGGGGACAAATAACTTGGAGGAGGGGTCCCTTGCAAGTCTCTCCTTCAGTTTTTCTATTTCTTCAAGTCCCATCCTTACCTCCTTCTGTTATCATCAGGCCCATTTCTATGTGGCCTCTGGACAAAAAATGTCAGTCCACTGACAAACTTGGTCAGGTCTTCCCACTCAACCTCTCCACCACTGCATCGAGTATATACCCAGCGCAGGCCTCCTTACTCATTAAGGGTATCTCTTTTTCTGAAATTCTGTCAATAATTACTATGTGATTTGTATCCACACCGAACCCTGCTCCGGGCTCTGTTACATCATTGAACACTATCATGTCCATCCCTTTTTTTATCATCTTTTCTTTTGCTTTTGCAATATTTGGGCCAGTTTCGGCAGAGAAACCCACCACAAATGGTCTCGAGGGCAGAGAAGTAACAGTCTCTACTATATCGGGTGTCTCTGTCAGTTTGAGGGACTGGATGGCCTCCTTTTCTAACTTTTCCTGAAAAGGGGTCTCCAATCTGAAGTCAGCCACTGCTGCAGCCATAATGAATATATCCGCATCATGGACCGTCTCCAACACCGCATTTAACATCTGTTCAGTGGTCTCCACCAGTATTGTATGGACACCCTCAGGAGGCAGAAGTTGGGTAGGACCTGATATCAGCACAACTTCTGCTCCTCTCCTCCTGGCATCCCTTGCAATGGCATACCCCATCTTTCCCGAAGACCTGTTTGAGATATATCTTACAGGATCAATGGGCTCAAGGGTGGGGCCGGCAGTAACCACCACCTTCCTGCCAGAGAGGTCCTTCTTTGAAAGTACTGTCCTTACAGTCTCCATTATCCTCTCAACAGAGGCCATCCTTCCCTTACCCTCCTCACCACAGGCAAGCCGACCTGTATCTGGCTCCACTTCATAGCAGCCCATATCCCTGAGGGTCTGGATGTTCTTCCTTACCACAGGGTGCTCGTACATCCTCCAGTTCATGGCAGGGGCGAATACGACAGGTCCATTGAATGCGAGAAAACAGAGGGTAACCGGGTTGTCTCCAATACCGGCAACGAATTTCCCTATTGTATTTGCTGTGGCAGGTGCTACAAGCATCAGGTCCGCCTCTCTGGTAAGGGTGATATGGTCCACCTCAGGAGAGTATATATCGGTATATACCCTGCCTGTTGAGAGTGCCTTCACTGTAAGAGGTGGGATAAAACGAGTGGCAGCCTCAGTCATCGCAACATCCACTGAGGCCCCCTCTGTTTCTAATGCCCTGAGGATATCCAGGGACCTATAGGCCGCTATACCACCTGTGATGCATAAAAGGATCCTCTTATTCTTCAGACTCTGGGATTTCATCAGACAGAGAGGATTCCTTCTCCTCGAGGTATACCTGCAGGTCCTTTTCGAGTTCAGTAAGGTCCTCTGGTTCCCTCTCCTCCTCTCTCAGTTCAAGCAGTCTCCTGAAGTCCAGTTTTCTGGCCTCCTCCTGGGCCTTAACGGCCTCCTCTCCGGTTAGATAGTCCAGTTTTCCGGTAATCGCCTCAATAAGGGCAATTGTGGGGATCTTCCTGGCCTTTTGTTCGATCTTTGGTTCGTCGCCTGCTGCAAGTTGTTTTGCCCTCTGCGCAGCAATATTGACCAGTCTAAATCTGCCGTCAATTTTTTCCTCATCAAACTCAATGGGTAAAGAGATTATATCCATTCTAACACCTCCTTTTATTTCAGAAATTCTCGTCTTATATATTCATGGTCGACCCTCTTAATCCTTAATCTTTCAGCCACCACTATTGAAATGAGTTCGGAGATTGCCTTCTCCAGTTCATCATTAAATATAACATAATCATACATGGTGTAGTCACTAATCTCCTTTTTCGCCTGCTTCAACCTCCTCTGGATAACCTCTTCAGGGTCTGTCTCTCTCTTTCTCAACCTCTCTTCCAGTACCTTCATTGATGGTGGAAGTATAAACACAAAGACCGCTTCAAGCCCCGAGCCCTTTATCTGTCTTGCACCCTGGGTGTCAATATCCAGGATCACATCCATTCCTGAGTTAACGATTTCAAAGAGATGGGCCTTTGAGGTCCCGTAGAGATTTCCATGAACCTCTGCCCATTCTATGAATTCTCCCCTTCTGACCATCCCCATAAACTCCTCTTCTGATATGAAGAAGTAGTCCCTGCCGTGAACCTCATTCTTTCTCGGGGGTCTGGTGGTATAGGAGATTGAGTGTCTAATACCCGATAGCCTTTCTGTCAGCAGTCTGCAGAGTGTTGTCTTTCCCGCTCCTGAAGGGGCAGAGACAATGAATATAGAACCCCTCACTCTCCGACAGACTCCTCTTTACCGAGGAATCTCTGGGTGATGGTTTCAGGATTCAGTGCAGATAACACGATATGGTCGCTGTCCATCACGATTATCGATCTTGTCTTTCTCCCCTCCGTGGCATCTATCAGTTTGCCCTTCTTTTTTGCTTCTTCTTTTAATCTCTTCAGGGGGGCAGAATTTGGGCTTACCACGGCTATCACCCTCTGAGATGAGATCACGTTGCCAAACCCGATGTTTATCAATGCAGGTACCGTATCTCTTTTGACACTCACCATGTCTCAATTTTAACTTACTGAGAATTGAATCTTCAAGAGACCAGCCAAAAAGGCGGTTACAGTATCTGCAGTATTGCACATTTGAGGTACCTCGTCTCGGGCATACTGAGCAGTACTGGATGGTCTCTTGCCTGCCCCCTTAACTCTACAATCCTCAGGTAACGGTTGTTCGCCCTGGCTGCATAGTGAAGGACATCCAGGAATGCCTCCTCTGTTAGGTGATGAGAACAGGAGGAGGTGGCCATCATTCCTCCTCTCTTCAGTACGGCCATCGCATTTGCATTTATGGACCTGTACCCCTTTATCGCATTCCTGAGGGTTGAACGGGACTTGACAAAGGCAGGCGGATCAAGCACAATGTAGTCATACCTCTTACCAGTTGAACGTAGTTCAGTCAAAAACTCAAAGACATCTGCAGAAAGGAAGGTGATCCTGTCCTGCAGGCCATTCAGTTCCGCATTCTGCCTCGCCATCTGTAGTGCAACATCAGAGGAATCCACTGCGGTCACCCTGATACCCCTCTGTGCCATATGTAATCCCCAGGGGGCCGTGTAGCAGAACAGATCGAGGCCCTCGCCCTCCTGGAGCATTGTGGAAAAGGCGAGCCTGTTTTCTCTCTGGTCCAGAAAGAATCCTGTCTTCTGCCCCTCCAAGGGGTCCACATAGAACCTCAGTTCACCTTCAGTTATGACCGGCAGTGACCTTAACTCACCATGTACAATCGCCTTCTGTAGAGAGAGCCCCTCCAGTTCCCTGTACGGGGAGTCATTCCTGAGGACTATACATCCGGGGGAGATGGTATCCCTGATTACCTTGAGGATCCTCTCCTTCAGTCTCTCCATCCCGGCGGTGAGTATCTGGACAACCACCACATCAGAGTATCTGTCAACGACGAGACCAGGAAGGAGGTCCGATTCAGAGAACACCCACCTGTAAGTATCCGATCCCTGATAGAGGCCCTGGCGGTAGAGGAGTGCCTCCGTAAGTCTCTGTCTGAAAAAGGCCTCTCCGGCGTCTGTCTTTCTACGGCTGAGGAGCCTGACGGTGATGTAACTCTGGGGATTGATATATCCAGTGCCAAGGAAGTTGCCACTTCTGTCAACCAGTTCGACGAGTTCTCCAGGTTCAAACCCCTTGAGGGAACCGTATATCTCCTTTGAGAAGACCCAGAGGTGGCCTTCCAGCAGTCTCTTCGGGTTTTTAACAATCACCCTCTTCATACAGTCGCATCAGGTCTTCGTATATCCTTTTCACCTGGTCACGGGTGACCTCTATCTCTCCGGAGTTGTCAATCACAAAATCGGCCCTTCTCACTTTCTCATCCTCTGACATCTGGTTGTTGAGACGGCTGATAATCTCCTCCTGGGAGTATCCCCTCTCAAGGAGCCTCCTTATCACATTCTGTCTTCCTGCCTTCACCACCACTGTATAGTCGAACATCCCCTCAGAGGATGTCTCAAAAAGGAGGGGTACCTCTACCACCCTCAACCAGCCATCCTCACTCTGGAGGAATCTCCTTATCTCATCAAAGACCCGTGGATGGATGATACCTTCCAGTCTCTCTTTCGCCTCAGGGTCTGAAAAAACGACTCCTGCAAGGAGCGATCTCTGGACAACCCCATCCCTCACATATTCTGCCCCGAAGACCTCTTTTATCTGTGAGACGACCCCGGGTTCTTCAAGAAGGCGATGTACAAGGTGATCTGCGCTGAGGGTCTCTGCACCCAAGGCCCTGAACATCTCAAGCACGGTGCTCTTACCAGAACCCCAGATACCGGTCAGGCCCAGAGAGATCCTCTTACCCAATTCCGAGCAGCCTCTTCAGTTCTCTCTGTAATTGTCTCAATTTTTTTATCGCATCCTGGGGGCTGAGTCCGTCTGGATCTATTGCCAGGAGCCTCCTCATGATAGGTTCATAGTCTACGCTGAAGAGATCCAGTTGGGCCGCCTTCTGCTGACACCTGCCTGATGGCCTTGGGCTGAAGGGAGATGAAAACTCCGCCTTCTCAAGGTTATGGAGCACCTCTTTCGCCCTGTTCACAGCCTCCTCTGGTAGTCCCGCAAGCCTTGCCACATGTATCCCGTAACTCTTGTCTGCCGGGCCCTCCTGCACCTTCCTCAGGAATATGATCTCATCACCCCACTCCTTCACCACCACATTGAAGTTCCTCACCCCCTCGTTGTTTATCACCAGTTCTGTGAGTTCATGATAATGGGTTGCAAAGAGTGTTCTTGCCTTTATCCTGTGCAGGATATACTCAGCCACTGCCCATGCTATGCTTATGCCATCAAAGGTGCTTGTTCCCCTGCCAACCTCATCGAGCAGTATGAGACTCCTGTCTGTGGCATTGTGGAGGATGTTTGCTGTCTCTATCATCTCCACCATAAAGGTGCTCTGGCCACGGGAGAGAAAGTCTGAGGCACCGATTCTTGTGAAGATCCTGTCTACAAGCCCTATCCTTGCCCGGGAGGCAGGCACAAAGGAGCCGATCTGGGCCATAAGCACAATAAGGGCCACCTGTCTCATAAAGGTGGACTTACCAGCCATGTTAGGCCCTGTGATGATCAGCAGTCTCTGGCCCTCGTTATCCAAGTAGGCACTGTTTGGTATAAACCGTTCCTGAGTTGTCCTCTCAAGCACAGGATGCCTTCCATCTGAGATGTCTATTACATAGGAGTCATCGACAGAGGGCCTGTTGTAGTTGTTTCTTCTGGCTACAACAGCGAGACAGAGGAGGAAGTCCAGTTCTGCAAGTGCCTCTGCGGTGGAGAGCAAACAGTCAGCCTCCGCTGCCACCTCTTCCAGGACCCCCTGGAAGACCTCGTATTCAAGCGCCTTCAGTTTCTCCTCTGCACCAAGGACCTTCTCTTCATACTCCTTCAACTCCTCTGTAATAAACCTCTCAGAACCAACCAGTGTCTGTTTCCTTATATAGTCCTTTGGGACCAGGTGGAGGTTCGGTTTGGTCACTTCAATGTAATAGCCAAAGACCCTGTTATATCCTACCTTAAGGGACTGGATGCCTGTCCTCTGTCTCTCCTTCTGCTCCAAGGCTGCTATGTAGTCCCTGCCGTGGGTGGCGAGTCTCCTCAGTTCATCGACCTCCTTATGAAAACCACTCTTTATGATTCCTCCGTCCCTCAGGCCGTGTGGAGGGTCATCCACTATCGCCTTATCTATCAAATCCATTATGTGGGAGAACTCTCCTATTGATTCCCTCAGGATCCTGAGCCGATCTGCAGTAGCATCCCTCAGGGTCTGCCTGATGGATGGAAGTACCTCCAACGAGTTCTTTACTGCCACCAGGTCCCTGCCGTTTGCAGTCCTGTTAACTATCTTAGTGGAGAGCCTCTGGAGGTCCCCCAGTCTCTGCAGGTATGTCCTGAGGGACTCCTGCATATGGAGGTCTCTGAACAGGTTCTCCACCGCATCCAGTCTCTCCTGTATCAGGGTGAGGTCCACCAGCGGCCTCAGGACCGCCTGTCTCAGGTATCTGCCACCCATGGGGGTGAGCGTCTCATCCAGCACACTCAGCAGTGTACCCTCATGGGTTCCATCCCTCAGGTTTCTCACAAGTTCAAGGTTCTTCTTCGTGTAAGAATCAAGGAACATGTACTGTCCCTGTCTGTCCACCTTTGGTGGCCTTAGTGTGAAGGATTCTCTAAGGTTTTCTCTCAGATACTGCAGAAGGGCACCGGCAGCAGACACCGCCTCAGACTCATTCTCAATCCCGAATGTCTCGAGGGCATAGACCCTGTAATAATTGACCAGGTTCCTGTAGGCTTCTGTGTAGTCGTAGTACCACTCGTCCAGATAACTCACATACAGGCCATCAAGGGCCTCGCTGAAGTGTATATCCTCTCTTACCCTTTCAGGACAGAGGACCTCCCTTGGTTCAAACCTCTCTATCTCATCCCTCACCGCCTTTTCACTCTGATAGAGGAGAAACTCTCCTGTGGACAGATCAGCAACAGCAAAGCCTGCCCTGTGGCCTGATGGGTAGATGCTCATGATGTAGGTGTTCTCCTTGGGCTCCATGGGTGTGTGGGTGCCTGCGGTTATGACCCTTACAACCTCTCTCTTTACAATCCCCTTTGCCTGTTTCGGGTCCTCTACCTGTTCACAGACTGCCACCTTGTAGCCCGCATTGATCAGTTTGGTTATATAGGATTCTGCTGCAAAGTGGGGCACACCGCACATTGGTACAGGGTCCTCCCTTCCCTTGTCCCTGCTGGTGAGAGTGATCTGAAGGACCTTAGAGGCGACAATTGCGTCATCACCGAACATCTCATAGAAGTCCCCAAGGCGGAAGAAGAGGATACAGTCAGGGTATCGGGCCTTGATCTCCTGATATTGTCTCATCAGAGGGGTAGCACCTGAAGACATAGAAATATTATAACTGAAGGTTCAGTAGAAAGTCGCCCTGGGTTAAAGCCGGATTTTGCCGTTAGGAATGACTGTTTTTACCACGGGTTCTTGCCGTCCTTAGATTCCTTTGAGGTATAATTCTCTTAGAGCCAGATTGTTAAAGGAGGAGTAATGGGAAGGAACGTAGTGCAGAAGATCTTTGAGTCTCACCTTCTGGATGGAGAACTGAAGGCGGGTGAGCCTGTCTCTCTCAGGGTTGATGAGGTGTATACGCAGGATGCCACGGGAACGATGGCCTGGCTTGAGTTTGAGGCGATAGGGGTGGATCGTGTGAGGGTCCCCCTTGCGGTCAGTTATGTTGACCACAACATGATCCAGTCCAACTTCAGAAATCCTGATGATCATCTCTTCCTGCAGACAGCAGCAGCCCGTTTCGGTGCATACTTTTCAAAACCAGGCAATGGTATCTGTCACCAGGTAAACTTGGAGAGGTTTGCCCGTCCTGGCTGGATTGGTCTTGGTACAGACAGCCATACCCCCACTAATGGTGGCATAGGTATGATAGCGATAGGTGTTGGTGGGCTTGAGGCCGCAACAGTGATGGCCGGGCTGCCCTTTGAGATGAGGATGCCCCGTGTGGTGCTGGTGAGACTCACGGGCAGACTCCAGAGACCCTGGGTTACTGCAATGGATGTAATCCTGGAACTGCTGAGGAGGTTAACTGTGAAGGGTGGGGTTGGAAAGGTCTTTGAATATGGAGGGCCAGGAGTCTCAGACCTGTCTGTACCGGAGAGGGCGACCATAACCAATATGGGGGCAGAACTGGGGGCTACCACATCTGTCTTCCCCAGTGATGAAGTGACCCGTAGGTACCTTAAGGCACAGGGAAGGGAGGAACACTGGATACCCCTTCAGGCAGACTATGATGCAGAGTATGATGAGGTGATAGAGATAGACCTCGGTAGTCTTGAACCACTGGTGGCGAGACCCCATAGCCCTGACAATGTGGTCCCTGTGAGGGAGATTGATGGGCTGAGGGTGGATCAGGTCTGTATAGGCAGTTGCACCAACTCCTCCTATCAGGTTATGGAGATGGTGGCCAGGGTGTTGAGGGGCAGGTCTGTGGCTCCCCATGTGAGTCTGCTGATAAACCCTGGCTCCAGACAGGTATACGAGATGCTTGCAAGGGATGGTGCCCTGGCAGATATGGTGGCAGCAGGGGCGAGGGTGCTTGAGATATCCTGTGGCCCCTGTATAGGTATGGGTGGTGCCCCAGGTACCGGCCAGGTGTCCCTCCGTTCCTATAATAGAAATTTCAGAGGTAGATGTGGCAATAAGGAGGCAGAGGTCTATCTGGCAAGTCCACTGGTCTGTGCAGTGACGGCAGTAAAGGGAGAACTGGTTGATCCGAGGCAGTTGGGGATCGATATAGAGATGCCACAAGAGCCTGAGGTGTTTATCAATAGTGATTCCCTCCTCATACCACCACCTGCTGACCCAGAGGGCGTTCAGATAATAAAAGGGCCGAACATCAAGGATGTGCCCCTTAAGGAACCCCTTTCTGACCTGATAGAAGCAGAGGTTGTTTTGAAGGTGGGTGACAATATCACCACAGATGACATAATGCCTGCAGGGGCACAGGTGCTACCACTCCGTTCCAATATCCCTGCTATATCGGAGTATGTCTTTCACCATATTGATCCCGAGTTTCCCAGGAGGGCACTCCGTGCCAAGGAGAGGGGAGGGGGTATAGTGGTCGGTGGAGAGAATTATGGACAGGGCTCCTCGAGGGAACATGCGGCGATTGCCCCGATGTACTTAGGGGTGAAGGCGGTGATAGCAATCTCCTTCGCGAGGATACATAGGGCAAATCTCATAAACTTCGGGATACTTCCGCTGGTGTTTATGGATCCCTCAGACAGGGAGAGGATAAACACTGGTGACATATTAAGGATAGAGGGTGTGAGGGAGGTGATTCAGGGGGAGCAGGTCTACCTGGTGAAGAACCTCAGCAGTTCAGAGGAGTTTTCAGTGAGGAGTGATCTGAGCGAAAGGGAAAAGCGGTTGATCCTTGCAGGGGGGCTTCTGCCATACGCAAAACAGGTGGCAGGCAGTTATGTATCTGGGTGAATTAGACCTCAGAGGGGTCGTTGAGATTAGATGTGGCTCCGTGGTCTATTTTGGACCAGGCTCTGTAAAGAGACTGGAGGGTATTCTCGAGTATTACAAAAAGAAGGGGATCAGAAGGGTGGCCGTGGTGACAGGGAGGAGTTCCTACCTGAGAAGCGGTGCCTGGGATATCATCAGGTCCATAATAGAGTCCCTTAAGATGGAGTACCTCCACTATGATGGTGTGGAGCCAAATCCAACAGTGGATCATATAGATGAGGCTGTTGCGAGGCTGAGCCCGATAGAGCCGCAGTTGGTTATCGGGATTGGTGGAGGTAGCCCGCTGGATGTCTCAAAGGCGGTGGCTGTACTGCTGAAGTATCCGGGTGAAAACGGCCGAAGGCTCTACTCCGAGGAATTTACTCCCCTGGAGGCGCTTCCAGTGGTGGCAGTCAATCTTACTCATGGTACAGGCTCTGAGGTAGATCGGTATGCGGTAGCCACAATCCCTGAGGAACGGGACAAGTCAGGTATAGGTTATGACTGCATGTATCCAGAGTACTCTGTGGATGACCCTGAACTGACCATCACACTTGACGCCAGACAGACCCTTTATACCACACTGGATACCCTTAACCATGTGATCGAGGCATCCACAACCAGGATTGCCAGCGCCTATACGGTTATGCTGGCTACTGAAACGGTTAGGCTCATTAGCCAATATCTGCAGAAGGCGCTGAAGGACCCACAGGACATAGAGGCCAGATACTGGCTTCTTTACGCCTCCCTCCTCGGTGGGATCGCTATTGACTGCTCGGTGGTCCATATCACCCATCCCCTGGAGCATACCATCAGTGCCTTCAAACCAGAAGTGGAGCATGGGCTGGGGCTTAGCATACTGCTGCCATCGGTCCTCAAGGTGATATATCCAGCAAGGCCAAAGACCCTGGCCACAGTATTAGCACCAATTATACCCGGCCTGAAGGGAGACCCCTCAGAGACAAAAAGGGTGGTACTTTCAATGTATGAATGGCTTGGTGGTATGGGGCTCACCCAGAGACTCAGTGATCTTGGCTTTGGAGAGAACGATGTTCCGGAGATGGTGAGATACCTTCTCCGGAGTCAGGAGGGTGGTGGTAGCCTCACACTCTCACCCGTTCCAGTAACTGAGGAACTGATCAGCCAGATTTACAGGGAGGCACTCTATCCATTGAAGTAATGGCTGGGGCGGGAGGATTCGAACCTCCAAATGGGAGATCCAAAGTCTCCTGCCTTACCCTTTGGCTACGCCCCATCTAAATCAATTATATCACAGAGAAATACCCTGAGTGTAACCTCACGAAAGGTTCTTCTTCAATTTGGTTGGTTTCAGAAAAGGTATTTTTGATTACAAAGTTGTGAAATATTCAATCTTTAACTTGGAATTCCCCGTGCTCATGCCACTGGGATGAAATGCTGTAATAACCACCAGGCCGCCCTGCTTCAGAACATGATTTATGCGACAGATTTTATCCATAAAAAGTCCAATGTCTTATCAGGTAGTGTTGAAGGTTATTATTTTGTCAGAGGCACTGTCGGTGTCGCTGAAATCCCTGATTTTTCAGCAGGGCGGCCTATCCTAATTTTTCAGGAAAAGATACCTCGTGGTCTTGCCACAGGGTAGTCCATTTGACCAAAATTCTACTCGCAATTAGGGATATTTTATGGAGTGGGTCAGAAAGGCGAGAGGTTTGATATAATCATTACCTATGAGGGTGATCATAATAGGCGCAGGAGAGGTGGGTTATCATCTGGCGAGGTTCCTCTCCAGGGAGAGGGATGTAGAGGTGGTTGTGGTTGACACTGACAGCCAGAAACTGAGGAGGATCAGTGAAGAGATGGATATTGCCACCATAGAGGGTGAGGGTGGTTCGCCTGAGGTCCTGAGGGAGGCAGGTGCAGATGATGCCGATATACTGCTGGCTGTGACAAACAGTGATGAGACGAACATGATCGCCTGTCTTGTTGCGAAGGCCCTCTTCAATGTAAAGAGAAAGATCGCCAGGATAAGGAACCGAGAGTACTATACAAACCAGAAGTTGCTTTCACCAGAGAATCTCGATATAAACCCGGCCATAAATCCCGAGTATGAGAGTGCAAAGGCGATACTCAGGTTGATAGATGTCCCCTTCGCATACGATGTGGAGGAGTTTGAGAATGGTCAGATCAAGGTGCTCGGGCTTAAGGTTGAGGAGGACTCGATAATAACGGGCAGGAGTCTGAGGGAGTTCCGTGAGAAGACAAAGGAGAATCTATTAATAGGGATAATACAGAGGGAGGACAGGGCGATCATACCAAGGGGTGATGACAGGGTGAAAATGGGTGACATCATCTACCTGCCTGTACACAAAGATGATGTGGAGAGGGTGGGTGCATTCCTTACCAAGGGACCCAAGGTGGTGAGGAAACTAATGATTGTGGGTGGTGGGAGGATAGGCTTTACCGTGGCATCAGAACTGCAGGGTAGAGATATAACGGTAAAATTGATAGAGAAGGATCCTGAAAGGTGTAAGTACATATCCAAGAGGCTCAAGAACATTATAGTCCTTCAGGGTGATGGCTCAGACAGGGGTCTTCTGGAGGAAGAAAACATCCGGGACATGGACCTGTTTGTTGCCCTCAGTAACAATGAAGAACTGAACATCATGTCCTCGCTGCTTGCAAAGAGGCTTGGTGTAAAGAAGGTAATAACCCTGGTAAACAGGACGGACTACATCACCCTTGCCAACAACCTGGGCATTGAGGTCGTTATCAGTCCGAGGCTCATCACTGCCAGCAGGATACTCAGATATGTGAGGAGGGGAGATATACTGAGTCTGACTGCTATCGCTGAGGACATGGCGGAGATCATTGAGGCTAAGGTGGCTGGGGGCTCCAGGTTTGTGGGTAGACCTCTGAAGGATGTCGGTCTACCAAGGGATGCCCTGGTAGGGGCGATAGTGAGAGGGATGGAGGTCATAATCCCTGGTGGTGAAGATGCGGTAAGACCAGAGGATCGTCTCATAATCTTTACCCTCAGGGAGGCGATCAAGGCGGTGGAAGAGTTTCTCCTATGAGATACAGGGGTATCTTCAATCTCCTGGGGATTGTCCTGCTCCTGGAGTCTGTCTTCCTGGCCATTTCACTCCTTGTCTCTGTACTGTTTGGTGAGGATCCCCTGCCACTGCTCTATACATTCGGCCTTACATTTGTGGCAGGCCTGTGTCTTTTCCTGTTTACAGGTGGCAGGGGTGCAGTTGAGATCATGCACAGGGAGGGTTTCCTTACAGTGACCCTCAGTTGGCTCTTTGTTGCGTTATTTGGAAGCCTTCCCTACATCTTCTCTGGCACCTTTGAGACCTTTACTGATGCCTATTTTGAGGCGATGGCAGGGTTTACCACCACGGGTTCCTCTGTGATGACCGACATCGAGGGTGTACCAAAGGGGATACTCTTCTGGAGGAGCATCACCCAGTGGCTCGGGGGTATGGGAGTGGTCCTATTCTCCTTAGCGATTATGCCCCTGATAGGAGGGGGTCTCCAGTTGTTTAAGGCAGAGGTGCCAGAGATTATGGTGGAGAAACTGAGGCCGAGACTCATCGACACAGCAAAGTCCCTCTGGTATATCTACACAACTCTCACAGTCCTTGCCATGGTGCTATACATGCTCGGTGGTATGGATATCTACAATGCGTTATGTCATGCCTTTACCACACTTGCGACAGGGGGCTTCTCAACCCTTAACACAAGCATAAAGGGGTTTAACAGTGCCTACATAGAGACAGTGGCCACGATATTCATGTTTCTGGCCGGTGTAAATTACTCTCTGTATTTTTATGCCATGAGGAAGGGTGAGTTCTCCAGGTTTCTCAGGAGTGAGGAGTTCAGGTTCTACCTCTGGATAACCATACTGGCTGTACTGACAACAACGATCAGTATATGGGGAGATGTCTACGACTCCCTCATAGAGGCCCTTCGCTATGCCTCATTTCAGGTTGTCTCTCTCATGACCACCACTGGATATGCCACTGCAGATTATGAGGGATGGCCCTATCTTGTACAGGCCCTCTTCGTTGTGCTCATGTTTTTTGGTGGAATGATAGGTTCCACCGGTGGCGGGATAAAACAGGTGAGGGTGTTACTCGCCTTCAAACAGGTCTATCGGGAACTCTACCAACTGATCCATCCCAGGGCGGTCACGGTGATCAAACTGGATGACAGACATATACCAAAGGAGGTGCTGGGCGGTATCTGGGGTTTTGTATTTCTCTTTCTGAGCATCTGGGTCTCAGGGACCCTCCTGCTGAGCGGGACAGGTCTGGATCTGGTTACATCCGCATCAGCAGTTGCTTCGGCAGTGTGTAATGTGGGACCTGCCCTTGGCCTGGTAGGACCTACTGACAACTACTTCGGTCTATCGCCTCTTGCCAAATGGATACTTGTGTTCTGTATGCTTGCCGGAAGACTTGAGGTGTATACGGTTATGGTACTCGTTGTACCACAGTTCTGGAGGAGGTGATGAAGAGGTGGCTCTTTACAGGACTGCTACTGGTGGTAGTACTCACCGTTGCACTCCTGTACCTTAGGAAGACCCAATACATTACAGTAAAGGTGCAGAGGTTGGAGAGAGGCCCCTTTGAGGTCACTGTTGGGTCCACGCAGACGGGTTCAGTGAAGACGGACCTCCTGTACCACATCTCACCGGAAAGGCAGGGCAAGGTGATCAGGGTCCTATTCAAGGAGGGAGGGTTTGTGAGCCGGGGTAGCGTTATGGTGGAGTTGGACAGAAAGGACGTGTTGTTGAGATTAAGCGCTATCAAGCAGAGGATAGAGGCGAAACAGCAGGAGATAGCCTCCATGAGGATAATGATAGAGTCTCTCAGAAAGACCTCAGAGCAGGCGATCCTTAAGGCAGAGGCCCACCTGAAAGAGGCCGAACAGAGGTGGCAGAGGTACAGGGAATTATACAGGAAAGGGTTTGTATCAGAGATGAAACTGATGGAGGCTGAAAGGGCCTACCGGGTTACCCTCGCCTCATACAGGGAAGCAGAGGCGAGAACTGAAGAGGTTGAGATAAAAGAGAGGCAACTGGAGGCCCAGCAGAAACTTCTTGAGGCCCTGAGAAAGGAAAAGGAAACTGTAGAAAGGGACCTGGAGAGGTCCTACATCAGATCGCCAGTGGATGGTGTGGTGTTGAGCAGGTCTGTTCAGGTGGGTGATGTGGTATCCCCTGGCAGAGTCCTTGCTGAGATTGCTGTCCTGGACGGGATGTATGTGGAGGCGAAGATAGATGAGGCCGATATCGGAACTGTCGACCTGGGACAGGAGGTCCATATAACAATGGATGCCTATCCTGACAGGGTCTTCAGGGGCAGGATTGGCTTCATATCTCCGGTTGTTCTCGGCAAGAGGCTTGAGGCGCGGACCTTTACAGTGAGGGTCTACTTTGATGAACCACCTGAGAGGATCAGACCGGGCATGTCTGCTGATGTGGAGATTGTGACTGCCAGAAAGGATGACGCCCTTGTGGTCCCCACCCAGGCCGTGGTGGAGGCAGACAGCAAGCGGTTCGTCTACAGGGTGGTGGATGAAAGGGCGGTCCTTACGGAGGTGACCATCGGGACCTACTCATGGAGGTACACAGAGGTGATAAGGGGTCTCCATGAAGGGGATTTGGTTATAATAAATCCTGATGTCCCGGGACTTCACCATAATGCGAGGGTGAAGGTGATGTATGAATCCAGTTGAGGTGTACAGACATCTACCAAAGACAAACTGTGGAAGATGTGGCCTGAGCACCTGTATGGCCTTTGCAGTGAGCCTCTGCCGGGGAGAGGCAAAGGTGAAGGACTGTCCGTTCCTTGGACAGGAGGAGAGGGCACTGCTGAACAGGGTTCGCCCCTTTGACTGGAAGAGGGAGTTGATTAATAAAATGAGAGAAGAGGCAAGTCGTCTGGACTTTGCTGGGATATGCGACAGGATAGGGGCTGTACTGCAGGAGGACGGTTCACTGAGGCTCACCTGCCTGGGAAGACCGTACAGGGTTACACCAGAGGGGGATGTCCTTGCTGAGGATGGAAGAGATGTAAATCCCTGGGTGAATATCCTCATACTCCATTATCTGAGATCCGGTGGTAGTGGGAACCCCACGGGTAAATGGGTCGACTTCTCTGAGTTAAAGTCAGGGATGTTGAAGGTGGCATCCTTCAGGAGGGACTGTGAAGAACCTCTCGGGGAACTCTTTGATAAGTACAGGGCCGGGGTGGAAGAAGCACTCCAGTTGCTGGGCGCAGTGAGGGTCAAAGATGCACCAACGGCGGATGCCTGGGTCTACTATATCCTCCCTAAGGTTCCCCTTCTGCTTCTTTACTGGCCAGGGGAGGATGGTGAAGGGAGTAGGTTAAAGATCCTTTGGGACAGTTCTGCTGACAGGTTCCTTGATGTGGAGTCTCTGATCTTTGCTACAGAGGGGCTTGTACATACCATACAGGGGTTATTGAGAGGAAGGGTGAAGAAATGAGGAGACTTCGGAGATGGCTTTTAATACTCTCGCTTCCTTTAATTGCGATTGTTGTCGCCTATGTGGTCTATAAACTCTTTCTTGTTCCTCCTCCAAAGGTGACAGGAACAGAGGCCTTTGTGACCCTTGGAAGAGAAAAGACCGTCACATTAAAGGGAGAGAACATCAAAAGGATAGAGATAGCCCTGGTTCAGGGTTCCAAGAGGGTGAGTATCCTGAGGGACTCACCAAGAAAGGGAGAGGTTACCTATGAGTTAAGGATCAGACCAAAAGACCTCGGGCTTATGGACGCCCCGGCCAGGGTGATTGTGGATGCCTCTTCAGGGATATTGAAGAAGGTCCACATGGAGATTGACACTGTAATTGACACTGTCCCGCCACAAATGGATGTCCTCGATGCACCGGGAGTGGTAAGTACAGGAGAGGCGGCAGTGGTGACACTTCAGGTGAAGGGTGCCTCTGATGTAAACCTCTGGTTGGGGGAAATGGGGTTCAGGGCCTTTCCTGTTGGTGAGGACAGATATGTGTGCATATTCCCTGTACCCCACAACACAGGGACAGATACCACAATATACGCTGCTGCAGAGGACGATGCCGGAAACAGGACCGTGAGGTCTCTGAATATAAGGATAAGGCGGAAGAACTATCGGGTGTCCACCATCACAATAGATGATGAATTCATGCAGAGGGTTGTCTATCCATTGCTCGGAAAGATGAACTCTGATGATCCGGTCAGGGATTTCAAAGAGGTGAACGAGGTCTGGAGACAGAGGGATATCCAGAGGCTCAGACAGATAGGTGCCAAGAGTACCTCAGAGAGGCTCTGGAGAGGGAGGTTCCTGCAGATGCAGAACAGCAAGGTGATGGCAAGGTATGGAGACATGAGATATTACAGATACAGAGGTGAGGTGATAAGCAGCAGCGTCCACCTCGGTTATGACCTCGCATCTGTGAAGGCTGCCCCTGTGGAGGCAGCCAACAGGGGCAGGGTGGTCTTTGCAGGCACCCTCGGCATATATGGCAATACCGTAATTATTGATCACGGCCTCGGTGTGATGAGCCTGTATGGACATCTCTCCAGGATTATGGTGAAGGAGGGCGAGGAAGTGGAAAGGGGTAGCATAGTGGGAAGAACGGGGGCGACTGGTTTTGCAGGAGGAGATCACCTCCATTTCGGAATCCTTGTACAGGGTGTCGAGGTCTCACCCCTTTACTGGTGGGACAAGAGGTGGCTTAAACAGAGGATTGTTGATAGACTCAGAGATGTTACTTGATACTGATGCCGTAGGCCCTTATCTTTCTATGGAGGTTGCTCCTCTCAATCTGCAGGACCTCTGCAGTCTTGCTTATATTGAAGTTATTCTCCTGGAGTTTTTTTATAATGTAATCCCTTTCAAAGGCCTCCTTCGCCTCCTTCAGCGTTGGTATTGAGAAGTAGTCCTTTTTGCCGAGTTCGTAAAAGGTGATGTCTTTATCAGTAATGGTATCACCGGGTGTCATTATCACCATCCTCTCTATAATGTTTTTCAGTTCCCTTACATTTCCAGGCCAGTCGTATTCCTGTAACACCTTCAGGGCCCTTTCAGTGATGCCCTTCTTCGGCCTGCCGTGTTCACGGGATATCTCTTCCAGGAAGAAGTCCACCAGCATAGGGATGTCCTCCTTTCTCTCCCTCAGAGGAGGAACATGAAGTGGTATCACATTCAGTCTGTAATAGAGGTCTTCTCTGAACCTTCCTTCTTTCACCTCCTCCCGGAGGTCTTTATTTGTTGCTGCTATTATCCTCACATCAACCTTGATGTTCTTACTACCACCCACCCTCTGGAACTCCTGTGTCTCGATCACCCTGAGGACCTTCGCCTGTGTCTGTAGAGACATGTCACCTACTTCGTCCAGAAAGAGGGTTCCGCTGTTTGCCAGTTCAAACTTCCCCTTTTTCCTCTCATATGCACCTGTGAAGGAACCCTTCTCGTGGCCAAAGAGTTCACTCTCTATCAACTCCTGGGGTATGGCAGCACAGTTCACCTCAACAAATGGGCCCTTAGCCCTCGGAGATTTTTCATGGATGAGCCTTGCCACCAGTTCCTTGCCCACTCCACTTTCACCGGTAATCAGCACCCTGCTTGAACTGAGTGCCACGGCCTCTATCTGTTTCTTGAGGACCTTAATAGGGTCTGATTCACCGACCAGTTGCCACCTGCCCTTGAGGTCCCTCCTGAGGGCCTGGAACTGTCTCTCTAAGGTCCCCCTCTCCAGTGCCCTCTGGGTGGTGAGCAGGACCCTCTCTAAGGAGAGGGGTTTTTCAAGAAAATCATAGGCCCCCAGTTTTGTCGCCTTTACTGCCTGCTCTATAGTGCCATGGCCTGAGATTATAACCACCGGTATATCAGGCCTCTTCGCCTTGATCTCTTCCAGGACCTCGATACCGTCTCTATCAGGCAGCCAGATGTCAAGAAACACTATATCCGGTGAGTACTCCTCGATGAGGCCCATGGCCTCTCTTGCATCAGGGGCCTTCAGGACCTCGTAGCCCTCGTCCTCAAGGATATCACCCAGGCTCTTCCTTATACCCTCCTCATCGTCCACTATCAGAACTGTATAGGCCATTCAGCCTCCTGTGGGGATATTGATTATAAATCTCGTGCCTTTCGGCTTGTTGTCCATCACTGTAATTGTACCACCATGTCCAGTCACAATTCTATGCACGATGGCAAGACCCAGCCCCGAACCCTCCTTCTTGGTAGAAAAATACGGGACAAAGAGTTTTTTCTTCGTCTTCTCATCTATCCCGATCCCGGTATCTGCCACTTCTACTATAAGAACCCCTGGAGATTCTCCCATCTGTATCCTGATACTTATATCCCCTTCTCCCTTTGTGGCTGCTATTGCGTTGTCTATTAGATTAATAATCGCCCTTTTGAACTGCTCCCTGTCAAGGTCTACCAGGGGTAATGTGTCGTCCATCTCTACAGATATTGGCCTTTTTAGATGGCTGTAAAGAGAGACCACCTCATTAACAATCTCTCTAATGTCCGTAGGTTCCTTTTTTATCTCTGGTATACGACCAAACCTGGAGAAGTCATTCACCAGTCTCTGTAAACCCTCTACCTCCCTTATGATAGTCTCTGCTGCAGAGACAAGGGCATCGCCGAAGTCTCCATCCTGTTTCCTCCATTTCCTCAGGAGCCTCTCTGTTGAGAGTTTGATAGGGGTGAGGGGGTTCTTTATCTCATGTGCCATCTGTCTGGTCACCTCCTGCCAGAGCAATGCCTCCTTTGCCTTCAGCAGTTCTGTGATATCATCAAAGACGACGAGGAGTCCAAGGGATTGGTTGTTCTTGTCTTTCAACTGGGTTATGAACACACGGAGTATAACCGGGGCATCTGCTATCCTCACATTGAACTCCCTCTGAATCAACCCCACCTCATCTATCTTTATCCCTTTTATAAACTCCTTCAATTCCTCTGACTGGACGTTCCTTAGCAGCGCCTCATAGGTGTTGTGGATCACATCCCTCTCTTCAAGTTTGAGTATCCTGAGGGCCGCACTGTTTATTGTTATTATCCTTCCCTGCCTGTCAAAGGATATGACACCTGAGTTTATACCCTCAAGGACATTTTCAAGACAGACCCTCCTCCTTTCTGACTCGAGGTAGGCCTCCTCGAGCGACTTCTTGCTCTCTCTTAACTCTTCCACCATCCTGTTGAAGGAATTGACCAGGAGTCCGAACTCATCCTCCCTCTTCAGGTCGACCCTGATGTTCAGGTCCCCCTTTGCAACCACCTCTGTGGCATGGGCAAGTCGCTGAACAGGCTCGGTTATCCATCGTGATATCTTTATCGCAACCCACAGGGCTGTAAAGACCACCAGGAGGGTGAAGAAGGCGAGGGCTATTATATAGTTTATCTTGAGGGGTAGTTTTACCTGGTAGAGGAGGATATAGTTCTGGTATGCCCTCTTTATCTTTTCGGCCTTTAGGGTTATCTCCTCCGGCAGTACCTGTTCAACCTCTATAACCCCAACCACCCTTGATCCTCTCTTTATAGGGACAAAGGCCCTTATAATATCACCATCAGGGGTTGTTATCACCTCTGCACCTTTTTTGCCCTCGAAGGCCTCCTTCAGTGTCTCTGAGGCATTTTCAGGTAATGCATTTAATCTTCTCACGGTAAACCCCTCTGCCACTGGATATCCCTTTTCTGCCCTTTCTGCCTCCTTTAAGGTCCTGTCCAACTCCCTTTCATAGAGGTGTCTGCCGAGGTTGAAGGAGAGTTCTATCGGTTCCTTTATGTTGGGAGTGAGGTACCGATCTATGTAAGTGGTTATGAGACCACTGGCCACCACAAACAGTAAGACAGACGGTAGCAGAACAATCCCCACAAACAGGGCCACAACCTTTGTCCTGAATTTGTATCCCAGGACCCTGTTTCTGCTCTCCATGTAAAGTAAGAAGAGGTTCTTGAAGACAAAGAAGACAAGGGCCATAAAGGCAACAATGACAAAGGCGATAATAAATAGCAGTATTATGTTCAGAGGTCCTATATTCATTTCATCACCCTGATCTCATTTTTGTCCCACTTGAAGGGAGGAGAATGAAGTGAGACCCTGAACTCCCTTGAGGGCAAAAAGATGAGGAGATCAGTGATGATCGAGGGTATCTTCTTAGTCTTTGACTCTGCCGTAACCTTCACAAAGTATATGCCCTCAGGCAATCCCTTCAGGTCAGCCACCTTGACCTCCTTGAAGGTGAATGCCCACTTAAGCATGGATTCAAGTCCCTTGAATCTCTTCTCAATGAGGGTGTTACCATCAAAGGATGTGGCGGTAAACTCCTTTTTCATCGGGTCGACATACAGGACCCTTACCACCTTCAGCCCGGTAATGAACTCATCAGGGAAGATTTCCCACCTCCTGAAGAGATCGATATAGAAGATTATCTCTTTCTGTCCACCCCTTTTCAGTGTCTCAAGTTCCCCCTGGTTAAGGGAGAAACTGAAGGTTGCATATACCTCAGTAGAGTTAAAAGAGATATCAAGGTCCTCTACCAGGGCCCCTGTGGCCTTTTGTGAAAGGACAAATATCAACAGGATGGTCAGTACCTTTATCTTCATTCTGGCAAAGCGTCTTGTCTTCAGATACATGTCCTTTGCAGTGTAACTGAACAAGGTTACACACAAATAAAATTCATCGCATGGTTGGCACTGCCCACATTCTATATAATTGAGACAGTCCCTGCTACATTTTTAGAGATTTGTAATGACAAATCAATCAGGACTATCCAGCCACTTGCCTGAATGGACTATAACATTATATCATATTTAACTGTATTAAACTCGTAGGAGGTGGAAATGGAATTTGAGGCCATCAGTTTGGAGATACCAGAGGGGTGCAATATTATCCTCGGCCAGACCCACTTCATAAAGACGATCGAGGACCTCTATGAGATCATAGTCACCTCTGTACCGCAGGCAAGGTTTGGTGTTGCCTTCACTGAGGCATCGGGGCCCTGTCTGGTAAGGAGAGAGGGAAATGATCAGGCACTCATCGATGCCTGTGTGAAGAATCTCCTGAGGATAGGAGCAGGTCACGTCTTCTGTATCCTGCTCAGGGATGCCTACCCGATTAACATTCTCAACCAGATAAAGAACTGTCAGGAGGTCTGTCGGGTCTTCTGTGCCACTGCCAACCCTGTGGAGGTGGTGGTTGTGAGGACAGGACAGGGTGGAGCGGTTATTGGTGTTGTGGATGGATTCGGGCCGAAAGGGGTGGAATCAGAAGAAGACATAAGGCATAGAAAGGAATTCCTCCGGAAGATCGGGTATAAACTATGATACACCTCAGGTATGATGAGAAGGGCCTTATACCAGTTATAGTTCAGGATGTCAACTCTGGTGAGGTCTTAATGATGGCCTACATGAACAAAGAGGCACTGGAGAACACTATTAAAACCGGCTATACCCATTTTTATTCAAGGTCGAGGAAGAGGCTCTGGAAGAAGGGTGAGACCTCTGGACATCTGCAAGCGGTGAGGCAGATACTGGTTGACTGCGACAGTGACGCCCTTCTTGTAAAGGTAGTCCAGCATGGACCAGGGGCATGCCATACAGGTCACAGGAGTTGCTTTTACAGGGATATAAACGGTAAAGAGGTCTCTCAAAAGGTCTTTTCAGAAGAGGATGTCTATGGAAGAGACACTAACTGAACTCTATGGAGTGATCCTGGAAAGAAAGAGGGCAATGCCTGAGGACTCCTATACTGCTTCGCTCCTCAAAAAGGGCAGAGGAGGGATTGTGAAGAAGGTGGCGGAGGAGTGCATGGAGGTGGTCATTGCTGCCCTTGAGGACAAGAGGGAGCAGGTTGTATATGAGATGGCAGACCTCTGGTATCATCTCCTGGTGCTGATGGCCAATGAACAGGTCAGGCCTGAGGATGTCACCAAGGAACTCAGAAGGAGATTCCGATAGGAGGTACTATGGACTGTATATTCTGCAGAATAGCCAGCGGTAGGGCGGAGGCGAAGGTCCTCTATGAGGATGAACTCGCTGTTGCTTTTGAGGATATAAGGCCACAGGCACCCGTACATGTCTTAGTGATTCCAAAGAAACACATCCCGAACAACCTTGCCCTCACAGAAGAGGATGCGCCACTGGTGGGCCATCTGTTTCTTGTGGCAAACAGGATAGCAAAGGAGAAGGGGATTGCAGAACGGGGGTTCAGGCTTGTCACCAACTGTAACAGCGAGGCAGGCCAGACCGTCTTTCACCTGCATCTACATCTGCTGGGTGGGAGATTGATGCACTGGCCACCTGGATAATGTCCAGACCTGAGATACTGAAAAGGGATATCCTCTGGGAGGGGAGGTTCCTCAGAAGCCTGCTTATAACTTATCGTAACTCAAGGGGTGAGACAGTAACATGGGAGGCCTACCAGAGGAAGGGTACAGAGGGAATTGTAGCGGTTGTCCCCTTCACCGAGGGGGATGAGGTTGTCCTGATAAAGCAGTTCAGGCCACCGGTGGGCAGATATGTGGTGGAGTTTCCAGCAGGTCTGAATGACAGGGATGAGCCACTTGAAGAGGTGGCGAGAAGGGAACTCCTGGAGGAGACCGGCTACAGTGCAGACAGGTTGTTTCCGATTCTCACAGGCCCTCTGTCTTCTGGTGCCTCCACAGAACTCCTCACGGTCTTTCTGGCAATTGATGCTGTTGATACAGGAAGCCAGAGGCTGGATGATGTGGAGGAGATAGAGGTGATCAGGATACCTGTAGGGGAATTCTATGACAGGATTATGGACCTCATTGATGAGGAGACCTATCTGGACCTGAAGATACCCGGGTTGTTTGAACTTGCAAAGAGGAAGAGGGATGAGATTAAGAAGGCGGGTTAATCTCTTGCTGAGTGTGAGCCTTGCGGTTATTGCCGTGATGGCAGTCACGGATCTGTATATCCTGTTCACCTTCTTTGATCAACTGTCACGGATCCACAACCTTACTGCTCGGGTTATAGAACTGAATCTGGTGGATGACCTGATCTCCGAGCATGAGGCGACTCTCAGGGGTTATTTCCTGAACAGAGACCAGAGAAAGAAAGATCTCCTGAGAGATCAGGTCTCGAAGATGAATAACCTGATCACCTCCCTGTCCCAAGATGGGTTATCTACGGCAGGATATGAGTATCTCTTACAGAGTCAATGGATGAATTATGAGAAGGCCCTGCAGGAGATGCTTAGCGGAAGGCAGGAGGGGGACACCATGGAGTTACTCACCAAGGTCCGGGAGGTATTACAACTGCTCTGGCATGACATCTCTTCAGAGTTGAGAATCCTGCAGGAAGGGGTAGGAGAACTCAAGACCTTGCTGGCTCTCGGTCTGTTACTCTCCCTTTTCATTCTGACAGGACTGTTTTTTGTCTTCAGGAGATCGGTTATGAGGTGGATGGTCGAACCCCTTCTCCAGATCAATCGTGTAGGGACCCTTGTGGCTGGAGGCAACCTCAATGAGAGGCTCTACATGGAGAGGGAGGATGAGATAGGTGAGATAGCAGAGACGTTGAACCAACTTACAAGGACACTTAAAGAGAAAGTGGATGTGCTGGAGGAGACCGTCAGGAGAGAGCAGAAGGTTGTGAGGGAACTCACCATACTTAGCGAGTTCATCGGGTATATCTCTGCAGAGATAGAGATGGAGACACTCTATGAGAGGTTTGCAGAGAGGACGAGAGATCTCCTCAAGGCAGAACATTGCTTCTTTGTGGTTGTCCACAATGCCGTGCCAAGGGTCTTTGGTACTTATCAGGGTATAGGTCTGGATGAAATATGTCACCTCATCGGGACAGAAGGTATGGAGACGGTCCTCTCAGAGGATTTCTATCGGGTGAACAGAGAGGTGGATACTACCATCAAGGGACTGAGGGTGAAGAACATCCTCGGCCTTACAGTGACTTCCAGTGTTGGACTGAGAGGATTCATACTCCTCTGCAATAAGGTGGGTGGGTTCACCCAGGAGGACGAAGACTCTCTCTTCAATTTTGCCTTTCAGGCATTCCATGCCATCTCACTACACTCGGAACTCACCCGTCTTGCCACAACCGATGGCCTGACAGGTCTTTATAACCACAGGATGTTTCAGGAGAGGCTCGATGAAGAAATCAAGAGGGCTGAGAGATACAGGAGAAAACTATTTATCCTCATGATTGATATAGACTGGTTCAAGAGGTTCAATGATACCTATGGCCATCAGGCAGGTGATCAGGTGCTGAAGACCGTTGGCAGAATAATAAAAGAAAACACCCGTAGTATAGATTTTGCCGCAAGGTATGGAGGCGAGGAATTCGTTATCATCCTGCCTGACACAGACTGTAAGAATGCCCTTACAGTGGCTGAGAGATTGAGGAAGGCTGTGGAGGATTATGTCCTGGAACTATCAGACGGCACGAAGGTGAAGGTCACCATAAGTATAGGGATATCCTGCTATCCTGAGGACAGTAAGGACCGGGATGACCTCTTAAAGAAGGCAGATATCGCGCTTTATGAGGCGAAGAGAAGAGGCAAGAACCGGGTGGTACTCTACCGGGAGATAGAGAGAAGTGAAGGGCTACATCCAGAAGAGGATAAAGAGGGTTAACGGTGAGAGTACCTTAGAACTTGATGACCCTGTGGCAGTGGAGCAGAGGCTCAGGATACTGGTGAATGGGACCCCTGTCCTGAGCCTGCTCTGCAGTCCTGTCATGGTGAGGGAACTGGTCACGGGTCTTCTTATGACAGAGGGGATAATCAGGGGTGAGTGGTGTGCTGAGAGGATGAGCATTGTCTATTCTGAGAACGGAGAGATCACAGTGGATGTGCCTGCAGAAGGTGAAGTGGTGCTTGAAGGGGGCACCATTACCTCTGGATGTGTGGGTGGTATCACCTTCGAGATACCAGCAGAGGAGGTGCCTGTAGCGGGGGGTCCCTATCTCACCTCTGCAGATCTCGTATCCCTGTTCAGGACATTTCAACAGGCCTCAACCCTATATAACCTCACCGGGTGCGTGCATACTGCTGCGGTCTCTGATGGGAGGCATCTGATTGTCCTTGCAGAGGATATAGGCCGGCATAATGCGGTGGACAAGGCAGTCGGCTACTGTCTCCTTGAAGGGATACCCCTGTCTGATAAGATAATGCTCGTGAGCGGGAGACTCTCCTCCGAGATGGCAAAGAAGTGTTCCCGATGGGGGATACCGATGGTGGTGAGCAGGACCGCACCAACCACAAGGGCGATTGAGATAGCAGAGCGGAGGGGAATAACTATGATAGGCTTTATGAGGGGAAAGAGATTCAACATATATACCGCACCTGAAAGGATTCTATCTTAGTCTTCTGCTTCGCCTATACCATACTTTGCAAGCCTGTGCCGGAAGGACCTGAAGGAGAGGTTGAGAAGTTTTGCTGCCTCGGTCTTCACCCCTGAGGCTATCTCGAGGGCCTTTTTTAAATAGGTGATCTCAATCTCCTCGAGCAACCTGTCAAGGTCAATCCCCTTTTCAGTCAGTTCAGGCAGACCTCCAGGGCTGCTGTTCTGTTGCTGGAGTTCTGATGGTAGATCCTCGGGCAGGATGATCTCCCTTTCAGTCAGTAATAGTATCCTCTCAATCATATTTTCCAGTTCCCTCACGTTCCCCTTCCACTCGTACTCAAGGAGTCTCTTCATCGCCTCTGGAGAAAACCTCACGTTCTCAGCCCCGGCCTTTTTCAGGAAGTGCTCAACAAGCAGGGGTATGTCCTCCTTCCTCTCTCTCAGCGGTGGAATCCTTATCGGGATGACATTGAGGCGATAGTAGAGGTCTTCCCTGAATCTGCCCTTCTGGGTCTCTTCTTTCAGGTCTTTATTTGTGGCTGCTATTATCCTTACATCGACCTTTATGTCAGAGGTGCTCCCGAGTCTCCGGAAGGTGCCCGTTTCTATCACCCTGAGGAGTTTTGCCTGAAGTTGGAAGGGCATTTCTGCAATCTCGTCCAGGAATATGCTGCCTCCGTCTGCGATCTCGAAGAGCCCCTCCTTGTTGTGCGTGGCCCCGGTAAATGCCCCCTTCATGTATCCAAACAGTTCGCTCTCGAGAAGGCCCTCTGGCAGGGTGGCACAGTTAATGGCCACGAACTGCTTTTCAGCACGGGTGCTGAGGTTGTGTATTGCCCTTGCCACCAGTTCCTTTCCAGAGCCGCTTTCTCCTGTAATCAGCACATTGGAGTTGCTCCTTGCTATCTTTGGTAGTGCCTGCATCAACTCCTGCATCTTCTTGCTTCTGCCAATTATGTCCTCAAGCCTGTAGGTAGTCTTGATCTTCTCCCTCAGAATCTCTATCTCTTTGATAAGTCTTCTCTTTTCAATGGCCCTTTTCAGTATCAGTCTGATCTCATCCACTTTAAAGGGCTTGTTTATGTAATCATATGCACCGAGTTTCATCGCCTCTATCGCATCTTCATTGGTTCCAAAGGCGGTAATCATTATCACCAGAGTGGAGGGGGAGAGGTCCTTCGTCTTCTTTAAAACTGCATAACCGTCTGCCCCCGGCATCTTTATGTCCGTGATTACTATGTCAAATATCTCAGACTCCAGAGACCTGAGGGCATCCTCACCATTGAAGACAGAGGTAACTTCATACCCCTCATTTTCAAGGAGTATCCTCAGGACCTCATTCATCCCCTTTTCATCTTCAGCCAGCAGTATTCTGTCCTTTTTCATCTATCCTCCAGTGGTAGCAGGATGGTAAATTCTGAGCCTTCATTGACCTTTGATCTTACGGTAATGGTGCCTCCATGTTCCTCTATGATCCTGTATGCTATTGCAAGCCCGAGGCCGGTGCCGTGTTCCTTTCTACTGAAGAATGGGTAGAAGACCTTCTCAAGATCGGCCTCTTGGATACCGCATCCGTTGTCCATTACTTTTATTATAGCCTTTTGCATATCTCTGTCCACAATCACCCTCACCTCGCCCTCACCCTTACCCTTGGTGGCATCCACGGCATTGGACAGGACATTCCAGAGGACCTGTCTTATCTTTCCCTCGTCTGCAATTATGTTGATTTCACCTTTTATATCTGTACTGAAGTTAACACCCTCATGGGTGTTACTGAATGCGTCTATCACATCCTCCACCATCTTTGTCAGAGAGAACTCTGACTTTTCCGGTGGCCTGGGATTGGAGTAGAGAAGAAAGTCTCTCACAATACGGTTGAGTCTGTCCATCTCTGAGATGGCTATATCCATCAGCCTCCTCCTGGTCTCCTCCGGCAGATGGTTCTCCCGAAGCATCTCGAAGGAACTCTTGATAGAGGCGAGCGGGTTTCTCAACTCATGGGCAATACTTGCTGAGAGTTCCCCGATTGCTGCGAGTTTTTCCTTTCTCTTGACCATCTCCTCCATCTGGATGATCTTTGTGACATCCTGGAAGGTTCCTATATACCCAACCTTCTCTCCCTGGGCGTTTGTGTATTCTGAGATATTCATTCCTATAAATACAGGCTTGCCACCTCTGGATATGGTCCCTTGGAGTCTTCCTGTTGACAGGGGAAGGCTCAGAAAGGGGAATACCTCTGTGATAGGTCTTGCATAGACCTCCTGAGCGGCTTTACCAGTTATCTTCTCAGCAGCCGAATTAAACAGGGTTATCCTGCCAGAGTTATCGGTGGTGAACAGTCCGCTCGGGATGTTCTCTATGACCTCTGATTGAAACTTGACCAGTTCTCTCAGGTCAGTATCCTTCTTCAGGAGGCTCTCAGATGTCCTCTCCAGTCTCTTCAATAGATGGGCCATCAGGAAGGCAGTGAGGTATATTCCGAGGAAGTTAAGGGAGATATTGTAGAAGAACTCCCTGAATTGATAGTTTGTATCATATCTGACGGGTAGCAACCCATAGTACTGAAGGTCTATCATGGCACCATAGATGAGTCCGGCCATTGTGCCTATGATATATCCACCCCTTCTACCAATAACCACAGCAGAGACTATGGTCAGGATTATGAAGAGGAATGAAAACCAACTCTCTATCCCACCTGTCAGCAATATCAATACCTCAACGAATACCACATCCGCAATCAACTGTCCATAGAAGAAGAGGATTGACCTCTTCCTGTGTGCCTTGACCGATGAATAGATGGGTACAGACAGGATGGTGAATCCTATAAGGAGGGCTATCCATGTGAATATGTATTTCTCTCCAGGAGATATAGTGGTGAGACTCTCTTTTAGAGGTATAAGGACCACACAGGTGAGAAACCTGTAAAGGCAGAGGATATAGAACCCTCGCCTCAATGGATATGTCTCGTTCACTTGGACTTACTTAATGAGTTCACCCATCTTAAATATAGGCAGATACATGGATATAATGATGAAACCGACCGTGCCTCCCAGAAATACCATCAGGAACGGCTCTATAAGGGATGTGAGGGCTGCTACTGCTGCATCCACTTCATCGTCATAGAAGTCAGCAATCTTGTTGAGCATACTGTCAAGGGCCCCTGTTGACTCACCCACAGATATCATATGGTTGACCATCGGAGGAAAGACCTTTGTCCTCATAAGGGGTTCAGCAATCGTCTTACCCTCGGCTACGTCCTTTCTTACCTCAAATATCGCCTTCTCTATAACTTTATTTCCAGAGGTCTTTGCAGTAATCTCCAGACCGTCCAGTATGGGGACCCCGCTGCTCACCAGGGTTCCCAGTGTCCTGGTAAATTTGGCTATTGCCGCCTTCTGTATGATCTGTCCAAAGACGGGCAGTCCGAGTATCACCCTGTCCACGGCAAACTTGCCCTTTTCGGTCCTCCGGAGTTGCATGATGAAGATGGCCAGTGCAACTATAGCGCCAAGAATGATCAGGCCTCCGATGCCTGCAAGGAAGTTGCTGATGTTGATCACGATCCTTGTTGGGAAGGGCAGGGTGGCACCCATTCCTGAGTACATCTTCTCAAAGGTGGGAACCACAAAGATCATTATTATAGAGATCACAATAATCGCAACCGATGTTACAACAGAGGGGTAGATCATGGCACCCTTCACTTTCTTCTTCAGTTTCATCGCCTTTTCTATGTAATTGGCCAGCCTTGCCAGGATGGTATCCAGTATACCGCCTGCCTCACCCGCTGCCACCATGTTTACATAGAGTTCGCTGAAGACCTTGGGATGTTTTTTGAGGGCATCTGCGAAGGTAGAACCTCCCTCCACATCTGTCTTTACCTGTTTCAGGACCTCTCCAAAGGTCTTGTTCTCAACCTGGGTTGACAGTATATCAAGGGCCTGAACAAGGGGTAATCCTGCATCTATCATGGTCGCAAACTGCCTGGTGAAGACCACAATATCCTTTTCCTTTACCTTCTTCCGACCAAAGGTGAGACCCGCCCTTGTCTTCTTCTTTTCTGTAACAAGGGTTGGAACGATGTTTCTCCGCCTCAGTTGTGCTATAACCTCTTCTTTGGAGGAGGCTACCATCTCACCTGTCTCGATAAGACCCTTTACATTCTTTCCAGACCATTGAAATACTGTGGCCATCGCCTCCCTCCTCTTACTATCTCTTTACCATTGTTGGTTTTGCAGGTCCCTTGTGGATCATCTGTAGCAGTTCCTCAGGGATTGGGGATCTGCCCACGGCATCCTCATAGGAGATGAGCCCCTTAGTGTAGAGTTCATAAAGAGACTGGTTCATTGTCTGCATCCCGTATTTGGCCTGACCTGTCTGCATCATAGAGTATATCTGGTGTATCTTGTCCTCCCTTATCAGGTTCCTTATTGCAGGGGTTGGCACGAGGATTTCCACTGCAAGGACCCTTCCCCTGCCGTCTCTCCGGGGTATCAACTGCTGTGCGATTATTCCCTCCAGCACAAATGACAACTGCACCCTCACCTGATCCTGTTGATGTGGTGGGAAGACATCTATTATTCGGTTAATCGTCTGTACAGCAGAGTTGGTATGGAGTGTGGCAAGGGTGAGATGTCCTGTCTCTGAGACCCTGAGGGCAGCCTCTATCGTCTCCAAGTCTCTCATCTCTCCTATCAGGACCACATCAGGGTCCTGCCTGAGGATATACTTCAGGGCGGTATGGAAAGAGGCAGTATCAGCAGTCACCTCTCTCTGGTTTACCAAGCACTTCTTATGGGGGTGTAGATACTCAATGGGGTCCTCAATTGTGATGATGTGTTCTTCTCTTTCCTGGTTGATCCTGTCAATCATGGCAGCAAGTGTGGTGGTCTTTCCAGAGCCGGTAGGTCCAGTAACCAGAATGAGTCCCCTCGGTTTTTTTACCAGATCGTTCAGTATCTCTGGTAGACCCAGTTCTCTGAAGGTCTTTATCTCAAAGGGGATTGTCCTGAAGGCACCTGCCACTGCACCCCTCTGCATAAATACGTTTGCCCTGAAACGGCTGAGTCCTTTGATTCCGAAGGAGAAGTCCAGTTCATTCTGTTCTTCAAATCTGTGCTTCTGTGCATCTGTCATGATGCTGTAGCATAGGGTCTTGGTATCTGCAGGAGTGAGCGGAGGGTGATCTATAGATACCAGTTTCCCGTCTATCCTGAGACGGGGAGGACTTCCGGTGGTGATATGCAGATCCGATGCACCCTTTTCGATCATTAATTTTAGCAGATCATAGAGAGTAGCCATATTCAGCCTCCTTTCTATCAGTCTTCAAAGGTCACCCTGAGCACCTCTTCTATTGTGGTTATACCCGCCTTCACCTTATTCAGTCCACTTCTGCGGAGTGTCTTCATTCCCATCCTTATTGCAGTCTTCTTCAACTCCTGTGCAGAGGCCCCCTCCAGGATGAGTTCCTTTAATTCGTCCTTCACAGGCATCACCTCATATAGGGCCACCCTTCCCTTGTATCCTGAGTTATTACAGACAGGACACCCCTTTCCTTTAAAACACTTCACCTCTTTCAGTTCATCCTCTCTGAAGCCAACCTGAAGCAGGGCCTTCTCCGAGATCTTCTCCTCCGTCTTACAGTTATTGCATATCCTCCTTGCCAGCCTCTGGGCAAGGATCAGGATTACCGATGAGGACACAAGGAAGGGTTCAATACCCATATTTAAAAGCCTTGTCACTGTGCTCGGGGCGTCATTGGTATGGAGTGTGCTGAGTACTAAATGGCCTGTCAGGGCGGCCTTGATGGCTATCTCGGCCGTTTCAAAGTCCCTGATCTCTCCCACCATTATGATATCTGGGTCCTGCCTCAGGAATGATCTGAGGGCGGAGGCGAAGGTGAGCCCTATCTCCTCTCTTACCTGTACCTGGTTGATACCGTGAAAGTTGTATTCTACAGGGTCTTCTGCTGTCATTATGTTTATGCCTGGTCTGTTCAGATGGTTGAGGGCGGAGTAGAGGGTCGTGGTCTTACCACTTCCCGTAGGCCCTGTAACAAGTACCATCCCGTAGGGTTTTTCTATCGCCTCCATAAAGTCCTTCAACTGGTCGTCCTCAAACCCGAGTTTTGTCATATCGATCTGGAGATTCGATTTGTCCAGGATCCTCAAGACCGTTTTTTCACCAAAGAGGCAGGGCAGGGTTGAGACACGGAGGTCAACCTCCCTCTTTCTTCCAAGTTTCAGTTTTATTCTGCCGTCCTGGGGTAGCCTCCTCTCAGCAATATCTAACTTGGACATGATCTTTATCCTGGAGGTGACAGCATTCTTTATCTTTATTGGCAGATTCATGATATTATACAGCACACCGTCAATCCTGTATCTCACCCTGAGTACTGACTCATAAGGTTCTATATGGATATCGCTGGCGCCCTGTTTGACGGCATTTAAGAGAATCCCGTTAACCAGTTTAACAATGGGTGCTTCAACTTCCCTGATGATCTCCTCTTCCTCTTTTTCCTCCACCGTCTCAATGCTTTCAAGGGCGGTGCCGACCAGTTTATCAAACTCCTCCACATCCACGGTGGGTGTCTCTTCTATATCAATACCCTCCTCTTCTTCAAGTTCTTCCACATCGGAGATGGTGAAATCCCTTGGATTGATGGTGCCTGATGTTTCCTTTTTCTCTACCAGGGCACCCTTGGAGTTGTAGTACTTCTGTATCGCCTCCATTATTGCAGACTCAGGGGCCACCACCGCCTCCACATTATAACCTGTCATGAACTTTATATCGTCAATCGCAAAGAGGTTTGAGGGATCAGCCATTGCCACCGTGAGGGTAGCCCCAACCCTTGCTACAGGGATCACCATGTACTTTCTGGCCATTTCGGCAGGTATGAGTTTTATGACTGAAGGGTCAATCTCATAGTTTGAGAGGTTGATTGATGGCACACCGTATTGTTTACTGAGAAATTCGACAAGACGATCCTCGGTTATGTAGCCGAGTTTGACGAGTTTCGATCCGAGTCTTCCCCCCTCCTTTTTCTGAAGGTTTAGTGCCTCCTTTAACTGGGCCTCTGTGATCAGGTTAGAGGCTATGAGCAACTGCCCCAGTTTAGCAGCCATACTATATTAGAATATCAAAATACTGGATATTTTGCAAGTGATTTAAATCTCAAAATTTGGAAGTTGTTGTAAAGGTGTGAGGCAAACTTTTTCTATTTTGAGATAAAATATAGATTAGGAAAATAATGAATCCTGAATTTGAGGTCCTTGATATCTCGGGTGATGTGGGTTTGAGGGTCTACGGCGAAAGCCTGGAAGACCTCTTTGTCAATAGTGCCAGGGGCCTGTATTCTCTTATAACTGACATTACCAGGGTGAGAGGGTCAAAAGAGACAAAGGTCAATGTTTACGGTGAGTCCTTAGAGAGTCTCTATGTGGGCTGGCTGAATGAGTTGATATTTCAATTTGATACCTATGGTTTTATAGGAAGAGATGTCAGGATTGACAGCCTCACAGAAAGGAGGATAGAGGCATTTGTTATTGGTGAGGAATTTGATCCCGACAGGCACGACAGGGGTCTGCTTCTAAAGGCTGCTACATACCATAACCTGAGGATAGAAAAGAGAGATGGCCAGTGGGTTGCGGAGGTGGTCTTTGATATTTGAGACAACTAACCAGGGAGGTGATAGTAATGGAGAGAGAGATTAAAAGGATCGATGAGTGTAGATTAGAGATATCTCAGGGGTTTGTCCGGGGAATGAGGGTGAAGGGGATAATCTATGTGGACAGGATACTGGAGAGGTTTCTTGAAGAGGGTTCTGTAAGACAGGTGGCGAATGTGGCGACCCTTCCCGGCATCCAGAAGGCGTCCCTTGCGATGCCTGATGTCCATACGGGGTATGGTTTTGCTATTGGTGGGGTGGCCGCCTTTGATACCAGGGAAGGGATAGTCTCCCCGGGAGGGGTTGGATACGACATCAATTGAGGTGTGAGGCTCCTGAGGAGCAACCTCCGGAAGGAGGAGGTGCTCTCCAGGATGAGGGACCTCGTGGAGGTCCTGTATCAGGAGATACCATCAGGGGTTGGATCAAAGGGCAAACTCAGACTTTCAAGGACGGATCATAGACAACTGTTGAGGAAGGGAGCAAGGTGGGCAGTTGAGGCAGGTTATGGTGAGCCTGAGGACCTGGACAGAATTGAGTCAGGAGGTATGCTGGAAGGGGCCGATCCTGATGTGATCAGTGATAAGGCCTATGAGAGGGGAATGGCGCAGCAGGGGACCCTCGGTTCCGGGAATCACTTCCTTGAGATCCAGTATGTGGAGGAGATATACGACGAAAGGGTGGCACAGGTCTTTGGCCTCTTCAAGGACCAGATCACCATTATGATCCATACTGGCTCCAGAGGGTTTGGACACCAGGTGTGTACCGATTATATAGAATTGATGGAGAAAGCGGTCAGAAAGTACGGTATCGAACTGCCGGACAGGGAACTGGCCTGCGCCCCATTTACTACAGAAGAGGCTCAGCAGTACATGGGTGCGATGAAGGCGGCTGCAAACTACGCATGGGCAAACCGTCAGTGCATCACCCACTGGTGCAGAGAGGCTGTGATGAGGGTGATGAAGGCATCAAGAGAGGCCCTTGGCCTTAGTGTGGTTTATGATGTTGCGCACAACATAGCAAAGGTAGAGACCCATAGGGTTGACGGTAGAGAGATGGAACTGGTTGTGCACAGGAAGGGCGCGACAAGGGCCTTTCCACCAGGTCACCCAGAATTACCTGAGGCGTACAGGCAGGTTGGTCAGCCTGTGCTGATTCCAGGGGATATGGGGAGGGCATCCTATGTGCTTGTGGGCACAGAGCAGGCGATGAGGGAGACCTTCGGATCCACCTGTCATGGTGCCGGCAGGGTACTCTCCCGTCACCAGGCGATAAAGGTGGCAAAGGGGAGGGCGATCGCAAAGGAGTTGGAGGCCTCGGGGATTCTTGTAAGGAGCGCGGGCAAGAAGACACTTGCTGAAGAGATATCTGAGGCATACAAGGATATATCAAATGTGGTTGAGGTGGTTCACAGGGCAGGGCTTTCAAGAAAAATCGCAAAGATGAGACCACTCGGTGTGATAAAGGGATGAACCACTTAATGCCCTTTCTGGTCAGTCTCATTCCGATTCTTCTTCTCCTTCTCTTTTTTTTATTCATGAGAAACATGAGACTCAGGAGCCAGAGGAGCCAGGAGCATAGATCAGATGTATCCTTTGTGGTTGAGACCTTTCAGGACCTTGTTTGTCAATTAAAACAGAAGGAGGAGGAGTTGAAGAGGTTAAAGGGCCTGGCTGAGAGGAGGGCCGATGAGATAGAGAGTTACAGCAACAACATACTGCAGAGTGTGCCAAGTGGTGTTGTGAGTTTCGACAATGACTACAGGGTGACCCGGGTAAATACCTCTGCCTGCAGGATACTGGGGCTCAATGAGTCAGAGTTGGTGGGGAAGGCCCTAGAGGAGGTGTTTGGCCCTCCAATGGTGGATATACTGAAAGGACCTGGAGAGATAAAAAGGAGGGAGTTTCTCTACAGGAATCGGAAGGGAGAGGAGATATGGCTTGGACTGTCTAAGACAGGTCTTTATGACCGGAGAGGCCAGAAGATAGGCTTTATAATAGTATTTACAGACATTACAGAGGTGAAGGCACTGGAGAGACAGGTCAGGCTCAAGGACCACCTGTCTTCGCTGGGGGAGATATCCCTTGGAATCGCCCATGAACTCCGCAACCCAATGGCGGTAATCTCTGGTTATGCAAAGATGCTTATGAGGGATAGGGATCTCAGGCAGAGGCCAGAGATAAGGGTGATATACAGGGAATTGCAGACCATGAACCGGATAATCGACGATTTTATGTCTTTTGCGAGACCTGTTACCCCCACACCCGTAGAGGTGAGTCTTGAGGTTATGCTGAAGGAATTGGTGGAAGGTTCTGTAAAGGATATGAAGGGGGTTGAGGTGGTTTATAATATAGAGTTGGATAAGGTGGTGACAGACGAAGTCTTGCTGAAACAGGCGGTCACCAATGTGGTGCAGAATGCCTTGGAGGCAATGCCAGGAGGTGGGAGATTGAGTGTATCAACTACAAAGGCTGACGGATTTGCACTGATCAGTATCTCTGATACCGGTTATGGCATACCCGAGGAGATAAGGGAGAGAATTTTTCAACCATTCTTCTCAAAGAAGGAGGGTGGTACAGGTCTCGGCCTTGCGATAGTGCAGAAGAATGTGACTCTGCTCGATGGCAGGGTAGAGGTTCAGTCATCTGCAGAGGGGACGACTTTTCATATATATCTGCCCCTGAAGGGTCCAGACAGGAGGGGTGGCCGAGTGGACTAAGGCGGCGGTCTCGAAAACCGCTGTGGGCCCTGTGCCCACCGTGGGTTCGAATCCCACCCCCTCCGCCAGAGTGTCCGGAGTGCCAGATTAACTCCTCTGTATTGTCTCAGGGGTTGTTACCATCAGATACATTGTGGTCTTTAGAAACTGTAAAGAAAACCTGACAGGTGGAGATCTATTCTCGATTTCTTTGAGGGATTCAAATGTGAAGACGATTCATGGTTGTGGCACATTTTTTGCTTTTCAAAAGAAGAGATGTGTGGAATCTTCGGGTATATTGGAAGGAATGGTTCAGTAAATCTTCTGCTGGAAGGTCTGAAGAGGCTGGAGTACAGAGGTTATGACTCTGCCGGTATCGCCTTTCTCAATAGCACCAGACTCAGTCTGTACAAGACGAGGGGTAAGATCAGTGACTTAGAGGACCTGTTACCATCCACAGAAAGGCAGATCAATATAGGCATAGCCCATACAAGATGGGCGACCCATGGGGTGCCATCTACAGAAAACGCCCACCCCCATGCAGTGGATGGGATCGCTGTTGTGCATAATGGTATAATCGAAAACTTCAGACAACTCAGACAGAAACTTCTTTCGGTAGGGTGCAGTTTCAGTTCTGAAACTGACACTGAAGTTGTACCCCACCTGATCGCACTTAATCTGAAGAAGGGGTTGAGCATGGAGGAGGCTATCAGGGCAGCAATCTCAGAACTCCAGGGCTCCTTTGCCCTCGGGATTCTATCAGAAAGGACCCCTGACACCCTCTATGCGGTCAGAAATGGGAGTCCCTTAGTAATTGGTGTTGATGGAGACAACTACTTCTTTGCCTCAGATATCCCTGCTGTCCTTCCATATACAAAGCATTTTCTCATCCTGGAGGATGGGGACTTCTGCAAACTGAACTGCAGGGGGGTTGAGATATATAACCTGTACGAAAAAAGATTGGTTGAACCTGGACACAGGATGACAGTAATAGATATACCTGCATCACAGGCTGAAAAGTGCGGTTATGAACATTTCATGTTGAAGGAGATCTTTGAACAGCCCGGGGCTGTCATGAATACCCTGGGAGAGTGGATGGATGACCCATTGAGTATACTGGATGAATTACATCTCAGCATAAGAGATATGATAGATATTGAGAGGGTCCAGATTGTTGCCTGTGGCACATCCTACTATGCTGGTCTTGTGGGGCGATATATTATAGAGACCCTTGCAAGGATACCAGTGGATATCGATATCGCCTCTGAGTATAGATACAGGAATCCAATAATCAAAAAGAAGACCCTCTTTATCTCCATAACCCAATCAGGAGAGACTGCCGACACACTTGCTGCACAAAGGGAGGCGAAAAGCAGAAATGCCCATGTATTGACTATATGTAATGTTGTGGGGAGCACTGCAGCAAGAGAGGCTGACTCTGTTATTTATACCCGGGCAGGCCCAGAGATAGGGGTTGCCTCTACCAAGAGTTTCACCACTCAACTGGCCGCCCTTTCCGTGTTTGCAATAGCAGTGGGTATGAAGAGGGGAATACTTTCAAGAGAGGAGTTTGATTCCCTGAAGAGGCACCTTATGAAGGTGCCTGAGGCTATGGAAAAGGTCCTCCGGCTTGACGGATGGATCAAGGAGATATCGGGCAATTTTATAAACGCAAGGGATTTTCTCTTTCTCGGAAGGGGCATAAATTATCCAATAGCGATGGAGGGAGCCCTGAAACTGAAGGAAATCTCGTACATTCATGCTGAGGGATATCCTGCAGGTGAGATGAAGCACGGGCCTATTGCACTTGTGGAGGATGGGGTTCCTGTTGTCTTTGTATGTCCTGTAGATGCTCTCTTTGTTAAAACACTCTCAAATATAGAGGAAGTGAGGGCGAGAGGAGGGAGGGTGATAGCAGTCACGGATGATCCTGAGTGTCTAAGAGACAAGGCAGAGATAGTAATGACTGTTCCATCTATTCATTCCCTCCTTTCTCCCTTTGTGACAGTAATTCCCTTACAACTGCTGGCCTACCATATAGCAGTATTAAGGGGGCATAATGTTGACCAGCCCCGGAACCTGGCAAAGAGCGTGACAGTAGAATGAAAGACCAGGTTCCGGATCTGGACCATACAGAAGTTGCTATAATAGAAGATATGTCTTCAGTGGAGAATGGTGTGGAGGCCCTGTACAGGAAGAAATACGAGGTTATTCAGGAGATATCCAATACCATTATCTCTACCAATAATATTGCTGTGATATCCAATTTTGTCCTTGATATTGCTATCAACTACACAAAGGCCTCCAAGGGCTCTCTGATGCTCCTGAATGAGAAAAATGAACTGAGGATCCTTGCAGCAAGGGGACTGGAGTCAGGATTTATGCATACTTACAAGATCCAACTTGGTGAAGGGATTGCAGGTACAGTCGCTTTAAACAGGACTCCCGTGCTTGTAACTGACATTGAGAAAGATGCCAGGTTTAAAAGAGTGGCAAAGAGAGATCGGTATAAGACCCGTTCTTTTATGGCTGTACCTCTCATCTGCAGGGATAAACTCCTTGGTGTGATAAATATCAACGACAAGGTCGATGGCTTTCCCTTCACTGAAGACGACCTCTCCCTGCTGAAACTGATAGCAAATCAGGCAGCGATTGCGATCGAGAACGCCTATCTGATGAATCAGTTGAAGGCAAAGGCCACAGAGGTGGAGGAACTGAACAGAAAGTTGATAGAGATGGACCTCGCAAAGACTGACTTTATCACCAGGGTCTCCCATGACCTTAGGACACCTTTGAATTCGATCAAGGGGGCTATCTATTATCTACAGCAGTCAGAAGGGCTTTCACCTCTGGAACAGAAGGAGTTCTTCGAGATTATCGGTAAGGAGACGGATGTCCTGATAGAGATAGTGGAGAATCTGATCGACTTCCTCAGGCATGAAGACGAGTTAAGGACCATAAAGAGGGACATTATAAATCTGAGAGAGGTCCTCACTGAGATAGAGGGATCCCGTTTTGTAAAGAATCTGCTTACCAGGAAGGCGATTATCTTTTCTGTGGTGCCAGAACCCCCCGGTCCTGATATTATAGGAGACAAGATAAATATCACAAGGTTCTTTTTTTATGTCCTGGAGGTGATTGCGAGTTATCTGGACTCTGGTGACTCCATGAGCGTACTATACAGGGTTGATGAGTCAATAAAATTGATTATCAAGGCATCAAGGCCCCTACCCGAGGAACTTCTGGCCCTCTTCCAGAACTCTGTCAGGTTTCTTGAGAGAAAAGAGGAGTTCATGAAGATATACATAGCAAGGAGGATATGCGAGGTCCTCGGTTGGATGGTGAAGGCAGAGAATACAACTGAGGGAGTGGTGATATCCGTTGAGATACCGAAGAGTGAGAAGAAGAGGAGAGAGGTCCTGATTGACAGGGTGCTGGATCTCTTCACTGACTTCATCTCAGAACTCCTGGATCTCAATATATGTTCCATCATGATGAGGGATGAGATCACCGATGATCTGCTAATAAAGAGTGCGAGAGGGGTGGATGATGTAACAATAAAGAAGACGAGGTTAAAAATGGGTGACAGGATTGCCGGCTGGGTTGCCCTTGAAGGCAGACCACTGCTGGTTAAGGATATAGAGAATGATCCGAGATTTGCCCGAAAGAGTATGCCTCATTACACCACTAAGTCATTGCTCAGTGTGCCAATTAAGATGGGTGAAGAGGTGGTTGGGGTCCTGAACCTCAATAACAAAAGGACGATGGAACCATTTACAGAAAAAGACCTCTATATTGCTACTGCCATAAGTGAAAGGCTCTCGCATCTGATCCAGAGGATATATCAACAGGCCTACAATGAAGAGGAATACAAGAAGTTTGTGAACAATTTTGAGGGATTGATCCAGGCAAAGAAGAAATATCACAAGGATATTGGACTGGTGACCGACCTCATGATGCGGGTGCTTGACAGATTAGATGTGACGGAAGAGGAGAAGAAGATCGGTCTGTATGTATCGCTTATATACGACCTCGGTTTATTGACAGCAGATGAAAGGCTGCTGAAGAAGAGGTTTTTGAGCAGGGCTGAAAAGAGGACCATAATACTCCATCCCTATACCCTCCTCACCCTCCTGAATGACTTTGAATTTTCGGAAGAAGTGAAGAATATTATACTGCATCATCATGAGAGATACGACGGGAAGGGTTATCCTGATGGTCTGAAAGGAGAGGAGATACCGCTGTTGTCGAGAGTGCTCTATGTGGTAGATTCTTACTGTGCCATGATCTCTGATAGACCCTACAGAAAGGCCTACTCCAGAAGCCGTGCCCTGAAGGAGATAAAGAAGGACGAGGGTCAGAGATATGACCCACAGGTGGTAAGGGCTCTCGAAGAGGCTCTTAGTGAATGGAAAGACTGAGAGATATAGACCTATTCTCAGAACTGACAGATGAAGACCTTGAAGAGATCAAAGGGATGTTAAGGATTAAAAGAGTTAAAAAGGGTAGCATTATACTCTATGAGAAGGACACAAATAGGGTCATGTATATAGTGCTATCCGGTAAGGTAAAGGTGACCCAGGTGACAGAAGATGGGAAGGAGATTATACTGGCGATCCATACCTCAGGGGAGTTCTTTGGTGAGGTTTCCCTGATAGACAAAAAGACGGTACCTGCTACTGTTGAGGCCATGGAGGACTCCACCGTGGCATTGATCACAGAAGAGGACTTTAATGAACTTCTGAGGAACTTCAAATTCACCATGTCACTGCTCAAGATCTTCAGCAGGAGGCTGAGAGAGGCATGGAGAAAGATATACATGCTGAACCTGAAGAACGCCACTGACAGGATGAAGGTGCTCTTCTTGACGCTTATGACAAGGCATGGGAAGCCTCAGGAAAACGGGATGCTCCTTGATATACCCCTTACTCACCAGGAGATCGCTGACATGGCAGGACTGTCAAGGGAAACTGTTACCAGGGTGATTGACAGGTGGAAGAAGGAAGATCTGATCAGGGTCTTGAGGAGGGGAGTCATCCTTTTGAGGGAGGACTTCTTCAGGCTCGAGATTCCATAGTCTGCATTCCAGATCTCGGGCGGTCCTCACCTTACGGTGTTTGCCATATGGCCCTGCCTCAGAACATGATTTATGCGATAGATTTGTTAAGCGGGCAGTGCTGGTTCGGACAGAGAAGGCAAGAGGCGATAGGCGATGGGCAACAGGCAGCACTGGCAGCTTTAACCCTTTTTCACCCAGAGGGTAATTCCTTCTTACATTTGGCACGCACTGGAGGTGTCGCTGAACAGAAGTCGGAAGTCAGAGGTCTGAACTCAGACGAAAGGGGTCTTTTGACCTCTGATTTCCGACTTCCGATTTCTGTCTTTCGGCAGGGATCCCAGGAAAATCGTAATATTTTCCTGGGCTGAATTCCTCTGCATTCCACAAGTTGTAGTTGAAATTCTATCGACAATTTACCTTAAGGTAAAATTTATTGTTTGACAATGGGCTTGAGTTTTGAAGATAATTAAGGATGTAGAGGAAACAAATCAGGAGGAGGTGAGTTATGAAGAGGGCGCTACTTGTGATCGATATGCTCAACGACTTTGTTAAAGAAGGCGCGCCCTTAGAGGTGCCTGAGACGAGGAAGGTGATACCCGCAATCAGGAGGGAGATAGAGAGGGCGAGAAGAGAGGGAGAGCCTGTGATTTACATATGTGATGCCCATGAGCCTGATGACAGGGAGTTTGAGAAATTCGGCTGGCCTGTCCATGCAGTGAAGGGGACTGAGGGGGCAAAGGTGGTGGAGGAACTCGCACCTGAGCCCTCGGATATAGTGGTAGAAAAGACCACCTACTCGGGTTTTTATAACACCTCCTTAGAGGAGCATCTCACAAGACTGGGTGTGGATACAGTAAGGTTGACAGGATGTGTTACCCATATATGTGTCCTCTTCACCGCCTCTGATGCGGTATTAAGGGGATACAATGTAGAGGTGGTCACAGACGCAGTTGCTGGTCTAAGCAGAGAAGATCATGAGGCCGGTCTCCGGATAATGAAGAATGTCCTCGGGGCGAGGCTTATCTGAGTATCGTCTGGTTAAATGGACTTTGGCACGCAGAGGAGGATGATGGTAGAGAGGCAACTGGTTCAGAGAGGCATCTCTGACGAGAGGGTATTGAAGGCGATGTTGAAGGTGCCAAGGCACCTCTTTGTAAGGGAGGAGGACCTTTACAGGGCATATGATGATATGGCACTACCCATCGGGGAGGGCCAGACCATCTCTCAACCGTATATGGTGGCGAAGATGACAGAGTTGTTGGAGTTGAAAGGGGATGAAAGGGTCCTTGAAGTAGGGACAGGATCAGGATATCAGGCCGCAGTGCTTGCAGAACTGGCAAGAGAGGTATATACCATAGAGAGAATCCCCTCACTGGCTGAAAGGGCAGAGGAGATATTAAGAGAACTGGGATATGAAAATGTGAAGGTCTTTGTCGGCGACGGGACCAAGGGACTCCCTGAGTATGCCCCTTTTGAGAGGATTATTATCACCGCAGGTGCACCTGAAATCCCCAGACCCCTTAAGGAACAACTCTCTGATGGTGGTATAATTGTCGCTCCTGTGGGCAGTAAATACAGCCAGCAACTGGTGAAACTGGTAAAAAGAGATGAGGATTTTATAGAGTCCTATCATACGCTGTGTCTGTTTGTACCCCTTGTTGGGGAGTATGGATGGAAGGATGAATAGGGAGGTTATATTATGGAGAGTTACAATATCGCCCTCATACCCGGTGATGGCACTGGCCCTGAAGTGGTCAGAGAGGCGGTAAAGGTCCTTAAGGCCGTCTCTGACAGATTTCAGTTCAAACTGGACTTCACGGAGTATGACTTTGGCGGTGAAAGGTACCTAAGGACAGGGGAGACACTTCCGGATAGCGCGATAGATGAGTTGAGGCAGCACGATGCTATTCTGCTGGGTGCGATAGGACATCCTGATGTGAAGCCAGGTGTGCTGGAAAGAGGGATACTCCTCCGGATCCGGTTTGAACTGGACCAGTACATCAACCTGAGACCCGTCAAACTCTACCCAGGTGTAGACTGTCCACTCAAGGACAAAGGGCCAGAGGATATAGACTTTGTGGTGGTGAGAGAGAATACTGAAGGATTGTATGTAGGAGGCGGGGCGTTTCTGAGGAGAGGAACCCCCCAGGAGGTGGCTATCCAGGAGTCTATAAATACCAGATTCGGGGTTGAAAGGTGTATAAGGTTCGCCTTTCAGTACTGTAGAAAGAGGAACAAGGAGAAGAAACTCACCCTCTGTGGAAAGACGAATGTGCTCACCTATGCATGGGACCTCTGGCAGAGGGTCTTCGAGGAGGTGGCAGGTGAGTTCCCGGATATAAAGACCGATTATGCACATGTGGATGCGATCACGATGTGGTTCGTTAAAAACCCTGAGTGGTTTGATGTGATAGTGACTGACAACATGTTTGGAGACATTATTACAGACCTGGGGGCCATGATCCAGGGGGGTATGGGGATCGCTGCTGGAGGCAATATAAACCCTGAAGGTGTGAGCATGTTTGAACCGATAGGTGGTTCAGCCCCCAAGTACACAGGTAAGAATATGATAAACCCCCTTGCCGCAATCTGTGCTGCAGGGATGATGCTGGAGCATCTCGGAGAGATTGAGGCATCCCAGACAATAGAGAGGGCTGTTATGGAGGTCACTTCCAAGCACCTGAAGAGCCTTGCTGCTGGAAAGATGGGCTATACCACCACAGAGGTTGGTGACCTTGTAGCAGAGTACTGTACAAAGGTCTGATGAGATACCTGGAGATTGAGGGAGCACGACAGAACAACCTGAAGAATATCAACCTAAGTCTTCCCCACGACAGACTGATCGTAATCACGGGGGTATCTGGCTCAGGAAAGTCTTCCCTTGCCTTTGATACCATCTTTGCAGAGGGACAGTGGAGATTTATAGAGTCACTGTCCACTTATGCAAGATTATTCCTTGAAAAACTGGATCGACCTGATGTGGACTCTATCAGGAACCTCAGGCCTGCCATCGCCCTGCAGCAGCATAATCCTGTTAAGGGGTCACGCTCCACAGTGGGCACTCTAACCGAGATATACGACTACCTCAGGGTGATTTATTCAAAGGTCTCAACCCCCTTCTGCCCATCCTGTGGCAGGCAGATCAGGAGATGGACGGTGGACCAGGTTGTGGTTTATCTATTGGAGAATCACCACTCCGAGAGGGCCGCAATTGTTTTCCATACTGAGGAACACCCCCATGAACTGATGAAGAAGGGATTTTACAGGATCTGGGACGGAAGGGAATTCCATGAACTTACACCTGACAGCAGGGGTCCCTTTGAGGTGGTAGTGGACAGGGTTGTGATAGGAGAACCTGAGAGGCTATATGACTCGGTTGGGATTGCCTGGAGGGAGGGGGGAGAGAGGGTAGGGGTTGTGTTGTTCAGGGATGGTGAGAGGGTAAGGTTACAGTTCTCATCTGCCAACACCTGTGACCACTGTGGACTGAACTTACCTGAACCATCCCTTCTGCTGTTCTCTTTCAACCATCCTGTGGGGGCCTGTGAGGAGTGCAAGGGGTTTGGCAATATCCTGGTCTATGATGAGGGCCTTATAGTACCAGATGAGGACTTGAGCCTTAAAGAAGGTGCGATAGAGCCATGGCAGAAGCCAGCAGCAGTATGGTGGAAGGAACAACTGTTGAGGAATGCAAAGAAGTATGGTATCGACATAGACCGACCCTACAGAGAACTGTCGCCTGAACAGAGGGAACTGATCTTCAAGGGAACAGAAGACTTCTACGGCATCGAGGACTTCTTTGATGAACTGGAGGAGAAGAAGTATAAACTCCATGTCAGGGTCTTCCTGAGCCGTTACAGGACACAGCAGGTATGTCCCAGTTGTAATGGGAAGAGGTTAAAGCCCGAGGCCCTGGCCTACAGACTGAAGGGCCTGGATATAGCCTCTGTATGCGAGATGTGCATTGATGATATGTATGATTTCTTCCAGGACCCCGGGCTTGGTGATTATGAGATAGGGATTGTGTCAGAGGCACTGAGGCAGGTGAGGATGAAACTCGAGTTTCTGAAAAGGGTTGGTCTCGGATATCTGACCCTGAACAGGCTCACAAAGACGCTTTCAGGTGGAGAGTACCAGAGGGTGAATCTGGCAAATCAGATCGGCTCCAAACTCACCGGCACACTGTATGTGCTCGATGAACCCACAATCGGTCTCCACCCCGTTGATACCCAGAGGATCGTGGGGATAATGAAAGAGATAGTCGAGGCCGGTAACACCATGGTGGTGGTGGAGCATGATGCCTCTGTAATATCTTCTGCAGACTGGGTGGTTGAACTCGGCCCCGGAGGTGGAAGAGAAGGTGGAGAAGTGGTCTTCTCCGGTGGTTTCCAGGAGTTCCTCAGTCAGGACACCATCACATCGCGTTACATAAAGGGACTTGACAGAGACCTCCTGCATTCCTTACGAAGAAGGATTCATCCTTCAGGGACCGAGGATTACCTTGTACTGAAGGGTGCCAGAGGTAATAACCTGAAGGGTGTGGACCTGAGGATCCCCCTGGGCAGATTCGTTGTTGTTACAGGGGTCTCAGGCTCTGGAAAGAGTTCCCTGATCATTGAGACGCTTTACCGGGCGGTGGCCAGGAACTTTAAACTCACCTCAGACAGGCCCCTTCCCTACGACTCCCTCCACGGGGTGGAAAAGATAAGGACCGTGAAGATGATCGACCAGTCACCCATTGGCAGGACACCCAGGTCAAATCCTGTTACCTACCTGAAGATATTTGACCACATCAGGAGGCTCTTTGCCGAGCAGCCCTATGCCGAGGCCCATGGATATACTGCCGGGTTCTTCTCATTTAACACCCCTGGTGGCAGGTGTGAGAGGTGTAAAGGTGAGGGCTTTGAGAAACTTGAGATGTACTTCTTTGAAGACCTGTACGTGAGGTGTGAAGAGTGTAAGGGGAGGAGGTACAAGGAGGAGGCGCTGAAGGTCCTTTACAGGGGGAAGAATATTTACGAGGTGCTACAGATGAGTGTGGATGAGGCACTGGAGTTCTTTGATGAAGAAGAACAGATAGTCAGCAGATTGAGGGTTCTTAAGGAGATGGGGCTCGGATATCTCATACTGGGACAGCCTGCCACAACCCTTTCAGGCGGTGAGGCCCAGAGATTGAAGATATGTGCGGAGATACTGGGTGGAAGGAGCGGGCGGACCCTCTATATCCTTGATGAACCCACTGTGGGGCTTCACTACAGAGATGTGGTATCCCTTCTCAGGGTACTGAAGAGACTCGTCCAGGAGGGCAATACCGTTGTCGCTATAGAACATAATCCGGATGTTATCAGCACCTCAGACTGGATGATTGACCTCGGCCCTGGAGGGGGACCTCAGGGAGGCAGAATCATCTATGAAGGCCCGCCAGAAGGATCACTCCTCTGTGCGGAGTCCCTTACAGGCCAGTACCTGAAACAGTATCTGGAAGAAATGAGGCCAGTAGGATAGTCCCCACACGGGGGACAAACCGGTTACCCTCAACAGGGCACGTAATTCACAGTGTATCCATGTCTTATAAATGCCCTCTTGAGGCTCTTTCTCTCCTCCGGTGTAAGAAACTGATAGAGTGAGATCACCTTCTGCTCTGAGCGGTTTTCAGTACATACATAGATATAAAAACCCTCCTTAAGGTGCTCTGGTATTGTGGCATCACGGAGTATCCTTTTGAGGTCACCACTGTCGCAGAGGAGTCTCTGGAGGCTCTTGCTCTCTCTGCCAAAGTAATACGCCTTTGTCCCCTTGCTGATCACAAAGGTGGAGGGTTGACACCCGAACAGTAGCACTGCAAAGACCATTATGGTCAGAAACCTCTTCATTGGTTACCTCCCTTGACCAATCTCTCTATCATGTCTCTGAACCTCTCAGACAGGAGGTCCTGTCTGCCAATAAGTCTAAGGACAAGACGCCCCTGTTTATCAACTATAAAGGTTGAGGGGAGTCCAACAACAGTGTACTTATCCACGAAGACCTCACCCTTTTCATCGTGTAACACAGGATAGGTTATTCCAAGTTTCTTTACAACCTCCTGTGCCTTGCCCTTTGACCTGTCAACCGAAATGCCCAGTACAACAAGACCATCATCTCTGTATTCTTCATACAGGTCCTGTAGTTCTGGCATCTCCTGGAGGCATTCCTCACAC